>NZ_BMOD01000002.1:0-300000 GCF_014646895.1 Deinococcus roseus
TCAAGCCCATCGCCATGGAAGAAGGTCTGCGTTTCGCCATCCGCGAAGGTGGCCGGACCGTTGGTGCAGGCGTGGTTTCCAAAGTCCTCGAGTAATCCAAACCCTTAAAGTTTGAACCTCCCTTCGGGGAGGTTTTTTGATGTCTCAGCCATTACATTTACGACAGCAGTAACACCTTTCTCCAGCGCTTGCATTCTCTGTCCATCCATGAAATAATCGGGACTGTTGTCTGCAATGCAGACCCGACACCAGACGGCTTGCACAAGCAGGTGCAGGACTGGGAGTTTGCCCAAGGGCAAACGAAAGGAGAAAGTCACCATGGCCAAAGAAGGTCCACGCATCAAGATCAAACTGGAGTCCACTGCTGGCACCGGGTTCTACTACACCTCTACCAAGAACCGCCGCAACACCCAGGCCAAACTTGAGCTGAAAAAATACGACCCCGTTGCCAAGAAGCACGTTGCCTTCAAAGAGAAGAAGATCTGATCATGCAAGGGATCGTTCGGTACTTCCAGGAAGCTCGTGACGAGCTGAAAAAAGTGAACTGGCCCACCAGAGTCCAGGTGCTTGAGGGTACCCAAACGGTCTTCATCTTCGTGATTTTCATGACCCTTCTCATCTGGGGCATGGACCGTCTCTTCCACCTCGGCATGGGAGCGTTGCTGAAATGAGCATCGAATGGTACGCCGTTCACACCTACGTGGGTCAGGAAGACCGCGTCGAAGACAACCTGCAAAAGCGTGCCAAAGCTTATGGCATGTGGGGGCAGATGATCTTTCAGGTGCTCCAGCCCACCGAAGAAGCCGTCGAGATCAAAGAAGGCGGCAAGAAAGAAACCGTAAAACGCAAACTCTTCCCCGGATACATCTTCGTTCAGATGGATGTGGATGATCCGTACAACCCCGGCGAGCTGGGCGAGTCCTGGGAAGTGGTGCGCGGCACCCCTGGTGTCACGGGCTTCGTGGGCACAGCCACCAAACCCGTTCCCCTCTCCCCTGAGGAAGTGGATCGCCTGCTGCAAAGCGTGGGCGTGGCGGAAAAACAGAAGGTGGAGAAAGCCAAACCCAAAGTGGCTTTCAAAGATGGCGACATGGTCCGTGTCACCGCTGGGCCTTTCAGTGATTTCACTGGAGTGGTTGCAGAAGTGAACCTGGAGCGCGCCAAAGTCAAAGTGCTGGTCTCGATCTTCGGGCGTGAAACCCCCGTCGAGCTGGATTTCGCACAGGTACAGAAGTCTTAAATCTTAGCGTTTCACCCACAGGACTGTGACACCACACTGCGCAGAACCTGAGGGGAGCTAAGGAGGAACAGAATGAAAAAAATCACCGGATTTGTGAAGCTTCAGCTTCCTGCTGGTAAGGCAACCCCTGCCCCACCAGTAGGTCCCGCCCTCGGTCAACACGGCGCCAACATCATGGGCTTCTGCAAAGAGTTCAATGCTGCCACCGCCGATAAGGGCGATGCCATCATCCCCGTGGAAATCACCATTTTCGCGGACCGCAGCTTCACCTTCATCACCAAAACCCCTCCCATGAGCTACCTGATCCGCAAGGCTTCCGGCATCGCCAAGGGAAGCGCCACCCCCAACAAAGCCAAAGTCGGCAAGCTCAGCTACGAACAGGTGCTGAAGATTGCTGAAACCAAAATGCCCGACCTGAACGCTGGCAGCTTAGAGGCCGCCGCCAAAATCGTCATGGGCACCGCCCGCAGCATGGGCGTGACCATCGAGGGGGCCCCCAATGCCTAAGCACGGTAAACGCTACAAGGCCCTGGTCTCCAAAGTGGACCGCAACAAGCAGTACACCATCGAAGAAGCCACCGCACTGGTGAAAGAAATCGCCAGCGCCAAGTTCAACGAGACCGTGGAAGTGCACCTGCGTCTGGGCATCGACCCCCGCAAGTCCGACCAGAACGTCCGTGGCACTGTGGCCCTGCCCCACGGCACCGGTCGCTCTGTGCGCGTGGCCGTGATCACCAAAGGTGACAAACTCCAGGAAGCTGAAGCTGCCGGAGCCGACATTTTCGGTGCAGAAGAACTGATCGACCGCATCTCTGGCGGCTTCCTGGACTTCGATGCTCTGGTTGCCACCCCTGATGTGATGGCTGAAGTTGGTAAAAAACTGGCCCGTCTGCTCGGTCCCCGTGGCCTGCTGCCCAACCCCAAGAGCGGCACCGTGGGTCTGGACGTGGCTGGCATGGTCAAAAGCCTGAAAGCCGGTCGCATCGAGTTCCGCAACGACAAAACCGGTGTGGTGCACGCACCCATCGGCAAGGCTGACTTCTCCCCCGAGAAGCTGGTCGAGAACGCCCGTGCCCTGTTCACTGCCCTGGAAGGCGCCAAACCCGCCGCTGCCAAAGGCATCTACGTCAAGAGCGTGTTCCTGACCACCACCATGGGTCCTTCCATCGCTCTGGCTTACAGCGCACAGTAAGATCCCCCTGCCTGAGCGCAAGCGTCAGGCGGTCCCCTTAACAAAGGGATGGTTCCCCAAAGGGAATGCAACAACGCCTCTCTACAGGCACCCCGGTGCATTTGCACTTCACAATCTGGCAACGAAGACAGCAGGGACCTGCCAAGGTTTAAAGATCCTGCCGAGTGACAAGAACGGTTTCCGTGTGTGGGTCACTCTGCACACGGACTGTTTTAAAGGTGCAAAGCACCCCTGTCCCCGAGTAGCAAAGGAGACAACAGTGGCGAATCCCCGTAACATCACCAGCCTCGCCGCGCTCCGCGAGTCCTTAAGTGGCGTAGAGACCCTCTACGTCGTCGACTACCAGGGCCTGAGCGCCGGTCAGATCAGCAAACTCCGCAGGGAACTGCGCGAAAAGGGCTGCCAGATGATCGTCGCCAAGAACACCCTGGTGCGTCTGGCCCTTAAGGACGGCGGACATGACTTCGCCGACATCCTGCACGGCCCCAGCGCTGTGGTTCTTGCCGACAAGGACCCCGCCGGAGCCGCCAAGGTGCTCGCCGATGCCGCGAAAGGCAACGACAAAGGCATTCCTGCCGCCAAGGCCGGTCTGCTCAACGGTGTCAAAATTGACGCCAAAACCGTCACCAAAATTGCTTCCCTGGGCACCCTGCAGGACCAGCGCGCACTGCTCGTTGGCACCCTTGCCGGACACATGTCCAACTTTGTGGGCATCCTCGAAGCCTACAAAGAGAAGCTCGAACAGTCTGCTTAATTCAGAACTGTTCAGACCTCGGTTTAAGAACTCTCTCTGTCGTGTAACGACATTTCCCTGGAGGAACCACCATGGCTCTTAACAAAGACCAAGTCATTGAATTGCTGGAACAGGCCACCATTCTCGAACTCGCCGATCTGATCGACACCCTCAAAGAGAAGTGGGGCGTCACCGCTGCTGTTGCCCAGAGCGGTCCTGTTGCTGTTGAAGTGAAAGAAGAGCAGACCGAATTCGACGTTGTCCTGATTGACGCTGGCGCCAACAAAATCAACGTCATCAAGGAAGTGCGTGCCATCACCGGTCTGGGCCTCAAAGAAGCCAAAGACCTCACCGAAAAAGGTGGCGCCATCAAGGAAGCCGTCAACAAAGAGGAAGCCGAGAAAGTCAAAGCTTCCCTCGAAGCTGCTGGCGCCAAAGTCGAAATCAAATAATCTTCCGGTCGCTTGCGCGACCAGAAGACCCTCAGCATGCAGCATGGCTGCCTGAGGAACTTCAAAAAAGTACCGGAGTGCAAACACCCCCGAGGATTCTCGGGGGTGTTCCGTTTTTGGGTCTTGAAGCCACCAGCTTGCCTAAACTTCAGCCAGGTGCTGTAATGACAGATGTGAAAAAACTTTTGATTGGCGTGATGTTTGCTCTGGGATCTACAGCTTTTTCAATCTCTGCACAGGATGTTCAGGAGCGCATCGCATATCAGCACACCTTTGGCATCCTTCTTCTGGCAAACACAGGATTTTCTGCATGTCCAACCACCACCAAAAGTTGGCGTTGCTTTGTGACTCCTCTGGCCGTGGATGAATGGAAAACCCTGGCTGAGAAATACATCGGAAATCCACTTTATGATGTCTTGCAATTCAAACTGCAATCCATGCAATCCAATCCAGATGGAGGGTGGCGGATCAAAGCCAGTCACAGCTCGGGTCTGGGTTACCAAATGACACTTTTGCCTTTCAAAAACAACCCCGAAAAATTTCAATCTCTGGTTTCTTTTGATTTGACTTTCGATCCAAAGATCCCTGTCCCTGCACTGAAAACGGTGGTGGTCAAGCCTGATCTCAAGAAAACCAGTGTTCTGAAGAACATCAGCAGCAAAAAACTGCCTTTCACCCCAGAACAGCCCATTGAAAAGCTTGAGGGGAATTATTACCTTAACGATGGTTATGCCCTTCACAGGTTCAATCGGCTGGATGGCAAACCTGGAACAAGCCTTGACCTCACAGAAGCACCCACTGGCAATTTTGTTCGTTCTCAGAAATATGGCTTGATTGCTTTACAACAATCGGGCGCCATGAGCCAGACGCTGGTGCGCCTGACGCCAGACCTCAAGGTGACAAGCACCGCATCCCATCAAGCCCCTTCGCTGACTGGATTGCTGTTGAGTGCAGACGGTGAGCATCTGCTTGGTCACAACAACCACAGGCTGTTCTCCACGGGATACGTGTTCAGCGCTGGCACACTGGAGCTTGAAAAAATCCTGATCCAGACCAAACCCCTGGACCGTGTGATGTGGTCTGCTCAGGGCATCCTCTCCTCCATGGTCGATGTCCATTTCCCCACCCCACAAAACACAGAACGAAAACTGAAAGACATGCTGCTGAACATTGATTTCAAAACCGGCAAGGTGCTCTTTGCTCAGGAACATTCGGGTGAACTGGAACTGGTGCCTTCTCTGGACAGCACGCTCACCGCAGTGGTGAACAAAGACTCCCTGGATGTGCTGGACACCAGAAGCCTGAGCCGCATCAGCCTGCCCATCAAAAATGTTTCAACCGCAGCTTTTTCGCAGGACAGCCGAATCCTGGCTTTTGCAAATGGCTCAACAGGGAAAATTTACTTCTTTGATGTAAAAAACCGCAAATTGCTTCCTGGAGCCTATCCTCTGCAATCCAAGGTTTACCACCTGTCCTGGACCCCGGATGGAAACCTGGTGGTCAATGGTTCACTGGTTGAAGGCAAACCCAATTTGCTGACGCAAATCTACAGGTAATGTGGATGGTTGCATCTCCAGCCTGATCCAGCCTCTTCTTGCAGGCGGAGGCTGTGGTTTTGCTTGCTCTACAGGTTTCACCAGACCCATAGAGAAACAGTAAACAGCAAAAACCCCTGAGTCATCAGGGGTATGTCAATGGATTGAGTTTTGATGTTTGGCATTTCTACAGCAATACAATTCACACAAATTGACATTAAGAAAAATCACCAGAGAATTCACAGTCAGGGGTCAGAAATTTGGGAAAGAGGGCCTGCTTTAAACGGTGTTGTTGTTGATTTGTTTTTGAAAACCAGCGCATGAAGTGAAAATCAGCTCAAGGGTGGCCTTTTTCAGGCATTACTGCAGCACAGGTTCAGGTTTGAGCTGCACCATGTTGATGGAACTTCCGGTGATGTCTCTGAATTCCAGATCGCGGCCCCAGGGCAAATCGCGTACTTCGGGGGTGTCCAGCTTCACTCCAGCCTCTTTCAGGCGCAGCAGAGCGGCATCAATGTCTTTGGTGATGAACACCAGTTGGGGCTGGCGGTCAATGATGGATTCTGCCTCTGCAGCTTTATCGGGGTCTCTGAACCAGACTCTGGGTTCAAACAGCACGATCTCCACTCCGGGCTGATCAGGGGCGGTGACAGTGAGCCAGCGCAAACCGGGACCAGCTTCGCCATCGAATTGTTTGTTGAATCCGAGCACTTCGGTGTAGAACTTCAGTGCTTCTTCTGCATCCTGTACATAACGGGTGATGTGACTGACAGCTGAAATCACTTTTTCCTCCTGATGGGATGATGATGTTTCTCAGGTAAGGTAAAGCAGGTTGCACAGGAAAGCTCCCGATTGCTTCTGTCTTTCAAGAACCAATTCAGGCTTTTCTGCAAAACCACTCGCTTACATTTCAATTATAACATAATACGAGACCCAGGTAAAGCTGGCTTTGTTCGCAAACCAAAATGAAAAAAGCCCCGCTGGGGGCTTCAAAAGAACCTCTCAGGCAGTGCGTTTTCTGAACTCTGCCTCATCGATCTGGCGAATGTCCTCTCCCCTGCCAAAAAGAATGGCAGGATACAGGGTGCAGTCCGGGTAGAAGCTGCGGGTCTGGGCGTTGAAAACCATCACCTTCAGGCCGCCCGAGGCGGTGGGTTCCAGTTTGACAGGGGTGTGTCCGTACAGGTAGTAGCGCATCAGAGGTGTTCTTCCCTGCTCAGGATGTCACTCCAGAGCCATGCATACAGGTTATCACTTGCGCGGGCCAATTCCTCCAGAATGCGCTGCTGTACCGGAGAGAGTTCTTTGCTGCGAAACTCTGCGGTGATCTCACGGGTGATTTCATAAATGCGGTGCTCGTACTGGTCCAGGGCGTCCAGTTGCTCATGCACGATCTTCACCTCACCGATGTGGCGGGTTTCGGGTTCCACCACCACCAGAAATTGCAAATCCCGATACCCCGACTGGTGGGGCCTGATCACCCGGTCTGAGAAATACACCACCTCGATGTAGCGGGGCAACATCTCTGCCACCTCGTACATGCTCTGAATGCTCTTGCAGGTCAATTTGCTGCCCAGAATGTCGTTGGGCACCCGCCTGCTGTCTGGCGGATGGGACTTCATTTTTTCCAGAATGCGACTGGGACTCTTGATGCCCTGGGGCCGCATGGAGGTGCGCACCTTCAGGGTCTCGCTGATGTCCTCGATTTTGTGTCTGAAGGTGGAAGAGAGGTCCCGTGCCGTGTAATACGCCTCGATCAAATCTTGCGGAGATTGCCTGGGGGCAGGGCCTCTGCCGTAATTCCAGTACAGATCCCAGCTGGTTTCAAAGTAATGGTGCAATCCTGCTGCATCCGCCAGGCTCTGGTACTCTGCCTTCTTCATTGCATCACAGTTTAACGTGCCAGAGGAAATACTGCAGAGGGGGTGTCCAGCTTATGACCCTTGCCAGCAAGAAGGGCAGCATCCTTGAGAATGCTGCCCCAGTTTCGGACTTTTCAGTTTTTCATGGTCTCAGAACTCGTCTGCAGTGGGACCGTAAGAGCTGGGGACGGGCACATCCAGCAGCCTCAGGTACACCCCGAGTTGTGCCCGGTGGTGCACCAGGTGGCTGAGGATGCCATTCCTGAGGATTTCCCCTCTGGGTCCCTGCACATAGATCTGGTCGCCGGATTTCATGGTCCAGATGGTCTGCAGGGCTTCATCTGAAAGCTGGCTCAGGGCAGCTTTGAATTCCTGAGCTTTGCGGTCAAAGTGTTCCAGCAGGGCTTCACGGGTGGTGAGGGGTTTTGAGGGCTCGCCTTCTTCCGCAAAATCCAGCACATCCTGCTGGATGGTCTGCAAACCCCAGTCGGGAAAACCTGCCACGTGGTTGGCCAGTGCCTGCAAAGTGAAGCTTTTGGGGTGGGGTTTGAAGTCTGCCTGCTCCATGGGCACCCGTTCCAGCAACTTGCGGGTGACGGCAAATTCCTGATCCAGATCGGGGAACAGCAGTTGATTGAGGGGCTTGTTGCGAAGATCTGCGGCTTTGTTGGTGGCAATGGTCATGGTCAACCTCCTTGATTGAAAGCAGGGCTTCTGTGTTGAAGGGTCTAAATTGTTGTTGAGCTCAAATCACCAGCTGTATGCACCTGCAGGTGGGGGCCAGAGTTTGAGGGCCTGCCGCACAGCAATCACCTGTCCAAGGTGGTGGGCCGTGTGCACAGCAATGCCTGCCAGGGTCGCGCCCACCGAATTCTTCTCCCAGCCGTAATAGAAGCTGGTAAACAGGGGACGGTCCAGGTCCTGCTGGGAAAAAGTCTGGGAGGCTTCCAGGTTTTGCAGGAAGGCTGCTTTGAGGGTTTCCCAACCCTCTGCTTCAACAGCAGGCCAGCCCACAGCAGCATGGGGGGTGGGCACAGGTTCGCCGCCACGGGCCACATTCAGCACCCACTCCAGCCAGAAGTGGGCATGGGCCACCACTTCGGCCACCGAATGCGGCAGGCTTTCCGGTCTGGTGGTGGCCTGCTCGGGGGTGAGGCCATCCAGCAGGGCAGCAGCACCCATGTAAGAGGTGGGATGAAACAGAAGTTTTAAAGTGTCTTTGCTGGGAGATGCGGTGTAATCCAATTGTTGTGTCATGTTTTTCCTCTCTGGATTCACTGTACCTCTGCAGTGTGACACCAGGGTGTCAACTTTTGGTACCGTTCATAAATCTTCAGAGCTTTTTGGGAAATAACATCACGGAGGTGGGGCGGTGAAAGGATCTCGATGCCCTCCCCCAGTTGCAACAGCAGCCCGTAAAGCCACTCGTCTTCGGGGGCATGAATCTCAAAAATGCTGCCCTGGGGCGTGCGTTCTTTCAGGGCGTCTGTGCCAAACCACTCGGTGATGCGGGGCAACCCCTCTGCTTCTGCCAGAAAACGCACCTTGATGGGTGGACTGCGCCGGAACCAGTGCTCCTTGATGTTCAGCATCTCCTGCGGCACTTCTCTGGGAGCAAATGTTTCTGCGTCCATCTGCAAATTTCCAATGCGACTGAACCGGAACTGCCTGAAATCCCCCCTGCTGTGGCAATACCCCAGAAGGTACCAGTACCCGGTTTTCAGGATCAGAGAGTAAGGCTCCACCCTGCGCAGTTCTGGCTGGTCGCTGGTGGGCTTGTGGTAGGCAAATTGCACGTGCTGGCAATTGCGAATGGCCTGCAGCAACACCTGATGCTTTTGCACATCTGCCTTGTCTGACCCCCAGGCGGTATGGTCAATCACGATTTCCTGCCAGCCTGCAGGCATGCCATCCGTGTGGTTTTTCTTCAAAAGCAGTTGCAGCTTTTCATAGATCTGGGCCTGTTCGATGCCCATGGGAAGTTGCACCAGACTGTTCAGCAGGCGCATCAGGTTGAGCACTTCTTTCTGGCTGAGGATGCTGCGGTCCAGGGCATACCCCTCCATCACCCCGATGCCTCCACTTTTTCCGGGAAACAGCACCACTGGAATTCCTGCTTCCTCCAGCACGGCAATGTCCCGATAAATGGTGCGTTTGGACACCCCAAAACGCCCCGAGAGCTCTGCAGCGGTGGTTCTTTCGGTTCCCATCAATAAAGTGAGCATGCCCAGCAGTCGGGTCAATCGGTCCATCTCTGCATTATGACGCTCTGGCCGCTGAGAACCCTACCGTCCCTTTTTCACGCTTCTTTGACACCCTGTAAGGGATACTACAAACCAGAAGGTTTGAGAAGGAGAAACCCATGACAAGATTTTTGGTTGCCACCATGCCCATTCCAGGACACATTGCCCCTTTTGCACCTGTGGTGCGGGCGCTGATTGCCCGTGGACACCAGGTGGCCTGGTACGGTTCCCGTTTTCATCAGGACAAGATTGAAGCCACCGGGGCCACCTTTTATCCCATTCAGAACGCCCTGGACTTCGGAGATTCCGACTACAATAAACACTTCCCTGAGCGCACCCGTTACAGCGGCCTCAAACAGGTGGTGTTTGATTTCAAGCACCTGTTTGTGGGGTCTGCAGAAGGTCAGGTCAAAGACCTGCGCCACGTCATCTCGGATTTCAAGGCAGAGGTGCTGCTCAGCGATCCGGCTGTGGTGGCAGGCCTGGTGCTGGGAAACGAGGGCTTTCCCCACGCCATGCTGGACATCAGCGTGCTGAGCTTTGAAAGCAAAGATCTGGCCGCCTTCGGACTGGGGCTCTTGCCGGATTCCAGTTTCTTTGGGCGCATCCGCAACAAAATCACGTACTGGATGGTGGACCATGTGGTGTTTCGGGAAGTCAACCAGGCGTATCGGAATATCGCCCAGAAGAACGGCTGGCAGTATGCCCCTTTCCGGCCCACACCTTCCCGTTACCTCACATTGCAGCCCACCACCCCTGAGTTTGAGTATCCGGTTTCGGATCTGCCTGACACCGTGCACTTCATTGGTCCCCTGCTGCCAGACCGTCCCCGTGCTTTCACGCCCCCAATCTGGTGGAACGAGGTGGTGAACAAAACCCGCCCGGTGGTTCTGGTCACCCAGGGCACCATTGCCACCCATGCAGATGAGCTGATTCAGCCCACCCTGGAAGGCCTGGCCAGCGAGGATGTGCTGGTGATTGCCACCACTGGAGGACCCTCCCTGTCCTTTCCGGTGCCACAGAATGCCCGTGTGGAAGCTTTTGTGCCTTTCACAGAACTGATGCCCCATGTGGATGTGTTTGTGACCAACGGAGGGTATGGCGGCATCACCATCGCCCTGGCAAATGGGGTGCCTGTGGTTTCTGCAGGCACCACCGAGGACAAGATGGAGGTGTCCAACCGGGTGCAATTTTCGGGGGTGGGCCTCAATTTGAAAACCAACCGCCCCAGACCCGAGCAGGTGCGTCAGGCCATTCAGCAGGTGCTGCAAGGTTCTTATGGGCAGCAGGCGAAAAAGATCCAGAAGGCTTTTGCTGCAACCCGCAGTGCAGAAACGGCTGTGGAATTGCTGGAGGAACTGGCCCGTACAGGCAAACCTGTGCTGAATTCCAGGGCTGCAGGCACACTTTCCAGAAAAACTGCAATCCAGTAAATCCCATCACCCTTGCTGCTTCATGAACCCTGCTTCGGCAGGGTTTCTGTATTGAAAATGACATTTTCCATGATCTAAATTTTTCAAATTTAATGCCCACTTTAATAAAAATAAAGCAGCTTAATTTTATCATCGAATCTGATTGCATTTTAAAGATTGACTAAACCTGCATTTAATGTTTATGCTTTTTACACACCCAGGCTTTGCTATCATCAGGCTTGTTCTGATTGAACAGCCAGTGTTTTGAAGGGTTGTGTGACCTGTGCTGGCTTGAATGGGGGGATCCATGCGTCAACCTCTTCGGCATGTTCTGTGGTCCGTTCTTCTCCTGGGGTGCCTGCCTGCAGCACAAGCTGCCAGCACCCAGCCCGCCACCACCTACACCGTCAAACGGGGAGACACCTTATGGAGCATTTCCCAGAAGCACAAACTCACCGTTGAACGCCTCAAAACCCTCAACCACCTGAAAAACAACACCATCTATTCGGGACAGAAACTGAAGCTGTCCCAGGTCAAAATCACCGTTCCCAAAAACCCACCTCTGCCCTTTGCTGTTGCCATGTCCAGCAAAAAAGTCCTGCAGGTGCCTGTTTACGCTGTACACGTCAATCTGGCCCATCCTGGGGTTCACATCAGCCCCCTTTTGCCTGCTGTTGGCCTGGGACATGGTGGAGCCAAACTGCCTTACCTGGCCCAGAGGCGGGATCTGGTGGCCGCCATCAATGGTGGCTATTTCCATCCGCAGTCTTACATTCCGGCTGGAGACCTGGTGTTTCAGGGCAGGCAACTGGCCTCTGGAAGAATCCAGACTGCCCTTTCAGTGACGCCAGACAACAAGGCCCGCATCCATGACCGTCTGAATTCCTGGAAAGGCTACGAGACCGTGATCGCCACAGGTCCCCACGTGGTCCAGAATGGCCGTCTGGTGATTCAGCCACGCAGTGAAGGCTACAGGGATCCTGCAGTGTGGGGAAGGGCCAGACGCAGCGCTGTGGGCCTGGTCAACAACGAGTACTTGATCTTCATGACCAGCCCACAGCACCTCACCCTGGCCGAAGTGGGCAAGATCATGATGAAAATGAAAGCAAAAGAGGTGATCCTGCTGGATGGAGGTTCCAGTGCAGGCATGGTCTGGGAGAAAAAACTGGTGGTGCCTCCTGCCCGTTCTCTGGCCTTTGGCATTGGGGTTTTTCTGCGCAAGAAGGTCTGATCAGCGGTAATTTCTCAGGCGGCCCTGCAGCTGCAGCACTTTTGGCTGAATGCGGATCTGGCATTCTGTGCGGTCTTCCAGCATCTCACCATCCAGATGGCAGGCTTGCGGAGCTTCCCAGCGCACGGTGACCTCTGTGGCCCGCGCAATCATCACGTAAGGCAAAGCGGTGTGCTGTCCCATCACCACCAGCGGCAGCACACTGGCCAGCATGCCTTTGCCAATCTCCTTGCCAATCACGATGTCCAGCAAACCATCAGAGGGATGGGCCTGGGGTGCCACCTTGAAGCCTCCCCCATAGCGGGTGGAGTTCATCACCGAGACCAGGAAAGAAGGACCCGCATAAATTTCACGGCCATCTGCAATGACCTGAACCTGCAGATTGTCCAGGGTCTTGAGGGCTTTTGAAACGCCCCAGACGTACCGGGGCATGCCGGTCATGTAAGAGGGCGCGTCATAGCTGTATTTGCCTGCCAGAGCATCAAAGCCCATCCCCAGGCCATTCACAAACAGGCCTTCTGATCCAAGAACCCCCAGATCCACCGGAGTGACCGGCTCTGAAAGCCTGCGCAGGGCATCTTCGGGTCGGGTGCTCCAGCCCAGACAGCTGGCAAAATCATTGGCGCTGCCATAAGGCACAATGCCCATGCGAAAACCCTGCTGCACAGCCACTTTTGCCACCGACTGCACCGTGCCATCTCCTCCAACGGCCACCAGGGTGTCTGTGACAGGATCCCAGTTCTGGGCCACTTGCATCACCTCTGTGGGCTCGCGGGTCACATGCTGGGTGAAGGCAAAACCCTGCTGTTTGAGGGCAGCCAGCAGACGCGGCAATTTGTCTTCCAGATGGCCTCTGGAGGCATGGGGATTGATGATCAGACGGAGCATACGCTTCAAAATAGCACACAGGACAGGCGATCAGCGGTCAGCGGTCAGCGGTCAGCAAAGAACATTTCAGAACTGCTGTCGCTCTCAGAAAAACCCCTGTGGGAAGCTGCGTGGGCAACTGGGCGAAGTGAAGTGTTGCTTTTAAAAGTTCGCTGTGAATTGCAGACCCTCTTCATCACAATTCCCCTACAGTCTTCTGACCCGTTCTTTCAACATGCATCAATCCAGGCGTTTTTTGACCCCAGGCGGCTTGCCCAGGGTGCCCAGAAACTGCTGGAATTCTTTTGCTGGGACCGGGCGGCTGATCAGGTAACCCTGGATTTCATGGCAGCCCAGGTTTTTCAGCAGTTGCAGTTGCTGCTCGTCTTCCACCCCTTCAGCCACCACATGCAGGTGCATGTTGCGGGCGAGGTCAATCATGGCCTTCACCAGAATCTGATCATCGGGGTCATGGGTGAGGTCTCGCACAAAAGACCTGTCAATTTTGATTTTGCGGATGGGGAAGCGTTTCAGGTAAGCCAGGCTGGAATACCCTGTGCCAAAGTCGTCGATGGCACTCATCACCCCCAGACGGCTGAGGTCATGCAGGATCTGGGTGGTTTTCTCCACGTCCTGCATCACCAGGCTCTCGGTGAGTTCCACCTGCAGGTACTGGGCAGGCAGGTCAAAGCGCTCCAGGGCCTCCTGAATGGTTTCCATCACATCGTTCTGGCGGAATTGCAGGGCAGAGAAATTGACCCCCACGGGCACCATCGGCAGGCCGTTTTCGCGCCACTCGTGGTTCTGGCGACACACCTCGTTGAGGATCCAGCGGCCCAGCGGCAAAATCAGGCCTGTGGACTCCGCAATGGGAATGAAGCGGATGGGCGGAATCATGCCTCTTTCAGGGTGCAGCCAGCGGATCAAAGCCTCTGCAGCAATGCACTCTCCGGTCTGGGCATTGATGATGGGCTGGTAAAAGACAATGAATTCTCCCTGCTCGATGGCTTGCCTGAGGTCGGTTTCCACCTGCAAACGCTCGGAGGCTGCTTTGCTCATCTCTGGCGTGAAAATCTGGTGGGTGTTGCGCCCGGCAGCTTTGGCCTGATGCATGGCGGTGTCGGCATTGCGCATCAGGGTGTCCAGATCGGTGCCGTCTTGCGGATAAAACCCCACCCCAATGCTGGGGGTGGCAAGAAGCTGTTTTCCCTCAATGGAAAAAGGCTGCTGGGCCAGTTCAAGAATGTCCTGCACACAATCCTGCACCTTGGGAGCGGTGGTGTGGGGCAAAAGCAACACAAATTCATCGCCGCTGAGGTGAACCAGCAGGTCCCGGGGGGCCAGCACCTGCTTGAGGCGTTGCCCAAAGTAATGCAGCACCCGGTCTCCCACCATCGGACCCAGCGAGTCATTGATGGTCTTGAAGTTGTCGAGGTCCAGGTACAGGAAGGCCAGGGTGGCTCCGGCTTCATGCATCTCCTGCAAGAGCCTGGGGGCATTTTCCTCCAGATATGCCCGGTTGGGGAGCAAGGTCAGGCGGTCATAGTAGGCCAGGGTGCGCACCCGTTCCTCTGCCCGTCGACGCTGGGTCACATCCTGGAAAGCCCACAGCTTTCCCCGGATCTGCTGGTGCAGATAATAAGGCTTGGAAATGTATTCCAGTGCGCGGCCATTTTCCAGGTAAATCAGGTCGCTCTGGATGCGTTCAGGAGAGCGTAAAGATTCCTGCAAAACCTTGCGAAATTCCTCAAAATCACTGATCTGCTTGAGGATGGGTGGGTACCTGAGGGCAAGGTTGTTGTAATTCTGCAGTTCATTGCGGGAGATGCCCCAAAGGGTCAGGAACTGGGTGTTGCAGGTCACCATGCGTCCACTGTTGTCCACCACCAGCATGGCATCGCTGGTGGCGTCAAAAATGGCTTCCAGCAGGGCCAGTGACTCTCCCAGTTCCTGGGTGCGTTCCAGCACAATCTGGGTGAGTTTGAGGGGCTGGCGCATGATCAGCCACACCAGCAGACCCACCAATCCCGAAAGGGCCACCACAAAAATGCCCTTCAGAAAAATGCTGGTGTAATCCAGCCACCCGTTCACCGGAGCCACCTGCAAGAGCCACTTGCCGTTGGGCACTTCAATGTTGAGGTCCAGGGCCTGATCTCCAGGCTCTTTTCTGGAAGCAGCAATGGTTTCCCGTTTGAGGGTGTTGGGGTTCTGGAAGGTCAATTTGTAGCTGTAACCCTCAGTAGAGAGGGTGGGCAGGTTGCTGATCTGCAGCAATTGAGGCAAATCCAGCACCACCTGGGCAAAACCCCAGAAGCGCCCGTCTTGCAGGAACACGGGGTAACGCCCGATCAGCCCTTGCCCTCCCTGAATGAGTTCCACAGGACCTGCCAGGGTGAGTTTGCGGGTTTTCAAAGCCTGCTCGGAATACAGGCGGGTTCGCTCATCGGTGAAAAGGTTCAGCCCAAAAGCTGCATCGTTGTTGATGTAGGGATGCACATGACGGATCACCCCTTCAGGAGCGAGTTGCAGGGCACGGATGCCCCTGTAGACCTGCAGCATCTGCTCTGCGAGGGCATGAAACTCCTGCACCTGTCCCTGGTTCTGTCGAACCACAGCAGAGAGGGCATAAACCGCAGACAGGGAATTCTCCAGTTCATGCTGCAGGGTACGGATCTGTTCATCGGCACGCTGCTGGGCAATCCTGCGGCTGACCTCCAGGGTCTGCTTTTCAGAAAGTCCCACAATGACACCCCCCACCACCATCACAAACAGCATGGCCAGGGCGGTGAACCATTGGGCTTTGACTACTCCGCTTGGGTTCATGAATGCTCCTTGAAGTCGGTGCAAAAGAGAACGCTCTTCAAGTCTAAACCGCAAAGGCCGACTTGAAGAGAGAGCAAAATGGCATATTTACAGTATGCGTGGGTCGTGCACAATTTGGAGCCGAATCCCTCAGATTAAGGCAGATCTCTTATCCTTTCTGCGGGAAAACCCCTAAAATCACGACCTGCATGGCCCAGCGCAGGGCTCAAAGTGCAGGAATGCTGCCCCAGTCTGCAGGTTTGCTGGTCAGACCCAGCCTCCAGGCCACCGCCTGGGCAATGCGCACACTGGCCTGTCCATCTCCGTAAGGATTGGGACGGCTGCGCATGTACTTGAGTTCTTCTGGACTGGACAGCAGCCCAGCCAGCACCTGATAGCAGGATTCAGGCTCTGTGCCCGCGAGTTTCAGCACTCCAGCCTCCAGGCCTTCAGGACGCTCGGTGACATTGCGCAAGACCGCCACAGGCACATTCAGGGCAGCACCTTCTTCTTGAAGTCCTCCACTGTCGGTGATCAAGAGTTCACTGGCCTGCATCAGGGCAGCCATGTCTGCATAGTTCAGGGGGTCGGTCAGTTCAAAGTTGGAGAGGCCCTGCAAAACCGGAAAAACAGCTTCACGCACGGCAGGGTTGAGGTGCACGGGATAAACAAAATGAAACTCCGGAAAAGCCAGCGTCAGCTTTTTCAGCACCCCGGCGAGGTCTCCCATCACAGGCAGGTTTTCCCGGCGGTGCATGGTGATGGCAATGAGTTTTTTGCTTTGCCATTCAGCACGCAGGCCCGAACGTGCAGCCACCTGACGCACAGCGTCAACAGCAGTCTGACCGGTCACAATGATGCCTGCAGGATTTTTGCCTTCTTTCAGCAGGTTCTCGCGGCTCAGAGAGGTGGGGGCGAAATCCAGATCGGTCAGCACATCGGTCAGCTTGCGGTTGGCCTCTTCGGGAAAAGGCTCTTTCATGCTGCCGCTGCGCAAACCGGCCTCCACATGGCCCACCGGGATGCCTTCCAGAAAAGCCGCCAGGGCCACACAGAAGGTGGTGGTGGTGTCCCCATGCACCAGCACGTAATCCGCCTGCATTTCTTTCAGTTTCTGGGCAGCAGCAGGAACAATTTTCCCAACCAGACCGGGGAGGGTCTGGCGGTCGGTCATCACGTCCAGATCTGCATCGGGGGTCAGGCCAAACACGGCCAGCGCATCATCGAGTTGCTGGCGGTGCTGTCCTGTCACCAGCATCAGGGGGGTGATTCCGGGCTGTTCATGCAGCGCCTGATAAACCGGGGCCATCTTGGTGGCCTCTGGGCGGGTACCAAATGCGACAACAACACGCATCAGTTGAGGGTCCTTTCTTTGCTCAGCGCACGCACCCGGCGGTAAGCCACCCAGGCCAGCGATCCAGCAATCACCAGCACCGTGACCGCAATCACCAGCGGAGAAATCCCCTGGTAAACCATGCCAATCACATTCAGGGTGAGCGTGATGGCCCAGATGATCACCGAGGTGGTGCGGGCGCTGCCTGTGCGTTGTAGCAGGCGGTGGTGCAGGTGGGTTTTGTCTGGTTTGAGGGGGCTTTTCCCCCTGCGGATCCGACCGATGAACACCTGGGTGGTGTCCAGAATGGGCAAAGCCAGAAACAAAAAGGGCGAAATCAAAGAGGGGTTCTGGCTTTCTGGGAGGGTGCCCAGCAAGGCCACTGCAGCCAGGGTGTACCCGATCAGGTAAGCCCCGGTGTCTCCCATGATGATCTGACTGGGATTGAAGTTGTACCTCAGGTAGCCCAGGATGCCTCCGGCCAGTCCAGCCAGAATGATCACTGCAGCAGCACGGTCTGGAGACTGTGCACTGACGGCAATCAGCACCATGGAGGCAATGAAACCGATGCCTCCAGCCACCCCATCCACCCCGTCCATCAGGTTGACCGCATTGGTGATCCCGATGATCCACACGATGGTGATCATGATGTTCCAGGCATTGATGCTCTCTCCCAGCACCTCTTTGAACCACGGCACCACGCCAAGATCAATGTGCAGGCCGTTGACCACCAGCAGGGACGCTGCAATCAGTTGCACCACCATCCTGAACAGCGGAGGCAACTCGAACTGGTCATCAATGAAGCCCGTAAAAGCCAGCAAGGCCCCACCCAGCAAAATGGCCAGAACCTGCACCTGCAAATGCTCGATCAGGATGGGGCGCAGTGCCCACGCCACCACAATTGAGGCAATGAACCCCCCAAAAATGGCCAGCCCACCTGCATTGGGCAGGGGTTCTTTGTTGAGCCTGCGCTCGTTGGGCATGTCCGCCCAGCCCACCTTGATGGCAAATTCCCGCACTTTGGGCATGAAACGCTGGGTGAGCAGCCAGGCCACCAGAAAAGTGAGCAGCACACTGACCGGACCCTTGCCAAAAGGATCGGCAATTCCCAGTTTATGCAGAAATTCCATCACTTCAGATCACTTGGTCCCGTAAATGCGGTCACCAGCATCACCCAGACCGGGCACAATGTACCCGTGGTCGTTCAGGTGAGAATCAATGGCAGCCACCACAATTTCCACATCCGGGCAGGCTTCTTCCACGGCGCGGATGCCTTCTGGAGCAGCCAGAATGCTCATCAGTTTGATGCTCTGTGCTCCTCTGGCCTGCAGGGTGCGAATGGCATCAATGGCGCTGCCTCCGGTGGCCAGCATGGGGTCCAGCACGAAAATGCGACGCTCAGAGATGTCCTGGGGCAGTTTCACGTAATATTCCACAGGTTTGAGGGTTTCAGGGTCACGGTACAGACCAATGTGACCGACTTTGGCAGCAGGAATCAGTTTGACAATGGCATCGGCCATGATCAGGCCTGCCCGCAAAATGGCAATCAGGGCCAGTTTCTTTCCAGAAAGCATGGGAAATTCAGCAGAAGTGATGGGGGTTTGCACCGTCACATCTTGCAGTTCCAGATCGCGGGTGGCCTCGTAGGCCATCAGGGTGGCAATTTCTGATGCCAGTTCACGGAAGTCCTTGACTCCGGTGTTTTCGTCTCTCAGAAGCGTCAGTTTGTGCTGTACCAGGGGGTGTGTGACCACAGTGACCATATCGAAACCATCATAACAGGAAGGGTTCTGTGAAGTTCTCTACAGGTCAGGGATGGAAAATCTGAATCATGACACCAGTTGCCGAGAGCCGAGAGCCCAGAGCCCAGAACAAAAAACAGGAATTGGGCCTACAGAAGTGCTTTTTGCCTTTGACCTTGCTCTTTGGTCAGCGCAACTGCTTGCCGTAATATTCCTTCTCCCGCCTGGAAAAAGCGTATCTGGCATACCGTTCAATCACCGTTCCAAAAGCCCTCTCCTGCATGAGGGGCACAATTTCTCTGGACCAGCGGTGCATCAGGAGCACCCAGATCACCAGAAAAAAAGCAAGGCCTAGAGAAACCACCCCAAAAGCCACCAGCAGGAATTTCAGGGGAAACACCGAGCCAGCAGACCATTTCAGAAAAATGCCTGCCAGAAAAAGCAGAAACACAGGCTGCAAATAAATCAGCAGGCCAGGGGTCAGTTTCTGCTGGATCAGGCGGGCCACGGCTTCAGGGGTCATGCCTCAGTGTAAAGTGTCTTCCCCGAATGAGAGGTAAGAAAACCTCAAAATCCAGCCCCTCAAAATCCAGCAAGGATGCCCAGCGCATGTTGTGCACGTTCCAGTTTGAAAGGCAACTCTGTGGCCACCGTGTGGGGTGTGTTTCTGGGGATCCAGTGCAGGTCATTCAGGTAGGTGAGGGCCAGGTAGGCCGTGAACCGTTCCCGCTCTGCAGGGGTTTTGACATAAGCCAGGGCGGCCTGCAGGGCTTCCTGTTCGGGCAGGAGATCCAGGGTACCGGCTTTCAGAAGGGCAATGTCCCGCATGGGATCATCGAATCTGGCGCGCACCCAGTCGATCACCAGCACTTCACCATCTGAGGCCACCAGAATGTTGTTGCTCCACAGATCCAGATGGCAGAACACACCGTGGGTTTCCAGCAAACCCTGTTGCAGTGCTTTTTCCAGAATCACAAACAAAAAGTCATTTTCTGCAGTGCGGATGTCCTGAAATTGCTGCAGTTTCAGCACCACCGGGGTCAGGTTCACCTGCTCTGTGCTCTTTTGCTGATGCAGCTGGTCCAGAAAGTGCTTCAGACCAGGCAATGCACTTCTCAGGGTCTGGGCAGTGACAGGAAGGCCAGGGAACCTATGGGTGACCAGCAGTTCTCCGGCCTCTGTGACTTGCACATCATGGATCAGGTGCTGCAAACCTGCGCGTCTGAGGTTTTCGGCTTCCAGAACAGCCTGATTTTTCTCGCGGTACAGTTTCAGAACATACCGTCCGTTGCGGTAGGTCAGGCTGTGCTTACTCTCCTGAATGAATTCCAGGGGTCCATAAGTCTGTGAAAGTTCCGTAAGCACCCCCTTATTTTAAACGAGCCCATCAAAAAATGTAGCAGGTACACTAAACATTCCTGCCAGAGGCGTTCTGGCAGACCCCAGCAAAATAGCAGGAGATGTTCAGGGCAACAGTGATGTGCTGCAGGGTTGTCAGACCAGACGGTCCACCACTGTGACCCCGGTTCCTGAAAAAGAATCCATCTGCATCAGGGCATCGATGGATTCCTGTAGGGTGATGCGCTTCCCAATCAGGCGTTCGGGCTGCAGGACACCCTGGGCAATCATGCGCAGCATTTCAGGGTAGGCGTGGGCCTGCATGCCGTGGCTGCCGTAAATTTCCAGTTCTCTGGCAATCACCTGGTCCATGGGAAGGCCAGGATGCTGGTGTTCGGCCAGCATCAGACCCACCTGCACATGGCGGCCTCTGGTTCTCAGGCAGGCAATGGAATTGAAGCAGGTGGAGGTGTGACCCAGGGCATCCAGAGACACATGCGCACCACCGCCGGTCAAATCCCGAATGGCCTGCACCACATTGCTGTGGTTTTTGCTGTTGAGGGTGACATCTGCCCCCAGAGAGCGGGCAAAGTCCAGCTTCTGATCATCAATGTCAATGGCGACCACCGATGCCCCAAGCGCTCTGGCAATCATGATGGCAGACAGGCCCACCCCTCCACAGCCATGCACCGCCACCCACTCTCCCCCACGCACCCGACCCTGATGCACCACAGCCCGGAAAGAGGTGGCAAACCTGCACCCCAGACTTGCCGCAGTCACAAAGTCCATGCTTTCTGGCAGGCGCACCAGGTTCTGGTCCGCATGATGGATGCCCACGTATTCTGCAAAAGACCCCCAGTGGGTGAACCCTGGCTGGAACTGGTGGTCACAGACCTGCTGGTTCCCGGACTGGCACGGAGCACAGTGTCCACACCCACACACAAAAGGCAGGGTCACCCTGTCTCCCACCTGCCAGTTCTGGATGTTTTTGCCCACTTCCACCACCGTCCCGGCCAGCTCATGACCGGGCACATGGGGCAACACGATGTCTCTGTCATGACCCACCCAGCCATGCCAGTCGCTGCGGCACACCCCGGTGGCCTCCACTTTCAGCACCACCCCATCGGGCAGAACCACAGGGTCAGGCACATCGGTGAACTCGGGGCGGGTGTTGAAGGCATGGAAAAGGACGGCTTTCATAGTGGAATTTTAAGGCAAAGATCCCCCCGCGCATCGCTTCGCTCTGCGGTCCCCCCTTAACAAAATGGGGTCGGTGTAAAACAGGACTGGAGACCATTTCAGGCAAGAAAAAATCCCCCTTCGTCAAGGGGGACAGCGCCAAACGCAGTGCGGCGCAGGGGGATTTGACCCGCAGTGCTCCCAAACGCTCACCCTAACCCCAACGCTGACGGGGAACAGCTTAGAGCAAATGCGAGAAGCAGGAACACCTTAAAACCGTTCCGTCACGGTCTTCAGTTGCAGGAAGTTGGAGAGGTAATCGGGGCCTCCAGCTTTGGAGTCCGTCCCGCTCATGTTGTAGCCCCCGAAAGGCTGCACGCCCACCAGGGCACCGGTGATCTTGCGGTTGAAGTAGAGGTTGCCCACTTCAAATTCGGCACGGGCTTTTTCCAGACGGGCACGCACCCCGGAGAACACCCCACCAGTCAGACCGTATTCGGTGCTGTTGGCAATTTCGAGGGCGTGGTCAAAGTCACGGGCGCGGATCACGGCCACGAAGGGACCGAAGACCTCTTCCTGGGCGATGCGGGCCTGGGCATCCACACCAGAGAAAATGGTGGGCTGGATGAAGTATCCTTTGCTGCCGTCTGCCTCGCCTCCGGTTTCCAGCTTGCCTTCGGTTTTGCCGATCTCGATGTACTTCTGGATTTTCTCGAAGGATTCGTCATTGACCACAGCGGTGACATTGCTGTTTTCTTCTGCATTGCCGACTTTGAGGGCTCTGGTGCGCTCCACAAATTTGTTCAGCACTTCGTCATGGATGGCGTCCACCAGAATCAGGCGGCTCATGGCGCTGCACTTCTGGCCGTTGAACCCAAAAGCGCTTTGCACTGCTGCCGCAGCAGCACTCTCCAGATCGGCGGTTTCGTCCACGATCAGGGCGTCTTTGCCCCCAAGTTCCATGATGGTGCGCTTGATCCACTTCTGGCCTTTGAGCACTTTTGCGGCTTCTGCATGGATGTACAGGCCCACAGAGCGGGACCCCGTGAAGGTGATGAAGCGGGTTCTGGGGTGCTTGACGAGGTAATCTCCGACCTCTTCCCCAACCCCAGGCAGGAATTGCACCACACCGGCAGGCATTCCAGCCTCGATCAGGAGGTCAATGAATTTGGCGGCAATCAGACTGGTGTCCTCGGCAGGTTTCACGATGATGGTGTTTCCCACCACGATGGGGGCAGTCAGCATGCCAGCAAAGATGGCCAGAGGGAAGTTCCAGGGACTGATGGACACTCCCACACCCAGGGGAATCCAGTGCAGCTCGTTTTCCTCTCCGGGGTAAGGGTAGGTTTCTGCAGGATGGGCGTACTTGTCTGCCTGGCGGGCGTAGTACTCCAGGAAGTCGATGGCTTCTGCGGTTTCCACATCGGCCTCGGCATAGTTCTTGCCAGCTTCCAGGGTCATCAGGGCATTGAATTCATGGCGGCGTTCCCGCAGCAGTTTGGCAGCCTTGACCAGAATGCGGGCACGGGCATCCATGCTCCAGTTTTTCCACCAACTGTAAGCTTCCCATGCGCCCTGCAGGGCTTTTTCTGCGTGTTCGGTGGTGGCTTTTGCAGAATATCCGACCACTTCCTGGGTGTCGCAGGGGTTCAGGGAGGTCATTTTTTCTTCGGTGAAGATGCGCTCACCGTTGATGATCAGGGGAACAGTCTTTCCCAGCTCCTGGCGCACTTTGTTCAGGGCGTCCTGGTAGGCTTTGACGTTTTCAGGTTTGGTGAAGTCAACGAAAGATTCGGTTTGAAAGCTTCCAATTTTCAGCATGTGGGGCTCCTTACAGGGAACGGTCTGGGTTGGATCTGCAGGGCAGATTGTATACTGGATATTGTATACAATCTGTGGCCAAAAAACCATTACCCTTTGAGCATGCCCCGCAACACGAACATCACATTGGCAGGACGCTCTGCAATGCGGCGGCTGAAATAGGCATACCAGTCTGAACCATAAGGAATGTAGGCCCGCACAGTGTAACCCTCTCTGGCAAGCTGAATCTGCAACTCCCTGCGGATCCCATAAAGCATCTGGAATTCAAACTGGCTGTTGGGAATTTTGTTCATCTGCACAAAGCGCTTCACATCCTCGATGATGCTTTCATCGTGGGTGGCCACACAGCAGTAATTCCCGGCTTTCAGGTGCTGGTAAACCAGACGGCGGTACTGCAAATCCACATCCCGTTTGGCTGGATAAGCCACCGATTCGGGCTCCAGGTAAGCACCCTTCACAATGCGCAGGTTGGGTTTCAGGTCGTCCAGGCTGGCGCGGTCCTGCTCTGTGCGGTACAGGTAGGCTTGCAGCACGGTGCCCACAGTCTCATGCCCAAATTCGCCAACCAGCGTTCTGAACTGTTGCAGGGTGAGGTCCACCAGCGGGTGGTCTTCCATGTCCAGTGCCACAAAACCCTTCAATTCTCTGGCCCGTTTCAGGATGCGGCGGGCGTTGATCATGCCGAGGTTTTCACCGTTGGCGAGGGTGATCTTCTGGCCCACGCTGGACAGTTTGATGGCAACATAAATGGGAAAGCCCTGGCCCTCTGCAGCGTCCAGCAACCGGATGATTTCGTCGGCAAATTCGTTGGCCTTGGCTTCGGTGTCCACGAATTCACCCAGCAAATCCAGGATGCCGTGCACACCCACTTTTTCCATGTCCTTGACGGCCTCGATGGCGGTCTGGCGTTCTTCTCCGGCCACAAAGCGCTTTGCAACGCTCCAGGCCCGCTGTTTGACAATGTCCTGTACGGTCTTGTTGTTTGCAACACTGAGCACCGTGTTGCGGTACACCTGATTCAAATCCATGCTGCCTCCCTATGAACTTTGAGCGGCTCCCAGACTCCCTTTTGATCAACTCAGTTTTGACCCGCTCAGTTGCGGGTCATCTCGTGCAGTTGTTGCACCACCAGATCCCCGAAGAAACGCACATGGTCGCGGGCCAGCTGGCCTGCTTCTCTGACGTTTCTCTGCAGGATGGCTTCCAGGATGGCCTCGTGCTGCACGGTGGTTTCGGGCATCAGGTTGTAGGTGCCGGTCATGTGTTTGATGATGGCCACCGTGTGCTCCAGGTTGTTCAGGGACTGCAGCAGGGTCTGGTTGTGGCTGGCCAGGGCAATCTTGCGGTGAAACAGCAAATCCAGACGGGTCTGCTCTTTGTAGTCTTCCCGGTCCACTTTCAGGTCGTGCAGGGCATCTTTCAGGTTTCCTGCATCTTCGTCAGTGTAGTTCTGGGCGGCCAGCTCTGCAGCCAGACCATCCAGGGCTTCACGCACCTGGTAGCTCTGGCGGGCTTCCTCGGCAGACAGCACCCGCACCCGCACGCTCTTGTTGGCGTTGGCTTCCAGCATGCCTTCTTGCACCAGACGCTGGATGGCTTCACGGATGGGGGTGCGGGAAACCCCAAAACGCTCGCACAGTTCGATTTCTGCGATGCGGGCACCGGGCTGGATTCCGCCCGATAGAATCTGGTGACGCAGCAACTGGTAGATCTCGTCGCGGATCAGTTGGGGGCGCTCAAAGTTCATATTGTATACAATATACAATTTTTATCGGGTTTTGCACAATCCTTGATCTATGCAAGTATAGTCAATAAAGATTCACAATCAAGGCAAAAATCTAGTGTTCTAGACACCTTTTCTGAAAGATTATTCAAACTTAAGCAGCTTTAAAAATCTAAAGGCAGTCCCTGCTCAGGACTGCCCGGATTTGGCTTGCACCAAAACTCAAAAATCAAACAAACTCAGCTGTCTGTCCTCTTCCAGCACGGGCAAAACGGTCATTTCGCAGAACTCCAGACCCAGGCCCTGCAACCGTTCCAGCGCAGAAAAAGTGATGCTGGGGGCCACCAGCAGGCCCCTCACCTGCTGCCCGGTCTGCTCGCGGGTCAGTTTCACATACCGGTCCAGTTGAAACACCGCCTCATGGGTGGCCCTGGCCCTTTTGAGTTCAATCACCACCAGTTGCCCTTCCCGGTCTCTGGCAAAGAGATCCACCCCTCCCACATCGGTCAGGAGCTCCTCTTCCAGGATTTTCAGGCCCATTTCCATGGCATCTGGCTTCTGCTTCAGGGTCCTGCGCATCTCTGCTTCAGAACCCGACAGCACAAACCCATACTCCTGTGAAAACTCTGCAGCAAAGGCCAGATGGGGGTCCAGACACACCACGCGCACCACTTCAGGTGGGCTGTTCCGCTCTGCAGTGAGCACCACCATCCCGGCTTCCAGCGACACCGAAATGTGGTCGGTTCTGGGTTGCCAGTTCACGGGCTTCACCCCTTTTGCCCCCTGCACCTGAATGCTGCCATCTGGCTTCACAATCACCAGGTAATTTCCAGCCTCTGCATGACTGGCAGCGCGTCCTGCATAACTGATTTCACACTCCCCCACCAGTTGCACCAGTCGCCCTGAATTCAGGTGGCTGGACAGAAAAGCAAGCAAATCAGGACAGGAAGGTTGATGAAGAAGACCCGCAATCATGTCCCACACTGTACAGGATGGATCTTGCCTTCTCAAAGGACCACCCTGACCTCCAGCAACCTGTCACTGGCTTGGTACTTGCTCCATTTGCAGGAGATTTTCCTGCCAGATCCAGGTCATTTGGCCTGAAAAAATCAGTGTGAATAGGCGTTTTTCCCTGAGCTTTACAGCGGATGGTCCAGGCATTAGAATCATATATGCTGATCCCTGTGCTTACGGGAGTCGTCTAACGGCAGGACATCTGACTCTGACTCAGACAGTTAAGGTTCGAATCCTTACTCCCGTGCCAAAGACACTCAGGGATCGGCTTTTTTTATTCCTGAAAAACACAAGAGAAACTTCTGGATGTCTCCAAAAGCATCCAGAGGGCTTTTACAACCCACACGCATGGTGATGAAGCCCATCTGGTAGGGCACCTGACTGTAAATCAGACGCGGTAACGCATTGCAGGTTCAAATCCTGTCATCACCACTCCATGGATGGTTGTCAGAGCGGTCTATTGTGCCCGGTTGCTAACCAGGTGGGCGTACAGCCCCGGAGGTTCGAATCCTTCACCATCCGCCATTGGATGATTAGAGCAGCGGTCAGCTCGGTGCCTTGTCAGGGCAAAGGTCACCGGTTCGAATCCGGTATCATCCGCCAAAACCCTCAGGAAATTCCCGGGGGTCTTTTTTGTGGTCAGAAAAACCTTGCCTTGCAAATCATATAAACTCTGGACAGCCATGTCCAGCCCTGAATTTCACGAAGTCCCTGAACCAGAAACCCTACTGCAAAAGGCCTGCATCGTTCTGGAGGCCCTACTCACAGCAGGATACACCCGTGAAATCCGCAGGCAACAGGACGACATCTCGGAAAATGTCTTTTTGAAATACCGGCATGAAGGTTTGACCTTGCTGCTGGAATTTGCAGATTACCGATGGAGGCTGGAGGGCGTCAGTGTGCTGGTTTCCCTGGAAGATCCTGAAGGAAACAGCTATGGGCTTGATGACCTGCAGGCCGCCCATCCCACAACTGAACAGCGAGACCTCTGGGACTGGCTGGAAGATCTGGCCCACACCCACCTGCAAAAAGATCCTGGACAGTTGCTGTCCCTGGTGAAGCAACACCATGCAGTCAAATTGCTGCACTGGCAACAGGAGCAAGAGCAAGACCTGCAGCGCTACAGAAAATTGGCCCTCCAGATCGAAGAACACCCCGAAGGAAACATCTTCCTGCTGCCCAACACACCAGAAGCTCTGGGAGAGGATTTCTGGCGCTTCTTTCCGGACCATCCCACTGCAGTGCGGCAACCGTATGTGTGGCTGGTGGTTTGCGGCCTGGGCGAGTTGATCGCATCAGACCACCAGAGTGCTCTGGATGTGCTGAAAGGCACCTGATCAAAACCGAGCAACAATGCCCTGAAAACCCTTCTTTCAAGGCATTTTCCAGATTTCAGAATCGACTTCGGGAAACGGCTGCCTTAAAGCCCTCAATGGCAAAATCAATTTCGGCTGCAGTGACCCCTTTGCCCAGGCTGAACCTCAGGCTGGATCTGGCATCCTCCTCGCTGAGACCCAGTGCCAGCAGCACATGGCTGGCCTGCATGGTGCCTGCAGAACAGGCGCTGCCTGCAGAGACATACACCCCTTCCAGATCCAGGTTCATCAGCAGGGCTTCCCCATCTGCACCCTGTACGGTGACCGAAAGCACTTTGGGGCTGGAATCGGGGGCATGGTTGAAAAAGGTCCCCTCAATGCCCTGCAAGCCTTCCTGCAAGTGCTGTTTGAGGGCCGTCAGCTGGGCATGGGTTTCAGGCTGCTCCAGAACGGCCTCTCTGGCTGCTGCACCTGCTGCGTACACCCCGGTCACATTGTGGGTGCCTCCCCGGAAGCCTTTTTCCTGGTGCCCTGCCATCATGTGAGGGGCCAATTCCAGCCCTCTGCGCACGTAGAGCATGCCCACCCCGGTGGGGCCATAAAACTTGTGGGCACTGAACGAGGCATAATCCACCCCCCAGGCATGCACATCCACAGGCAAAATGCCCAGAGACTGCACGGCATCGGTGTGCACCAGAACACCTTTCTCTCTGGCGTAAGCTGCAATTTGCTGGATGTCCTGCACGCTGCCCACCTCGTTGTTGGCATGCATGATGGACACCAGCACCGTGTCTGATCTGAGGGCTTCTTTCACCTGCTCTGGATGGACGCGACCCCAGCGGTCCGGGGTCAGGTAAGTCACCTGAAACCTGCCCGTGGCTTCCAGAAAACGGGCCGGGGCCAGCACAGCACTGTGCTCGATGCTGGAGGTGATGATGTGCCCTTTTTCAAATTGCTGGGCCACACTCCAGAACACATGGTTGTCTCCCTCAGTTCCGCCTGAATTGAGAATCACTTCTAAAGGATGCGCACCCATGCTCTCGGCAAGCCACACCCGCCCCTCTTCCAGCAGTTCACGGGCATGCTGTCCGGCCCGGTGCACGCTGCTGGCATTTCCCAGCACCAGCGCAGCCTTCTGGTAGGCCTGCAGGGCGGTTTGGCTCATGGGGGTGGTGGCGGCATAATCCAGGTAGGCTTGCATACACGGACAGTCTATTACACCTGCAAAACAGCAAGGTGGCAGGTGCACCATGTCTCAAAACATCTCAAAAACAGGAATCCCATTGTTGATGGGGGCATGCAAAAACCAAAGCCGAGAGCCGAGAACAAAAACTGCCTGGGACAAATGATGCAATCCCAGGCCATACAGTGTCCTTTTGGACTTAACGCTCGAAACTGCTCACCAGTTGACCATCCAGATACAGGTTGAACACGGCATTCCCTTTCACAGAGACCTCAATTTCAGCGGTCATGCCTGCTGCGTTGGGGGCTTTCATCAGGGTGGACTCGCCGTTTTCATCCTGCACCCGCAGTTCAGCGATGCCTTCGCCCAGATCGCTGGGGAAGGTGTACTGGAACTTCTTGAGGGTGGTTTCAGGGGTCTGGGTGGTGTCAGGGTCGGGCTGGCCATTCTGACCATTCTGACCATTCTGGGTGTCTGGATCAGGATCGGTCTGGCCATTCTGGGTGCCCACATCAGGTGTGGTCTGGCCGTTCTGTCCTGTCTGGGTGCCAGGATCTGGGGTGGTTTCCACAGGGTCCGGTTTGGGCACAGGTCCCACTGGAGTTGTGGGATTTTCATTGACCGGTGGGCTGACCAGAGGAGCTCTGGACACATAAATGGTCACAGGAGAACCCACAGGAACTTTCTTGTACTCATCCGGGGTCTGGCGAATCACGGTGCCTTCAGGCAGTTCACTGACCACCTGCTGCACCTTGTTGAGCACCAGTCCAGCTTTTTCCACCTCTGCTTTGGCTTCATCGAAGGTCATGCCTTTGAGGATGGGGAGGAAAGTTTCTTTGACTTTTCTGCCGCCGGAAATCAGGATGTTGATGGTGCTGCCTTTGCCGACCTGGGTGCCAGGTTCAGGATCCTGGGCAATGATGGAACCTTTGGGCAACGTCAGGTCGTTGGGGGGGGAGGTGGTGACAGCACCGACTTTCAAACCCACTTCCTGCAGGGTGCGGGTGGCCTCCCCGACGGTCATGTCGGTGATTTTGGGCACGCTGAGGGGAGGCGGGTTGTTGACGGTGAGGGTCACCAGACGGTTCACATGCAAGCTGGTTCCGCCCTTGTGGTCCTGCTCAATGACGGTTCCGATGGCCACTCCGGGTTCTTCTCCATCCACCACAGCCACACGGAAACCGTCGTGCACCACCTCTTCTGCTGCCTGGGTGATGTTCTGCCCGATCACATCTGGAACCGTGTAAATGGGCGGATTCAGGTAGGCCTGGGTGGCATTTTTCATCACATAGCCCGTGCAGGTCAGGAACAGCAAACCAGGCAACCAGCCCCAGACCGTGAGGCGAGGACCAGCAGAACGGGGTTTTTTGTTTTTGACCGGACGGGTGGCCCGCACCTTGGAGCTTTGCAGGGGTTTCAGGAAATCGGCATTGAGGCGCTGCACCTCTTCGATGGGACGGTCCTGGAACTTCAGTCCTCTCAGCACAGGCTTGCCGTCCAGCATCACAATTTCGGCATCTGGCACTGCAAAGCCCTGTTCGGTGAGCACCTGAACCAGGGTGATCAGGGCTTCTACAGCAGCGGCGTCCTTGACGTGGGCCTGCAAAAAGTGCTCCACAGGATCTGCCGCAGTGGTTTTCCAGACGGTGTAGTAGGCTCCGGGTTTGGACACCACATCGAGCAGCAGCGGGCTTTCGCTGCCTTTCAGGGCTGTGCGGTATTTCAGAAACAGGGTGCGGGTGCTGGGGTCCACAATGGTGAACCAGTCCACGCGCACCAGCTCTCCACCGGGCGTGGTGGCCTCGTAGAGGGTGGAGTGGGTTTCTTTGGAGAGTTCCTGAACGATTTCGTATTTTCCGTCAATGCGGCCCATGCTGCCCTATAGTATACGGGCCAGATGAGTGATGCTTGTTAAAGCCTGTTCATGGAGAGAACACCGAACCCTCATGTTGCTTGCCACAAACACCACAAAAAACCCTCTCCTGCACAGGAGAGGGCACATGAGAAGCAACTTCAAAGCTTGGTGAGCTCAGGGTATTTGATCAGGGCCTCATCTTCAGAGAGAAATTCCCCTTCCTGATCCGGGCTCCACACCACGTCAATGCGCACCAGACCTGTTCCAGAAAGACCTGCCAGGATGTTGAGGACTTCCCGGACGCTGGTCGGACTCACGTCTTTGGAAAGGGCAGGCAAATTGCTGGAAGCAGCCATCAGGGTTACGGCCAGATACACCCCACCTTTTTCAAATTTGGCATCTGTGCGCTGGTACTTGCCGTAATTGCTGGTGGTTTGCTCGGTGAAATCGCTGCGGGCTTCGGCAGCCCAGGCCCTGACCTTGCCGTCCATCTGGCCTTCGTTGCCAGATCCTGTGTCCAGGTAGGCATACATCCAGCGGTCTGGGTGCCTGAGCACATTCAGGGCAGCCTCGTTGAGCATGCTGGCCAGTCCCTGATTGGAAGAGGCGTCACCTGTCTGTGCAATGCGCTGCATGGCTGCTTTCACTTCATCGCCTTCGGCCAGCAGGATCTGCACTTTCACAGCCTGGGCCTGACCACCGTAACCTGCCACCCCTGCTGCTCCGCCTTTGCCCCTTTTCTGCATGGCGGACATGATGATGAAGGCAACGATGATGATGAAAACGATGACACCAATGCCCCCGCCGCCTCCACCAATGAAGACATTGTTCCCGCCATAGCTGCTGTAGCCCCCTCCACCGGAATAACTTCCTCCACCGGAATAGCCTCCTCCACCGGAACTGGAACCTCCACCGGAACCAGAGCCTCCGAATCCCCCACCGCTCTGGGCAAAGGCACTGAAACTGACCATCCAGAGGAACACTGTCCACAACGCTTTCATGATGACCTCCAAAATTTCTGAAACAACCTGTTTTGACCTGTTCTGTGCTGCATGGGTGCTGCACAGGGATGACTGCATCATGGACCATTTCGGGTCCCCAAGAAGTGACGAATGCTGAACTCTGTCCTCACTCTACGCCCTTTGGGCAGACCGGGCGCGTAAAATGGGAGGAAGTTATGGAAGACCCTGTGATTGTGCTGTCCCGCCAGGAACTGGACACCCTGCTGTCCACCCTGATTGAACGCGATGAAAAACTGCTGTTCAAAAAAGACCTCAAGCCCACCAAGAATGATGTGCCCGTGGACCTTTACGTGTTCAGTGGCCACCTGGAAGCCCTGCGCAGCGAAGAGCTGGACGGCATGCTGATGGAGGCCATTGAAGACCTGGGTTATGAGGCAAAAGACGAAGATGAAGCCTGGGAGATCGTCAAGGCATTTTACCTGCCCCGCAAGTGCACCCTGATGCGGGTGGAGGAAGACGAGTACATCATTGGGGATGAACTGGCCCGCCGTCTGGGCCTCCTGAAAGAAGCCCCATGAAGCGCCCGGTGGTGCTGATTGTGCTGCTGGGTCTGGTGGGCGTGTTGCTGGGCCTCAAACGCCAGAAGCCCCCCAGAACCGTTCCTGGTGAGAAACGCACCGAGAAAATCGACATCACCCCTCAGGTGGAGGCGTTTGAAGCAGGCAAAACCGATCAGGCTCACCCTTGAATGCCCCATTTTTGATTAGACTGTGAGCATGATAGAGCGGATCTACCTCGCAAAGCCCAGAGGCTTCTGTGCAGGTGTGGTGATGGCCATTCAGGCCGTGGAAAAAGCAGCGCAAACCCTGGACAGACCCGTCACGGTGTACCACAGCATCGTGCACAACCACACGGTGGTGGAGCGCCTGGAGGACCAGTTTGGGGTGCATTTTGTGGAAGACCTGCAGGATTTGCCCATGCTTCCCGCAGAGGGAGACACAGTGGTTTTCAGTGCCCACGGAATCAGTCCTGCAGTGCGGGAAAGGGCCAACCAGATGAACCTGTTCAGCATTGACGCCACCTGTCCTCTGGTGACCAAAGTGCACACCGAGGCCAAAAAGTACGCCCGTGAGGGCTACCACATCCTGCTGATCGGGGACAGTGCAAAACATCAGGAGGTGATTGGCACCCAGGGGGAAGCCCCTGAGGTCACCACCGTGGTGGCTGTGCTGGGAAAAGAGGGCAAAGGCATGTCTGATGCCCACACCGTGACGGTGCCAGATCCCACAAAAGTGGTGGTGCTCACCCAGACCACCCTGAATGTGGACGATGTGTACAGAACCATCGAGGTGCTGAAAAGCCGTTTCCCTGAAATGGTGATTCCTCCCAGCGATGACCTGTGTTACGCCACCAAAAACCGTCAGGATGCCGTGAAGAACATTGCTCCAAACGTACAGGCTTTTCTGGTGCTGACCAGCACCCATTCCAGCAACGGCATGCGCCTGCTGGAACTGGCAGAGGCTCTGTGCGGACGTGCCCACCGCCTGGAAACCGATCAGGATGTGCAAAACATTGATTTCTCTGGAGTGGAGAGCATCGGGATCACCTCTGCAGCCAGCACCCCCGATGACCTCGTGCAGAAGGTGGTGCAGCATTTCAGGGACCTCAATCCAGATGTGCAGGTGATTGAAGAGGGCGAATGGGAGAACATCAAGTTCAGGGAACCCAGACGCATTCCTCCACCCACTGCACAGGTTTGAACAGAGCACATTCCAAAAAAGAACCCTGACCAAAAAGAACCCCGAGGTGTCTCTCGGGGTCTTGTTTTGCATGGGTTGTCAGAAAAATGCAGGTGAGGTGAAAGAAAAAGTCCAGTGCTCTCGGTTCTGGGAAAGGACCCTGGTCAGGAATGCCTGAAGGCGGCTTCGGCATCTGGGACCCTTTCCACTGGCGTTCGGGTGGCTTTGAATGGCTCAAGAATAGGGTGAAATTCGGGGATTATAAGCCAGCAATGGCACGCAGTTCAGATTCGTTGGTGAGGGCGATGCAGCGGTAGGCAGGGCTGAGCAGGCCGTCATCGCGCATTTCACCAATCAGCTTGGAGACGCTTTCGCGGGTGGCTCCGGTGCCTTCGGCAATCAGTTCGTGGGTGGCGCGAACAAAACGCACGCCTTCGGAGTCCTCTCCACCGAGGGAAGAATCGGCGAGGTTGAGCAGGTAACGGGCGATGCGTTCACGCAGTTCACCGTCCTGGATGTGCACACCGTCGTTCATCACACGCTGGAGCTGGGAGCTTAAAGATTGCAGGACTTCCCAGAGGGCTTCACCTTGCAGTTCCTGGGGGTAAATGGGGTGAACCACAGCGTCGGTGAGGGCAATCACCTGGTGAGAGCGTTGCAGGCTGTGCAAAGCTTCTTCACCGAAAATGTCTCCGGGTTGAATGTGGCGCACGGTCAGGTTGCGGCCCTGGGGGGTGAGGCGCACGGCGCGCAGCAGGCCTTTTTCCAGGCGGTACAGGCTGGGACTGGCATCTCCGGTGTAGTACAGGGTGTCTCCGCGACGCAGGGGGCGGCCCTGTCCGTGTACATCAACCATTGTGTAAGATCCGTAAGTTTTCATGGTATCCCTCCCTGGGGCTTTTCTGGCCCGAAAACATGTCTTGTCTTTGAACAAACCTTGTACAGATTTGTCATTCAGTATAAGCAAAACCTACTGTTCAATAGCAATTATACACACAAACCACCCGGAAATCTCTTGGAGGTTTTTTCATTTTACTCAGAATGAATCAAAAAGATGTCGATCCAGAGGGGAAATTTCAGCTGTGTACAAGATTTGACTAAGCTTGGCTTCAGTCCTCCTGCAGCCTCACTTCAGGAAAATCCCGACCTCAATCGTCTGGGCAGCGGCCTGGACGGTCATCGCTGGATCACGGTTGTATCCGCCCGCCATCACACTCACCACGGGAATCCCGGCCTCAAAACACCACTTGAAGACCCAGGCATCCCGTGCCCCCACCCCTTCCAGAGACAGCGCAAACCGACCAAATCGATCATTGAAAAGCACGTCTACACCGGCCAGATAAAAAATCAAGTCGGGTTTGAAGGCCTCCATGGCTGCTTTCACCTGGGTTTGCAGAACATTAAGGTACTCAGCATCGGTCACACCATCTGGAAGGCCAATGTCCAGTGAGCTTTTTTCTTTTCTGAAAGGGTAATTTCTCTCCCCGTGCACACTGAGGGTGAACACCTCTGGATGTTTTGCCAGCAAGCTGGCGGTCCCATTCCCCTGATGCACGTCCAGATCCAGCACCAGAATCCTTTTTGCCCACCCATGTTGCAAAGCCAGATGGGAGCAGATCGCCACATCGTTGAGCAGGCAAAATCCTTCTGCCCGGTCCCTGAAGGCATGGTGGGTGCCCCCGGCCAGGTTGATGCCCCAGCCTGTGGTCAAAGCATCCTGCAAAGCCGCCAGGGTGCCTCCTGCTGCTGCTCTGGCCCTTTCCACCACCTGCACACTCCAGGGAAGCCCATATTCCCGTTCCTCCTGGCGGCTCATTTCACCGTAACGCCAGCGGTTCAGGTAAGCAGGATCATGCACAGTGGCTGCCAGATCCCAGGGCAGCACTTCGGCATTCAAAATGGGAAGCTTCCCGAGCAGGCGGTCCCGCACCCCTGCATACTTGTAGAGGGGAAAACGGTGGCCTTCGGGAAGCGGAAAAGTGATGTGGGCAGGGGTGTAAGCTTTCAGCACAGCTGAATTCTAAAAGCTCCAGGACACAGGATGTGTGGCCCACCACCAGAAACAGATTCAGGGCATGCGTGCATGAAACATGTACCGCTCCTCGATGATGGGATACCCCTGATCAGAAGCCCGGGGGTCCCACAGGTCTTGCAATTGTTCTGCAGAGCGTTCATCTCCATTCCAGCGCTGGTACAGCACCAGATCATTCAAGGTGGGCAGGTGTCCCCTGGTCCTGAAGGTCCATTCTCCCAGCACCTCTGCACCTGCATTTTCCAGTTGCTGTAGAACTTTTGTGCGCACTTCCTCTGAAGGATAAATGCACAAAACCTCTGCCCTGGGTGCAGCAAACACTGGCAAATGGTTCAGAAAACTGGTGGGACCCCTTCTGGAAACCAGCAGGTCATAACGCCCCTGCAAACCAGCAGGCACCTCTGACTTGCCCTCCCAGCAAAAAAACCTTCCTGCTGGCACCCGCTTTCTGGCCTCAGCCAGAAAGTCCTCCATCCAGTCATACCCGGTCCATGACGCTGCAAGCGGAGCAAACCGGCGGGCATCTGGGGCATGGGCACAGCCTGCTTCCAGAACACGTTTCTCCGGGGAAAGACAGGTTTGCAGCAGCTGGGAAAACCAGTCCTCCCCTCCAGCCGCAGAGAGGGTCTGGTTCCAGGGGTACTGGTACTGACCAGAAGTGGAAGCCAGGGTCTGGTACCACTCTTTTGAATGGAGGGTTATTTCAGCACCTCCAGCATTTGCTGCTGGATTTTTCCATTGCTGATCAGCAGGGGTTCACCATAACGGTAAGGCGCTCCAGAGAAGCCACTGAATGCCCCTCCAGCTTCTTCCAGAATCAGCAGGCCTGCACTGACATCCCAGGGGTTGAGCTTGTACTCCCAGAAGCCGTCCAGACGGCCGCAGGCCACATAAGAGATGTCCAGGGCCGCTGCACCGGGGCGGCGCACAGGCAGGCCCAATTTCAGAAAGCGGGCAAATTTTTCCAGGTTGGTGGGATCACTGGCCACATCGTAAGGAAAACCTGTGGCCAGCAGAGCAGGAGCCATCAGATCTGCAGTCTGAGACACCTGAATCCTGCGGCCATTCAGGAAAGCCCCCTGTCCCCGGATCGCAGTGAACAGCTCATTGCGGTTGGGATCAAACACCACCCCCACACTGCGCACCCCCTGAATTTCCAGACCAATGGACACACAGCTGAAAGGAAAACCGTGGGCATAATTCACCGTGCCATCCAGCGGGTCCACCACCCACAGTTGATCGGCTTCCCGGTCCTGGCCCCCTTCTTCGCCCAGAATGGCGTGGTCTGGGAAGTGAAGCTGAATCACCTCGCGGATTTTTTCTTCGGATTTTCTGTCCACGATGGTGACCAGGTCTGAAAAATTGCTTTTGCTGGACACCCCAAAATCCTGGTCCCGGTAAAACAGGTGAATGGCTCCGGCAGCCTTTGCAGCTTCGATGGCCACATCCAGACAGCGGTTCAGGTTTGGGTTTGGTTCTGGGTTCAGGTGCATGCTCATGGGGTCAGCTTAACCCCTCACCACTGGCTGCAGGTCTGGTTCAGGGCCAGGTGTCTGGGCAAATGATGGCATGCTGCGCAAAGCTGCTCACCACAAAGTTGACATGCAAACACTACACTGAGAGCAAAGATGTCATTTTTTCGCCCAGTCTTTTTGATTGTGATTGTTGGAGCGCTCACCTCCTGCATGCTCACGACCCCCACCCAGGGGGTCAGGAATGTGCACTTCAGGGTCAGCGACGACCTGAAAGAGCTTGTTCCTGCACAGTTGCTCAGCGACCAGCGGGTGCCACGGGCCCAGTGGATGGGCATTCCTGAAGCCCTCAGGAAAGCCCCCAATGGCAGCCTGATTCTGGCCTGCAGTGACAAAACCGTGTTTTACAAACCCTGGGGGCCCTGCTCACACATCACCCGAAAATGGGACGACAACACCCTGGCAGAAGCCCGCGAGTTCTTCATGAAAAATGGCTTTCATCCGCTGCAAAGGCTCTATGATTATCACGCTGTGGTGATCCTGAGTGATGGCACCACCCCAGAGCAACTGGAACAGATGGGATACCGCATCCGGCAGCTGCAGGACACCGAGTATGACTTCACAGGCATGCCAGACACCTATTACTGTTCCACCTATCAGAATGAGCTGGCCCGCTATGCTGGCATGCCCGACCCCATCCCATTCAATGCAGGCTGGAATGCTTACGTTCCAGCAGATGTGCTCTCCAATTCCAGAATCAAGGTGCTGTATGTCGGGGTGCAGGATCCCCATGAGGGAGAGAACAACAAACCTGCCCATCCCTGAAGCCTGCTGATCTGCTGGGCTGCCTAAAAGAGTGACATGCTGTGCAGCAGCAGATACGGTACATTATCAGGGTGATTGACCGTTACTTGACCAAAGAAATGAAGACCCTGTGGTCGGAAGCCAACAAATACCGCGCCTGGCTGAAAGTGGAGCTCGAAGCCGTGCGGGCCTGGGTGGAACTCGGAGAGGTTCCTGCTGAAGCCTACCAGGACCTGCTGCAAAAATCCCAGAACGACCCTCTGGATGAAGCTTTTGCAGAACGTGTGGCAGACATCGAAAACGTGACCCGTCACGACATCGTGGCCTTCACCACCGCCCTCACCGAGCGTTACGGCGAAAATGCCCGTTTCATTCACCTGGGCCTGACCTCCACCGACGTGGTGGACACCGCCCAGAACATCATTCTGGATGAAGCCCTGGAGATCATCGTCAAAGACGTGCAGGCCCTACGCGAGGTTTGCCGCGATCAGGCCGTGGTGTACAAACACACACCCTGCATTGGGCGCACCCACGGCATCCACGCCGAGCCCATGACCTTCGGTCTGAAGTTCCTCAACTGGATGAGCGCTCTGGACCGCGACCTGGAGCGTCTGGAAGCTTCCCGCAAGCAGGTGCGCGTGGTGATGCTGTCGGGTTCTGTGGGCACCTTTGCCCACGTCAGTCCCAGAGTGGAAGAATTCGTGGCTTCCTCCTGGGGCTGGGACATCGCCAAAGTCACCAACCAGACCCTCAGCCGGGACCGCATTGCCGAAGTGATGTCTGCCCTGGCCATCTTCGGGGCCACCCTGGAAAAAATTGCTGTGGAAATCCGCCACCTGCAGCGCTCCGAAGTGCGGGAAGCCATGGAACCCTTCGCCAAGGGCCAGAAAGGCTCTTCCAGCATGCCCCACAAGAAAAACCCCATTGGCTGTGAGAACATCACTGGCATGGCCCGCCTGATGCGTGGCAACCTGCAGGTGGCCCTGGAGAACATCACCCTGTGGCACGAGCGGGACATCTCCCACTCCAGCGCAGAACGGGTGATCCTGCCAGACACCACCGCTGCGGCCACCTTTGCCACCCGCCGCCTGACCCGCATTCTGAAGGATCTGGTGGTCTTCCCAGAGCGCATGATCCACAACATGAACGCCCTGGGTGGCCTGATCTTCTCCCAGCGCGTGCTGCACAAGCTCATCGACACGGGTCTGCTGCGTGAAACCGCCTACGCCATTGTGCAGCGCAACAGCCTGGAATCCTGGGAAAGTGGCGTCCCGCTGCGCGAACTGCTGGAAAAAGACAGCGAGATGCCCCTCTCCAGCGAACAACTGGACGCCGCCTTCAACCTGGACTGGTACCTGCGCGAAGTGGATGCCATCTACGCCCGGTTCGGCCTGTAAGCCCTGAACGCACCAGGACCTCTTCCAGACCGGAAGGGGTCTTTTTGTTGGCTGACTTTCAACATCCCGTCTGGGAACCATCTGCATCCACCCCCCGTATTTCCTTTCAGAGGTGAACGAGACCATGTTAGACCAGAAGAAATTTTTCCGTACCAGACAGGACCGCATCCTTGCGGGGGTCATGGGTGGATTGGGCAATTATTTCAATGTGAATCCAGCCATCCTGCGCATCGCTGTGGCCCTGCTCGCCATTTACTATCCGGTGGGTGGCGTGCTGCTGCTGGCTTACATTGCTGCCTGGATCCTGCTGCCAGAAGCCCCGCTGGGCAACGAGAAAACCTTTCCGCCCCTGTTCGGCAACCTGCAACGCTCCAGAACCGAACGCATGATCGCTGGTGTGTGTGGGGGCCTCAGCCGCTATTACAAGCTGGATGTCAACATCCTGCGCATCTTCTTCGTGATCCTGACCCTGCTCAGTGGGGGCATCCTGACCGTGGCCTATCTGGTTTTGTGGATGCTCTTGCCCCAGGAAAACCTGTAAGAGTTTACAGTTCACAGTAAAAACATTGATTGAGCTGATCATTTTTCAGTTCAAAATGGAACCCTAAAAGCCCTGAAGTTCAGGGCTTTTTTTTGTTTTTGCGAAAGCCAGCCCATGTTCACTGTGAACTTTCTACTGTGAACTGTAAACTTCTCCGCTGTGAGCAAAGCCAGACTTCCGTCAGAGCAAAGCCGCTATCATGAAACAGCATGCAAGTCATCCACACCATACAGGCCCTGAGAGGGCACCTGAAGGGGAAAACCAGCATTGGGTTTGTGCCCACCATGGGTTTCTTGCATCAGGGACATGCCAGCCTGATCCGGCAGGCCAGACAGGACCATGAAACAGTGGTCCTCAGCATTTTCGTCAATCCCACCCAGTTCGGTCCCACCGAGGATTTCAGCAGCTATCCCAGAAACCTGGAAGCAGACCTTGCGGTGGCCTCTGAAGCTGGCGCAGATGTGATTTTTGCCCCTGAAGTGAAAGAGATGTACCCCCAGGGGTTTGCCACCAGCGTGGAACCTGCAGGGGCTGCTTTGCCTCTGGAAGGGGAAAAACGTCCGGGTCATTTTTCCGGGGTGACCACGGTGGTGCTGAAGCTCCTGAACATTGTGGGGGCCCAGTCTGCTTACTTCGGAGAGAAGGATTTTCAGCAGGTGGCGGTGGTGCGCCAGATGGTGCGGGACCTCAACCATCCCACCCGCATTGTGGCCTGTCCCACCCTGAGGGAAGCTTCCGGTCTGGCCATGAGCAGCCGCAACAGTTACTTCACCCCGGGGCAGAAAGCCCAGGCAGATGTGATTTATCGGGCCTTGATGGCTTCCAGAGCGGCCCACCAGCAGGGAGAACGCACTGCTGGTGGCATTCTTGAAGCTGGGAGGGTGGTTTTACAAAGCCAAGAAGCGCTAAAATTGGAATACTTCACACTGGTCGATGCAGCGACCCTGCAGCAGATCGAGCAACAGGTCGAAGTGCTTGGCGACTCTGAATACAGGCTTCTCGTGGCAGCACGGCTCTTCAAGGTGCGCCTGATCGACAATATGGGACTGGTATGATTGGTGAACTTGCTATCCAAATGATCTCACGGCGAGCCTCCGACATTCACTTGCACGTCGGGTCTCCTCCCATCGCCCGCATTGACGGTCACCTCTCCCGCTTTGGTGACAAGATCCTCACCCCCGATGACATGCGTTCCATCATCAAGGAACTGATGACCGACCGGCAGATTGCCGAATTTGAGCACCGTTTCGAGATGGATTTCGGGTATTCCTTTCCCAGCGTGGGAAGGTTCCGCTGCAACGTGTTCAAGCAGCGGGGAAGCATCGGCATTGTGATGCGGGTGATCCACAACAACATTCCCAGCTTTGAATCGCTGGGCCTCCCCACCACTTTGCTGGAAGATTACGTGAACCAGGACCGGGGACTGATTCTGGTGACCGGTCCCACAGGGTCCGGGAAGTCCACCACCCTGGCCAGCATGGTGGATTACATCAACCGCCATTTTGCCTACAACATCATCACCATCGAGGACCCCATCGAGTTTCTGCACAAGAACCACCAGAGCATTGTGGTGCAGCGCGAAATTGGTCAGGACACTGCAGACTTCAAGAGTTCCCTGAAGTACGCCCTGCGTCAGGATCCGGACGTGATCCTGATTGGCGAGATGCGTGACAAGGAAACCGTGGAAGCAGCGCTTTCTGCTGCCCAGACCGGACACCTGGTGCTGAGCACCCTGCACACCCAGGACGCCATGCGAACCGTCAACCGCATCATTGACTTTTTTGCCCCCCACGAGCGGGAACAGATTCGCATTCAGCTGTCAGATTCCTTGATCGGCATCATCAGCCAGCGCCTGTTGCGCAAGGCCACCGGAGAAGGTCGGGTGCTGGCCTATGAGGCCCTGATCAACACCCCCCTGATCCGTGAATACATCCGGGATGAGGAGAAGACCGCCCTGATCAAAGATGCCCTGGCAGAGGACAACCTGCGCGGCATGCACACCTTTGACCAGCACCTCGTGCACCTTTACGAAGACCAGCTCATCACGCTGGATGAAGCCATTTCCAGCGCCACCAGCGCACATGAGTTGCGTCTCATGCTCACCTCCAGCAACAGCTGGTAAAATGAACATTCTCAGGCAAACGCGAGTGGATCTCACTCGCGTTGTCTACTGAAAAACCTGAAGAAGAAGGAAGACCATGACCAAAACACACGAAATCACCGTCAAGGGCTACGAGAAGCTCATCAATGACCTGGATCACCTGAAGAAAGTGCGCCGCCCTGAAATCAGCGATTACATGGGCAAAGCCATTGCAGATGGTGACCTCCGGGAAAGTGCAGCTTATGATGAGGCCCGCATGCTGCAGTCCGAGAACGAGGCCAAAATTGCTGAACTGGAAGAACTGGTCAGCAAGGCTGTGGTGGTGGTGGAAGACCTTTCAGAACTGAAAAATTCCAGCCTGAACCTCTCCAAGGTCAAGTACAAGGTGGAGGCAAGCCGCAGAAGTGGCGTGGCACTGGGGGCCAGAGTCGAAATCGAAGACGAAAAAGGCAAAACCCAGACCCTGGAAATTGTCGGTGCTTACGAAGCTGATGTCTTCAAGAAGAAAATCAGCGACCAGAGTCCTCTGGGCCAGGAACTGCTGGGCAAGAATGTGGGCGATGTGGTGGTGGTGCGTCCCAACGAGAAGTTGACCATCAAGTACACCATCAAAGCCGTTCAGTTTGATTGATTGCTTTACAGGTTTCCAACCCATAAAGCCCTTCTGATCAGAAGGGCTTTTTTGCTGCCGTCCTGCTCTGGTCTGTCTAGCATTCTCAGTTGATTTTTTTCTTATTGTGTAAGATAATTTTTAATCATCGTGACAACTTCTTTGCCCATGGCCTCCATCATGGGTGGTCGTTCTTTTGCATCTTGCTGTACTTGCCGTATCTGTGCTGTTCCAAACTCTTGCCTTCTCTGGAGGTCATATGCCACAGCGTCCCCTGAAAATCCAGCCTCACCTGCCCCTGCGCGACATCCAGCACCGCTACAAAAACTGCCCTTCCATCAAGGAAAAGATGCGCTGGCAGGTGATCTGGCTGATGAGCAAACACCCCGACTTCACCGTGCAGCACATTGCAGAAATCACCGGGTTCACCGAAGTGTGGGTGCGCAAAATTGTGCACCGCTGGAACGAGGAAGGCCCCAACGGCCTGATGGATGGACACCGCCACAACCCCGGAGGCAAACGCAAAGCCCTCTCTGAAAACCAGGCAGAGCACCTGCAACAGGCCCTGCTTGCTGCTCCTCCCGGAGGAGGCCGCTGGACTGCCAACACCATCTCAGAGTGGATTGAACGGCATCTGGAAGTCAAAATGCATCCGGTGACTGCCTGGAGTTACGTCAAGAGGCTGGATTTCATTTACCAGCAGATTTACGGCGAACCCATGCCCATCTACCGCCCTGAAAAAGCCTGAACTTTTTGAACAGACTTTTTTGAACAGATGAAGTCTCCCCTGCCAGCCCAGCACCAAATTCAGTGCCAGATGCGGGAGACTTCGTCAAAATTCATGAAAGCGTCCAGCACCAGAGGCAACCTCAAGCGCCAGTGCTTCTCTGAGTGGGTGCCACCCGCCACTTCCTGGTAAGCCACCTGATGGCCTGTCCGGATCAGGTCTTCCCTGAGGGAACGCACTTTTTTCAGGTTTTCCTGGTTTAAAGCGTGGGCTCCGGCTTCATGGGTGCCAGTGTCCAGGTAAATGCGATTGTTGCCCTGGGAGGCCTGCACAAAAGCATTCACATCTGCGCCCCACACCCACAGAGAAGGGCTGATGCAGGCAGTCAGGGCCACCGAATACCTGAGGCCCAGATAAAGGGCGCACACCCCGGCCAGGCCCGCTCCCATCACAGCGATGTTCTGGCCGTGCATCTTCAGGCCGTATTCCCGGCCCACTTTGGGCAGGATGTCGCTGAAAATGGCTTCTCCCAGGGCCGGAGCCCCTTTCTTGAGGTTGTACTCGTGCAAACGGGCGTGGGCTTCTCCGGCGTTGTTGATGGCCACAATGGCAAATGCCTCGCCTTTGAGGGCACGGCCTTGCAACACCTGATGGGCATTCCAGGACTCAATGAACGCAGTGGACTGGTCAAAAGCGTTCTGACCGTCCAGCATCACCAGCACCCGGGCTTCTCTGGGATTCAGGTGGTCAGGAATGTACACCCGCACGGTTCGCGGGTCACTCCAGGCTCTGGTTCCCATTTGCAGCACTTCCAGCACGCTCAACGCTCCTTTAATGAAGGAATCATATCAGCTTGTTTCAAGCATCTGGCGACGGCGCACCAGAAAATCTCCAAAACCAGGGAAAATCCGTTCCAGGGCAATCAGGATCTTGTAGTAAGCAGGGATGATCACTTCGGCTTTTGGCCGCTTCAGCAACCTCAAGATCAATTCTGCCACTTTTCCGGGTGGAATTTTCGGAACCTTGCGCTTGCTGGTCATGTCGGTCTCCACAAAACCCGGTGAAACCAGGGAAACATGCACCCCGCTGCCCAGCAGTTCCCTTCTGAGGGCCAGACTGAATCCCCTCAGACCAAACTTGGAGGCCGAATACAGGGTGCTGACCGGCACATGCCCTGCCACCGACCCAATGTTGATGATGTGGCCCTGTTTGCGTTCCAGCATGTCTGGAAGCACCAGCTGGCTGAGCCGAACCGCTGCCATCAAATTCAGCTGCAGGACATCCATGGCCCTTCCGTCCTGATGCCAGCCCGGTCCCCGGCTGACCCCTGCATTGTTGATCAGCACATCAATGGGACCAAAAGTGCTTTTGGCTTCATGAAACAGGTTGTCCAGCTCGGTGTCCACCCGCAAATCGGCCTTGACGGCCAGAAGGAATTCCGGGCCATACATGGACTGTAGATTGGCAAAACGGTCGTAGCGTCTGGCCGCCACAGTCACCTGATGGCCTGCTTCCAGCAGTGCTTCTGCAGTGATGAGACCAATGCCACTTGAGGCTCCTGTGATCAGAATGTGCATTGATGTCCTCAAACCTCCACGTCGATTTCACGGCATTGCTGAAACTCTTGGCTGGAACTCCTGGCTGAAACTCTTGCAAGTGAACAGGTTCAGCGGGTGTTTCTGGGTGCTTTTGAACCCATTTTACTGTGCAACTTTACTTTACATGATGCAGATTGCAGTAGACTGGGGTCTGAACCGATCTGACTATGCGTATTGCCATTCTTTCTGACACCCATGGCCTCCTCAGACCCGAGGTCAAAGCCCAGCTGGAAAACGCCGACTTCATTTTGCATGCAGGAGATGTGGGCAAAATCGAAATTCACGAAGAACTCTCAGGGCTGGCCCCCATGTATGCGGTGCGGGGCAATGTGGACCGGGATGCCTGGTTTTACAAGCACCTGCCCAGAACCCATGCCATCAAACTGGGTGAGGTGTGGATTTACATGCTGCACAACCTGGAAGAACTGGATTTGAAGCCTGCAGATGCGGGTTTCGATGTGGTCATCTCCGGCCACACCCACATCCCCATTGCCGAAAAAGAGGGTGGGGTGCTGTTCCTGAATCCGGGTTCTGTGGGACCCAAGCGCTTCAATTTGCCCATCAGCATGGCCTGGCTGACCATTGAAGGCAAGAAAATCCAGCACAAATTTGTGGTCTTCTGACCTGCATGTTCTGACAGATATGCTGCTGTTTTCAGCATTTTCCACAGAATGGCCAGGCAAAGTTTTTTAAACTGCCCCTATGGAATTCGATCAGAACACCGCAGATTTTCTGGCTGGAGAAATCCGGCACATCATTCAAAACGACAGCAATTATGAGGTGACCACCCAGCTTACAGATGATCACCTGGACCTCACCGTGCAGGAAAGTGTTTCTGGAGAGGTCAGAGGGGTGGTTTTGAGGTTTTCCAGGGCTTTTGTGTTGCAGAGTGACCGTCTGGCCGCCCTCGAAGCCCTGGACCAGCACCTCAGGTATGCCTTGCAGGAAGGCCTGACCAGCAATGCGACAGTGCTGGAGATTCCAGCCGTTCATGCTGAAGCTTGAGTCTGAAGCTTGAGGGACATGCAAAAGGCCCAGAGGTTGCTCTGGGCCTGAATTTTTGTGGTTTACCCTGCCAGTCCAAACCGGAAACCTGGCACCCGGTAGCCCATCTCGGTGAACCTGAGGGCCACTTCTTTGAGGGTTTCATGGATGCGGTTTTTGAAGTCTCCTTCCTGGCAGGCGGCCAGCAACTTGCCCTGATGGAAGGCGCAGAAGCCGTTCACGAAGGTGGGGCTTTCTTCTCCCACCTCTCTGACTTCTTCCACCTCGTCCAGCCAGCGCAGTTCAACCCCGTGGAACTCGAAGAAAACCACCATGTCCTCGAAAGCCGGATCCAGTCGGGTCATCCAGACGGCACGATTCTCGTAATTTTCCATAGAATTTAGTTTATAACATAACTATTGGGGTAAATGTGCTTCACATTGCCAAAATAAAAACCCGCAGGGGGATGCTTCTTTCACCCCTGCAGGTTTCTGTTGTTTCACTTCTTGATGCGGATCAGGTCGGTCAGCACCCCCTCCAGCCCGCCATACACGCTGATGTTGTCGATCTTCTCGGTGACACGTTCCAGGGTTTCAAGTTCCTTCAGACGCAAAGCCACAGGGTTGTCTTCCATGACCTTTGCAGTGTTGAGCAGGCTGCGGGTGGCTGCCGTTTCCTCCCGTCTGCGGATCACGTTGGCCTGGGCAGATTTCTCGGCCTGCACCACCTGCGACAGGATGGCCTTCATCTCTCCGGGCAGGATGATGTCCTTGACCCCCACCGATTCCATCTCCAGGCCCAGTCCCTGGGTCTTGCTTCTGATGTGCTGGGTGACCACAGCATCCAGCACACCCTTGTCTTCCAGCAGTTCGTCCAGAGAGCGGGTTCCCACCGCAGCCCTCAGGCCCAGTTGCAGTTCCCGGTACAGGTACTGCTCGATGTCCGAGAATCTGGAGGTGGCAAGAAGCACATCTGTGACCCGGTACCCGGCCATCAGGTTGAGGCGCAGGGCCACCTTGTCCCGTGTCAGGATTTCCTGCCCGGAGACCTCCAGGGTCTGCAAACGCTGGTCGGAGAGCTTCAGGCGATACGTGCGTCCAAACTTCCAGAAAGCGTACTTCCCGGCCTTCAGGATGCGGTTCAGGGTTCCATCGATGAACAGCATGCCCAGGTGGTACTCGGGCACCTCGATTTCATCAATGGCGTAGGTGCGAACCCCTACATCTGCCGTTTTCAGGGCATCGTACTGCTGGGCCGTCAGCTCAAAGGCGGTCTGGGTGTCCAGAATTTCCACCTCGACCCGTGCCACCTTCAGGTACATCAGAGGCTGACCCGATCCCCGCACATCGATCACCTTGTTGTTGTGGCGCACCACGCCAATCTGGGTGTCCGAAAGCTGGTAACGGTCAAAGAGGTCCAGCCAGTCTGCATGGGAGGTTCTGACCACATCCTGGGTGTTCTGGTCCAGGCTCTGGCGCAGGGCCTGATAGGTCACGGTGGTCTTCAGGGCCTCATGCAGGTACAGCCTGCGCTCTCCGGGCAGCACCAGGTCTGCAAGCCTTCCAGCGCGTTCCACCAGTGCGAACTGGCGGTCTCCGGTGTTCACATCGGTAAAAACACGGGTCAGCACGCTGTTGTACTTCTGGGTCAGCAGGATGTGGTCTGCAGGCAGCTTCACCCCGCCCTTCACATCCAGCAGTTCGATGTCCAGAGGGGTGAATCCCTTCCAGTACAGTTGCACAGCACGGGGCAGCACCACATCCAGCAAATCCTGGTTGCGACGCACCACAGCGACCTGCTGCTCGGAGGTGGAAACCACCTCGAAGAACTCACGGACCAGATCGGTGCGCTCTGAGATCAGGTAATCCTGCAAAGCGTGCTTGAAAAGGGGCTGGTTGATATTGAAGGTCTCGATGCTGTACTGGCTTCCCCAGAAGGTGTGCTCTCCCCCTTTGAGGATGCGAACCAGTCGGTCTTTGTGGTACAGCAAAACCCTCTCAAAGGGCTTCACACTCACCTTGGTCTGGAACAGGGATCTGGTCATGGTCTTCATGCTCTGCGCACCTCCTTCCGAACAGCCAGACGGGTGCAGAATCTGGCTGGAATGCATGGCTTGTTTTGACGCGTTGTTTTTGCTTCTCGTTTTGTACTTCTCAAAAAAATGGACTTCTGCAGGGGGCACAACACCCTCAGGCATGAAGCCTGACCTGCGCACACGTTGCGGCGGTTTTCAAAACAGCCCGCAAAACAGCCCGGAAAACCTGCCTGGACGTGGCGGAGAAAAGGCCCGATGGTGTGGGTGTCCACCTCAAAGGTCTGTTCTCTTCTGGGGAAATCCCCTTCAGAAACTGGACCTTCTGCTTCCTGTATGCTCAGAATTCAACCTGTTGCCCGTGGGCAGAGGTGGCCTTCTGGACAACCAACAAGCGCGGTGGCCTGCCCCCTTCAGAAACCCGGTCCAAAAAGGAGGTCACGATTTTGAGTCGTGGGATTGGTGTGCAGGAGTCGAACCTGCGACCCGCTGAGGATCAGTCAGCTGCTCTACCTCTGAGCTAAAACCAAGGTTGGGATGTAGGAGTCGAACCTACTGTGGGAAAACCCGACGAACCCCAAGTTCGTTGCCTGACCGCCAGGCGCATCCTGGTGAAGTGTGAAGGATTTGAACCTCCGACCTGATGAACATTTCATCCGCTCTACCAGACTGAGCCAACACCTCTGGAAATTCAGGATGGTACGCATTTTCAGCAAAGCTGCATGCGCCAGCAGGGGTTGTGAACCCTGGCCGCTACACTGTCTTTCCGTGCTCTAAAGTAGCAGAACCAGAGCACACTTCACATGAAAGAAAAAGCCTACCAGAAAGCCAGAAACAGCTTAACATCTGGTAGGTGTTAAGGCTTAACAACAATTCAAAACCCCTTTTACAGGCACCCAGACAACAGGTATGCTTTTTTCAGGTTTGCATCCCCAAACATTTCACATTTGCCCAGGAGAAATTGATGAATCACAACCACATGGTCATGCTGGCCCTGCTTTTTACACCTGTTGCACTCGCCCAGAACCAGAAATCCAGTGCAGCTGAGGTTTTCAAAACAACATTTTCCAGGCCACACATTCAAAAAAACAACCTGTTGATTGAGGTGACCATCAAAAACATGTTTTTCAGAGGTGTGTCTGTCCATTATGGAGGGTGTGCTTTTGCTTATCAGGCCATGAATGAAAAAGGCAAAATCATTCTACAGGATCCTTATTCTGCACAAAAGAATCAAAAAGCAAATGCATCCTCTGCCCTTCATGCCTGTCCTGCAACCCTGTACACCGAAAGCCTTCAACCAGGAGAACAGTTCAAAGGAGCAACTGGAGTCAGCCTTCCCCTGAAGTTGTTTCCAAAAGGAACCTACACCTTGCTGACCCAACTGGAAGCCCAGGTCTGGATTGGAAGCCAGCCCAGACGCATGTGGATCAAAGGGACCTACACCTTCAAAAGATGAATCAGGATCGGGTGAAGATCAGACCTTAACCCACAAATACCCACCCACATCCTGCCTGTGGTTCTTCAGAGCCGCCCGAATCGCTGAAGTGTTGCGGGCATCAATGGTTCCGAACAGCACATCGTCTGGCTGGGCAGGCAGGCGTTCCAGCAGGTGCCTCTGGGCGGCTTCCCCCAGACCTTTGCCCTGAAACTCTGGGCGGATCAGCATTTCCATCACCACGTAACCACTGAGACCCTGCTCTGCCGCCGGGCTGCCTGCCATCACGCCAATCCACTGGTCCTGATGGAACACCTGAAACAGGGTGCCTGCTTGCCGCATCTCCTCAAAGTCTTCCCGGGTTTCTGGAGTGGCATATTCGGGGTGTTCTGGGCGCAAAACTGCAATGTCCCGATACATCTGCAGGTAATCCTCATGGAAATCCAGGTTTTCTGGCACATGCAAAGTCACATCCTCGAAACGCTGGGGTCTGGGATGTGAGCGGGCTTCCCGAAAAGGCAAAGCCAGATAGCGTTTCTCCCACAGGAAACCTTCTGGAAGGGGTCCCAGATCAAGGTGTGAAGGCACAAAAAACCGCACATGTCTGGGCTGAAAAATGGCATGATGGGCAGCAATTCCACGGGCCAGTTGCAAGTAGCCGGCTGGCTGGTTCGGCAGTTCAGGCACCAGCACTGCATCCACAAATGGCCTGTCCAGGTCCCGGTTCCAGAAGCGAATTCCCGTCAGGGTCTCCCCATCCAGATGGTTGAGGTAATCCTGTGGCGTGGTGCCTGCAATCTGGCAATGCTCGAAATAGCCCTGTGCAAAGTCCTGATCATCCAGACGCTGAAATTCTTCTTCCAGTGCTTCTGTGACATTGCTTCTGAGTTTCTCGGGTGAATACCAGTTTTTGATGAGGGGGGACAGCTGCTCAAGTTTCAGTTCAATCAGATTCTGCATGTGTTTTCTCCTCTTTTTACAGGCCTGGTGGTCCCATTCCATAATGGATTCTGCAAGATCAAATTTTAAGCCCTTTTGATAAACAAAAGCCAATGTAAAATTATTTTTACAATCAAATCATAAAGAATTTTTTACATGATATATCATCTCCAATTCCTTATATATTTCACAGCAAAACATAAAAAGATGTGCCACAATCATCTCATCAGCAGGGCCACTTGCTGATGTTTCCAGAGGCTGGTTGCCCTCTGGAATCTCCTTCACTGACTTTACTGACCTGAGCAGATGTTGTTTAAACCTCGCTTTCGTGTCCTGACCTTTCCATTCGCTTTGCTCAAGCAGAAGTGAGTTAAACTCACTTCTGCTGAAAGCAGTAACACACACTCCCTGGGGTCAAACTGGCAGTGCCTGCAACCCGGCCATCGGCTGCCTCCGGGGCCTTTTCTGGCGCTGCAAGCCATGCAAAAAACATTTTCACGTATCGATTTGCAGTTTTCCATATTTGAACCGGCCTACCAGATGGAGGCCGGTTCTTTTTGTTCTGGATTGGAATTACTTCTGGGTGGCATCAATCAGGGCAGGAATCACCTGATGCAAATCCCCCACAATGCCGTAATCGGCGTTCTTGAAGATGGGGGCTTCGGGATCTTTGTTGACCGCCACAATGTACTTGCTCTTGCCCATTCCGGAGAGGTGCTGCACCGCTCCACTCACCCCGATGGCAATGTAGGCTTTGGGGGCCACGGTTTTCCCGGTCTGACCGACCTGTTCCCCGTAAGGCCGCCAGCCAGCATCCACCACTGCACGGGTGGCTCCCACCCCTGCACCCAGGTTGTCTGCCAGACCTTCAATCAGGCTGCTGAATTTTTCAGGGCTTCCCAGACCCCGGCCTCCGGTGATCACAATGTCGGCTTCGGTGAGGGGGACACGGGTGGTTTTTTCGATGACCTTGCCTGTGGAGCGGGTGCGGCTGGTGGGCAATTCCAGTTCCACATCGTACTGCTCTCCTGCTGTAGATTCAGGCTGAGCAGGGTTGTAGGCCCCGGGTTTCACACTGACCACGGTGAGGGGAGCGCTGGATTCGTAGATTTCGGTGACCCGGGCCAGATAAGCATACTTGGTGCCCTGCAGAGCGCCTCCCTGGTCCTGCACCCTGATCACATCTTCCAGCAGAGGGGCATCCAGTTTGACCGCCACACGGGCGCTGTACTCGCGGCCAGAACGGCTGGCAGAAATCAAAACCGTGTGGGCCTCCCCTTCCTGGGCAATCTGGGTGACCGCTGCAGCCCACAGTTCAGGGTTGTAGCTGGCAAGCTGGGGCAAATCTGCCACCAGCACCTGCTCAACGTATTTCGCAAGTTCATTGGCCACAGGTGCGAGGTTCTGACCCAGAACCAGGGCCGTGATGGGACCTTCACGCCCCAGATCACGGGCAGCCTGCACCAGTTCCAGGGCTGCCTTGGTGGGTTTGCCGTTGTTGTGGTCTGCAACCAGCAGGATCATGAAATCACCTTCGCTTCATTGCGCAGCAGTTCCAGCAACTGGGCTGCTGCAGCCTGGGGGTCTTTGCCATCGATGAGTTTGCCTGCACGTTCCCTGACCTGAATGGTGCTGGACACGTGCCTCAGTCTGGCCTGCACCCCGTACTTCTCCAGGGTGTCTTTGCGCAGCTCTTTTTTCTTGGCCTTCATGATGTTGGGCAAAGTGGGGTAACGGGGATCGTTGAGACCCTGCTGGGTGGTGATCACGGCAGGCAATTCCACTTCAAAGGTCTCTGCGCCCTCGTCGATGTCGTGTTTGCCCTTGAGGGTTTCGCCAGAGAGTTCCAGGGCGTTGGTCCAGGTCACCTGGGGCCAGGACAGGCGCTCTGCGGTGGCTGCACCCAGCGCCTGAGAATCCCAGTCGGATTGCTGACCACCACTGAAAATCAGGCTGGCGTTTTCTTCCTGGGCCACCTGGGCCACAATTTTGCTGAGCGAGATGGGATCCAGGTATTCCCCGGTCTCCACATGGATGGCACGGTCTGCACCCATGGCAAGTGCAGTGCGAATGGCATCTTCGTTGCGGGCTGGACCCACGGCCAGCACAATGATCTGCTCTACACTGGCTCCGGCTTCACGCAGGCGCAGGGCCTGCTCTACCCCGTATTCGTCCATGCCGTCCATGATGACGGTGACCCCATCGAGGTCCACTTTGGAATTGTTGATGCGAAGTTTGGCTTCGCCGTCGGGCACCTGGCGGATCACACAAAGGATGTTCATCTTTGACACTCCTGTTTTTGTACTCGGTATAATTTTAGAGGGCTTTGATCAGAAAATCAATCGCATGGGGCACAGTCTGCTGCAGCAGGCTTGAAGGTGGATGGGAGCATTATAACTTCCACAGGGCAGCCTGCTGAAAGCAAAAGGCCAAGGCTGAAAACAGCTCTGGCTTGAGCTTGATGTGCCTGCTGCCTTCTGCTGCCTTCTGCTGCCTTCTGCTGCCTTCAACGCAGCAAATTGCGGGCAATCACCACCCGCTGAATTTCGTTGGTGCCCTCGTAAATCTGGTTGAGTTTGACATCGCGCAGCAGCTTCTCCACGGGATATTCTCCAACGTAGCCGTAACCCCCGTGCACCTGAATGGCTTCATTGGCCGCATCAAAAGCCATTTCAGAGCAGTAAGCCTTGGCAATGGCGCTCTCCGTGCCGTGGGGTTGCCCCTGGTCTGCCAGCCATGCGGCCTTGTGGGTCATCAGGCGTCCGGTTTCAATGCCCATGGCCATTTCTGCCAGCTTGAACTGGATGGCCTGCAGTTCAGCAATGGGCTTGCCAAACGCTTTGCGTTCACGGGCATATTTGATGCTCTCTTCCAGGGCACGGCGCGCAATCCCCACCGATCCGGCAGCCACCGGAATGCGGGTCTTGTCCAGCGTCTTCATGGCGATTTTGAAACCGTCTCCGGGACCACCCAGCATGTGGTCTTTTGGCACCCGCACATCCTGAAACACCAGTTCGCTGGTCAGGCTGGCCCGCTGTCCCATCTTGTGCTTGATCTTGTGGTAGCTCTGGCCCGGGGCATCTCTGGGCACCACAATCGCAACGGTTCCCCGGTGTCCTGCGCTTTTGTCCACAGTTGCGAACACCACCGTGATCTCTGCCAACCCACCGTTGGAAATCCACATCTTGGTTCCATTGATGACCCACTCATCGCCGTCCAGCACAGCGGTGGTGTTCATGGCAGCAGCATCACTGCCGTTGTTGGGCTCAGAAAGGGCAAAAGCGGCCAGAGAGGGCTTTTCCAGCAGAGGGGACAAAAAGCGCTGTTGCTGCTCTTCCGTCCCACCCAGCAAGATGGGGGTGATGCCCAGTTCACTTGCCATGAGGATCGTGTAAATCCCCATGCAGCCATACGCCAGTTCTTCCCCGATGATCACTTCATCCAGCATGGAGAGGCCCAGACCTCCGGCATGCTCGGGAATGCCCACATTGAGCAGGCCCAGCTCATGGGCTTTTTCCACAATCTCCCAGGGGAGCTCTTCTTTCTGGTCGTATTCTGCAGCAATGGGGATGATCTCGTTGCGGGTGAAATCCCTCGCCATGGCCTGCAATTGTTTCTGTTCGGCACTCAGGGTGAAATCCATGCTCAAAACCCTCCGTTTTGTACTTGGTCTAAGTTTAGCGAAATTTTTGAACCGAGTCTATAACCCCCTCTCCCTGAAGGAGAGGAAAGCGCAGCGAGGTGAGGGTCAATCCCGGTGTTCCCCAAACACCTGCCGGGAGATCACCAGTTTCTGAATCTCGTTGGTCCCCTCGTAAATTTCGGTGATCTTGGCATCCCGATAATACCGCTCCACTGGGTATTCTCTGCTGTACCCGTTGCCCCCAAAAATCTGCACGGCTTCACGGGTCACATACACTGCAGCGTCAGAAGCCAGAAATTTGGCCATGGAGGCTTCTTTGGTGTGCTTCTTGCCCTGGTCCCTCAGCCATGCTGCTTTCAAGGCCACCAGACGGGCAGCTTCAATGCGGGCGGCCATCTCTGCAATCTTGAAGGAGACCCCCTCAAATTCCGAGATCTTCTTGCCAAACTGCTCGCGGGTGAGGGCATATTTGGCTGCAGCGTCCAGTGCAGCACGGGCAATTCCAATGGACTGCATGGCAATTCCGATGCGCCCCGAATCCAGGCTGTTCAGGGCGATGATCAGGCCTTGCCCCTCCTCCCCGATCCTCTGGTCGTCAGGAATCCGCACATCTTCAAATTGAACGGTGGTGGTGTGGGCTGCGTGCAAACCCATTTTTTCTTCAGGCCTGCCAAAAGACAATCCAGAGGTGCCTTTTTCCACCACAAAACAGGTGACCCCTTTGGCCCCACTGCCAGAGGTGCGGGCCATCACCATGTAGGTGTCGGCCTGCCCACCAGAAGTGATCCAGGCTTTCTGACCATTCAGGATCCAGTGGTCTCCGTCCTGCTGGGCCTGCAGTCTGAGGCTTGCAGCATCCGATCCAGCATTGGGCTCGGTCAGGCAGAACGCCCCGATTTTCTGACCCAGGGCCAGAGGGGTGAGAAACCGCTTTTTCTGTTCCAACGTGCCAAACTTCAGAATCATCTGTTCTGGCAGGCCATTTTGCACGCTCATGATCACAGCAACGCTGGCATCTGCAGCAGAAATTTCTTCCAGACACAGGGCGTAAGTGACCGAGTCCAATCCGGCCCCACCATAGTCTTCGGGGATGGTTGCTCCCAGCAGGCCCATGTCGGCCAGTTTGCGCAGTTGTTCCCAGGGATATTCTCCTGAGCGGTCGTATTGTGCAGCCAGCGGTGCAATCTCCTGGCGGGCAAATTCCCGCACATGGGAGAGGATCAACTGGCTGTCATCACTGAGTTGAAAGTGCATGCTTTATTGTATGACGTTTTTATCACGATGATATGGATTTTTGTCATGAATTGACCGGTTTCACCCATTTCCGGATACCACCAGATTGTGTCTTTCCGACAAGAAGATCTTAAAGTGAACCTAAACCCCTGTTCACCTGAGGGTCAGGGAAACCTAAGTCCTGGGGATTAACCTGAATAAGCAAGAAATCCATTTAAACCTCAAGGAGTCAACATGAGCACCAGTGAACAGATCAAACCCCACATGCCCATCCGCTGCGCAGACAACAACGACCACGGTGTGGTGGACCACCTGGACCGCGAATACATCAAAGTGGCCAAAGACGAAAATGGCCAGCACCACTGGATTCCCCTCTCCGCGGTGGATCATGTGGATGAACATGTCCACCTGAAATGGAGCCACGAGGAGGTCCATCAGCAATGGCTGAACCGGGACCCCCACCCCGAGCACCAGCACTGAGTTCAGCACTGAATTTCTGGCCCATCCAGAGGCGAGTTCATCTCGCCTTTTTTGTGGTCTTTTTTGGATATTTGGTGTGCTCTTTTTGTTGTCTTTGCTGCAACTTCTGCTCACCAAACTGCGTAATACTGGTTAGAAATGAAGAGCGAAATTCAGAACAAAATCTACAATCTGGTGGCCGGGGTTCAGCATCAAATTGCCGACCTGGGCGAAAAACCCGGCTGGGTCATTCTGGACATCCAGGGCGAGTTTCCCGAATTCCCCGAGAAAAGCCCTCTGAACATCATCACCCGCAAGGAACCCCAGGGGGTGTCCATCTTCCGCCGCAAACTCAAACTGCTGGAAGATGCAGACTGGCTGCGTGGTGTGGTCCTGCGTTTTGGAGGAGTGCAGGCTGGATTTGCCACCGCTTACGCCCTGCGTGAAGCCATTGCAGAACTGGCCAGCAAGAAACCCGTGTACTCGGTGATCAACAGTGTGCACATGATGGATTACTATCTGGCTTCTGCTGGAACGGAAATCGTGGTTCCTCCCAGTGCAGAGTTTTACCTGCTGGGCTTCCACTCTACGGTGACCTACATCAAAGACGCCCTGCAGAAACTGGGCATCGAGATGGAAGTGGTGCGGATCAAGGAATACAAGACCGCCTACACCCGTTTTACCGATGACCACATGGACGAATACGAGCGGGAACAGCGCACCCTGCTGGTGTCCCGTTTCATGGAAGAATTCGTGAAATCGGTGGCCCAGAGCCGCAACCTCACCGAAAGCCAGGTGCGGGAGGCCATCGATGCAGGCATCACCAATGCAGAACAGGCCAGACAGTACGGTCTGGTTGACCGCATCGCCTACGAAGATGTGCTGTACAGCAAAAAACACCAGCCTTTCCAGCATGCATCCCGATTTCTGAAATTGCCCCTGCTTCCCGACCAGGGCGGCAAGGTGGCTGTGGTCTCCCTGGAAGGGATGATCGTACCCGGACATTCCAGGCACATTCCCATCCCACTGCCCATTTTTGGCGAACAAATGGCCGGAAGCGAAAGCCTCATCCGTGCCCTGCGCACCGCCGAAAAAGACGAGGACACCAGGGCCATTGTGCTGTTCGTGAATTCCGGTGGAGGTTCAGCCCTCGCCAGCGACCTGATCAGCCATGAAGTGGAACGCATCCGGGCCAAAAAACCCGTGGTGGCCGTGATGGGCAATGTGGCCGCCTCCGGGGGGTACTACGTGCTGACCCACGCCAACCATGTGATTGCAGCACCCACCACCATCACCGGGTCCATCGGGGTGATTTCGGGCAAACCCAACCTGCAGGGCTTCAATGCCAAATACGGCCTCAATCCTGAAAGCATCAAAATGGGCCGTCTGGCAGACAGTTTCGACAGTGCTCACCCCCTCACGGAAGACGAACGGGCCTTCCTGCAAAAAGGTGCAGAAGACTTCTATGACCTGTTCACCTCCCGTGTTGCAGAAGGGCGCAACCTGTCCAGAGAACGGGTCAATGAACTGGGCCGTGGCCGGGTCTGGAGTGGCAAAGATGCGCTGGATCAGGGCCTTATTGATGAACTGGGCACCCTGGAAGACGGCATCCGGGAAGCCCGCAAACTGGCCCGCCTGCCTGAAAATGCCCCTGCCTACCTGCTGGAAACCCCCAGACAGATGGTGCTCCCGGACATGAAAGACAGCGAAAGCGTGCTGGCTGCCATCATGCCCCTGCTGAGGGAACGCACCTGGATGGTGGCCTACGAACGCTACCACTTCTGAACCTGAGAAACCATAAAATTCCCATCCAGTGCCGCTATACTGGAAAAAGGGAACACACCAAAAGGAGGATTTATGCACTCACTCACCCAAACCCAGAGCGTCACGCTCAGGAGCTTCCTGGGCCGGACCTTTTCCTGGATGACCGCAGGCATGGTGATGACCGCCATCGCCGCCTGGTTCGCCGTCACCAACGAAGGTCTGTTTTCTTTCGTGCGCAGCAACTACTTCATGCTGGTGCTGCTGGAACTCGGCATGGTCTTCGGACTGGGCTTCCTGATCAACCGCATCAGTGCAGCCACCGCAGGCATCATGTTTAGCATTTACGCTGTGCTGAACGGTCTGACCCTCTCCGGCATCCTGCTGGCCTACCACGTGATGGGGGGCAGTGGTCCCAGCCCGGTGGTCTCAGCATTCATCACCACCGCAGGCCTCTTCGGAACCATGGCCGTGGTGGGTTACACCACCAAAATGGACCTGAGCCGCTTTGGCACCATTTTCTTCATGGGTGTAATTGGCCTGGTCATCGCCAGCATCGTGAACATCTGGATTGGCGGAAGCGCCCTCAGCATGGTCATCAGCGTGGTCGGTGTGATCCTGTTCTGCGCCATCACCGCCTACGACATGCAGAAACTCAAAGAAATGGCCCTGTCTGGTGGCGATGGTTTCACCCAGTCTGAAATGGGCGAAAAAATGGCTGTCTTTGGAGCCCTGAATTTGTACCTGGACTTCATCAACATCTTCCTGTTCCTGCTGAGGCTGTTTGGTGGCGGGCGCAGCAACAACTGAGCAAAAGGCCAAATGGTGGACGGGTGTTTGCCCGTCCTTTTTTGTTGCTGAAAGCTGCCGAGGGCCGAGAGCCGAGGGCCAACTTCAAAAGTTTACGTTGAGAACTCCATTTCTGGATGCAGTCATCTTGCTTGTGCTGTGGCTCAATTTGCTCTCGGCCCTCGGCTCTCGGCAAAATAAGCGGTATAGCCCATGGTTTACCCGGACCCCCACAGCAGTTATAATCACCATCATGATCTCATGGCGAATGCCACACCCTCCCCTGAACCCGTAGACACACCGTTCTAATGGGCTTGGGGGCGCTTGTGCGCCCGCTTTTTTTTGCGAAGGAGAAAGAATGGACAAATTCTACGTCACGACCCCCATTTACTACGTGAACGGGGAGCCGCACATGGGGCACGCCTACGCCACCACCGTGGCAGACACGCTGGCCCGTTACCACCGTCTGGCCGGATGGGATGCCTACTTCCTGACCGGGACCGATGAGCACGGGGAAAAAGTCTCCAAGGCTGCCAAAGCCAGAGGCCTGGATCCCCAGACCTTCACCGACATGGTGTCCAGCAAGTTCCGGGAAGCGTGGAGCATCCTGGGCGCTCAACCCGATGACTTCATCCGCACCACCGAAGCCCGCCACAAGAAAGTGGTGCAGCAGATCCTGCAGGCCGTCTATGACTCTGGAGACATCTACTACGCCGAATACGAGGGGCTGTACTCGGTGGGTCAGGAGCGCTTTGTCACCGAGAAGGAGCTGGTGGATGGCAAACTTCCCGAGGACCCCGGTCCACCCGAACTGCGCCGGGAAGCCAACTACTTCTTCCGCATGGAGAAATACCGCGAGTGGCTGATCCGTCACATCGAGGAGAACCCCGATTTCATTCAGCCTGCCGGGTACCGCAACGAGGTGCTGGGCATGCTGCGCGAACCCATCGGGGACCTGTCCATCTCCCGTCCGAAGTCCCGTGTGCCCTGGGGGATCGAGCTGCCCTGGGACACCGACCACGTGACTTACGTGTGGTTCGATGCCCTGATCAATTACATGTCTGCTCTGGGGTACGCAGAGGGGGACAAATACCAGAAATACTGGCCCGTGGCCTGGCACGTGATCGGCAAGGACATCCTGAAACCCCACGCCGTGTTCTGGCCCACCATGCTCAGAAGCATGGGCGTGTCCATCTACCAGCGCCTGAATGTCTCGGGTTACCTGCTTGGGGCCGATGGTCGCAAAATGAGCAAATCGCTGGGCAACGGTGTGGACCCCCTGGAAGCCGCAGACAAATTTGGCCGCGAAACCCTGCGTTACGCCCTTCTCAGAGAAATTTCTTTCGGGGTGGATGGGATCATCTCGAATGACATCATCGAATCCCGCATGAATTCCGATCTGGCCAACGACCTCGGAAACCTGCTGTCCCGTTCCATTGGGATGGTGCAGAAGTACCGGGATGGCGTGGTGCCGCAAGTCCAGCCCGCTTCCATCACTGAGCGTGAAAAAGGCATTGCTGCCCGCGCCACTGCGCTTCCTGCTGAAATTCTGGCTCTGGTCCGTGAGCTGAAAATCCAGAAGGCCCTGGAAGCCAGCATGGAGTTCGTGCAAGACCTCAACCGTTACATTGCAGAGCAGAAACCCTGGGTGCTGTTCAAAGACCAGCAGAATGACCGTCTGGACACCGTGCTGTACACCATCGTGGAAGGCCTGAGGGTTTCCAGTGTGCTGCTGGAACCTGTGATGCCCGAAAAAATGAAAGCCCTGCGGGCCCAGATTGGCCTGCCCGACAACCAGTACAAACTGGAAGGGGCCTGGGGCCTGTACCCTGCCGGAACCCTGCTGGTGGGTGGCGAGGTGCTTTTCCCCAAACTGGAGCAGCGTCTGAAAGAAAAAGAGCAGGCCGCGCAGGAATCCCCCAAAGCCGCAGCACCCAGCGTTGAAGCACCAAAGGTTGAGGCCCAAAAAACCGAAGCCCCTGTTGAAGAACAATTCGAGACCCTGCCCGAAATCAGCATTGATGATTTTGCAAAGGTGGATTTGCGCATCGTGGAAGTGCTGCATGCAGAAACCATCGAGAAGGCAGACAAACTGCTGAAACTCACCATCAAACTGGGCAATGAAACCCGCACGGTGGTCTCAGGCATTCGCAAATGGTTCTCTCCCGAGCAACTCATTGGCCGCAAGGTGGTGCTGGTCGCCAACCTGAAGCCCGCCAAACTGCGCGGCATCGTGTCCCAGGGAATGATTCTGGCCGCAGAGAACGACAAAGGCGAACTGGATCTGCTGGGCACCTCGCTTGACATGCCCTCTGGAACCCAGGTGCGTTAAGCCCTCACCCTGCTAGCTTCGCTGCGCTCCCTCTCCCATTTGCATGGGAGAGGTTTTTTTGTGCCAGAGCCAAAGCAAGAAAATCCTCTCCCTGAGGGAGAGGAAAGCGAGTGCAACGGTCGTGGTGAGGGTCGTGGTGAGGGTCGTGGTGAGGGTCAAACCAGCAAGTACCCGGTCCGTGCAGGCACCGTGATTTCGCCAGACAGTTTCACCTGGACATCTCCGACCACTTCGAGGTATTCGCCGTTCAGGTCCACAGGAATCTGATGCTCGCGGGTGCTGGCGTTGATGACCACCACGGCACGTTCTCCATCCTGGGTGCGCTCATAGACCAGCACGTCTCCCTGGGCGTAAAGGACCTTGAAGTCTCCTCTGCGCAGCACGCTGTATTCCAGACGGGCTTTGACCACCTTTTTGGTGTAATCCAGGGCTTTTCTGTTCCAGGATTCGGGTTTGTCCCAGGGGAAGGAACCCCGGCACAGAGGATCCTTGCCGCCTGCCAGACCCACTTCATCTCCGTAATAGATGCAGGGGGCTCCAGGATAAGTCATCTGGAACAGCACGGCCATCTGATAAGCGGTTTCATCTCCGCCAGTGACGGTGCGGTAACGGGGGGTGTCGTGGGAACCCAGCAGATTGAGCTGTGCCAGCACCACTTCTTTGGGGTACATGGTGAGGATGTACTGCATGTGACCTGCAAAGGCCTGGGCATCCATGGTGTCGATGTGCTCGTAGCCGGTGCCCCGGACCTGTTCGTAATCCAGGCTGCGGGAACCGAAAAAGCCGATGGCTGGACGGGTGAACAGGTAGTTCATCACAGCATCGAACTGGTCGCCCTGCAGCCAGCGGGTGGCGTCGCCCCAGATTTCACCCACGATGTAGGCTTCGGGATTGACGGTTTTCACGCGGCGGCGGAATTCGCGCCAGAAAGCATCATCATCGATTTCGTTGGGGACGTCCAGTCGCCAGCCATCGATGCCAAATTTGACCCAGTACTCTGCAACATCCCACAGAAATTCACGCACCGCCTGGGTATTGGTGTTGAATTTCGGGAGCGCTTTCATGCCCCACCAGGCTTCATAGTTGGCCGGACCACTGCCGTAGGGATCCAGGGGCCAGCCATGAATGTGGAACCAGTCCACGTAGGCACTGCTGGGACCGTTTTCCAGGATGTCATTGAACTGGAAGAATCCACGGCTGGAGTGGTTGAACACACCATCCAGAACCACTTTGAGACCGCGCTTGTGGGCCTCTTCCAGCAGTTCTTTCAGGGCTTCGTTGCCGCCCAGCATGGGATCCACCTGGTAGTAGTCGTGGGTGTGGTAGCGGTGGTTGCTTGCAGATTGGAAGATGGGACAGAAGTAGATGGCAGTGACGCCCAGGTCCACCAGGTGATCCAGGTGCTCAACAACCCCGAGCAGGTCGCCTCCCTGGTACTTGTGGGGATGGGGGGTGTCTCCCCAGGGCTGCAGGTTGTTGGCTTTTTGGACGCGAGAGGATTTCGCGAATCGGTCAGGATAGATTTGATAAAAGACAGCGTCTTTGACCCAGTCTGGAGTGAGAACGGACTTACTCATGCGATCATCAGTCTAACACCATTTGGGGACTTTGCGTATAGCACGTACAAACCGCCCGAAAGCGCTCACAGTTTTTGAACATTTCAGTCGGATATCCCACGGGATGGGCGACTGGGACAGGATTTACCTGAATTCAGGCTGAAGATGGAGAAAGCAAAAGGTCAAAGGCAGAAAGCAGAAGGCTTGATAAGGAATTTTACTGCTCTATAAAGCTCTATACAGCCGAAACCGCCAGACCTGTATTTACCGACAGCTGGCGACCCCTGTTCTGAAAAGAGAAACAGCCCTCAAATCCTCCAGATCCATCAAAAGCTTCCTCTGGATCACAGCACGTCCCAGAGTGTCTTTTTGCCTTCTGCTTTCTGCTTTCTGCTTTCTGCTCCTCGGCAGGGCTTTACAGAATGGCGTTTATTTGCTAACATTCTCTTCGCTGATTGGGGGCGTAGCTCAGAGGGAGAGCACCTGCCTTGCAAGCAGGGGGTCAAGGGTTCGAATCCCTTCGCCTCCACCAACAGAACAAGAAGCCCCGGGGACATCCCCGGGGCTTCTTGTTGCAGATGAGGTTTCATCTGAGGTTTTATCGGTCTCGAGACTGGGACTGGTTGGGCGGATCGGGTTTGTCGGATGGACGGGTCCTGGACACAATCAGGGCCATGACAATCAGCGTCACAATGGCCCCCAGCACCCACATCCAGGTGGCAAGGTCTTCCATGCTTTGCAGTTTGCAGGAGGACAGGTCATGGGTCTGGAAGAAAAAACACCCATTGCCTGAACATGAACAAAACACCAAGACAACCTGACCGCCAGGCGTGGGTTTTTTGTGCACAAAAACATCACACCACCAGAATGTAGATTGGGTTACCATGATTTCTAGGGCAAATCCCTACACACCATCCAATGTCCGGTTCTGTCTTGCTGCTCGGGATGCTGGAATGTTGGGATTGCCTGTCAAGGAGACCCATGAAAAAAGTGCTGTTGACCCTCCTTCTGGCATGTTTCACTCAGGCTCTCTCACAGGAAAGCAATGAAGGACACTCCATGCCGGCTCCTCCTGCACCCACCGAGGAGCAAATGGCAGAAATGGCCCAGACGGCCATGCAACTGGGTCTGCCTGCGGGCACCATCAAAATCTCCGAATGTGTGCCCACCATGGGCGAACACTGGGCCAGACCTCAGGATTTGCCACTGGGTCCCATTTATGGGGTCAAGGATGGCAAGCTGGTCTTTGTGGAACTGATGCCCTCACAGGAGATGTTTGCCAAAGGCATGTCCTGGGTGGACGCCTTGAAGACCCCCAAGTGGTTCCTGAAAATCAACCACGTGGACATCGAATTCCAGCCCCAGGGCCACGAGGGCTACCCCATCCCGCACTACGACATTCACGCGTATTTTGTGCCGCACGAAGAGCACCTTGGGTATTGCCTGCCCCCCCAATAGCTCTCAAGTCCAAAAGAAACACAGCCTGGAAAAGCTGTGTTTCTTTTTTGCAGGGATGATTTGCAGGGGTTGTTTCGGAAAGCATTTTAAATCCAAAATCTTGAATTTGCCTTGAATTTTGCGGTGATACCTGCGTAAAATCACGGTATGCCCGCTGGTTTTCTCAAACGCAACAACATCAACCATGAAACGTACCTGCTGCTGCGCCGGGCCATCCTTGAAAACCAGATTCCTCCGGGCAGCAAAATGGTGGTGCAAACCCTGGCAGAGCAATACCAGGTTTCGGCCACGCCCATCAAGGAAGCCCTGGCTGCCCTGCACCATGAGGGTCTGGTGGAAGCCATTCCCCGCAGAGGGTACTTCATCCCCCATCTGGACGCAGAAGATGTGCGGGAAATTTACCAGCTCCGGGCGGTGGTGGAAGGGCTCGCTGCACGTCTGGCCGCCCTCAAGCAACACAAACCCACCCTGAAGAAACTGCAGAAAGTCATGGAACAGATGGAGCAAGCCGCCCAGCGTTCTGACATCAATGCTTACAGCCACACCGACCTGGACCTGCACCAGATCATCTGGGAAGGCAGCGGTCACAAACGCCTCTTGAAGACCGCTGAAACCCTGCGCGGTCAGATTCAGAAGGTGATTGCCGCCTCCAGCCTGCTCCCCAACCGTTTGCACGATGGCACTGCCGAACACCAGCGCATTGTGGAAGCCATCTTGCAAGGCCATGCCGATCTGGCAGAAAAAGCCATGCGGGACCACCTGGAAGGGGCCGGGGAGCTCATGTACGCACATCTTTCCCGGAAGTAGGCTCTGCTATACTCTTTCCAATGCGTCGTTATGCGCTCTTGCTTCTGCTTGTCCTCACGGGTTGCACCCGCAACAGTGACGGCATCACCCCCCAGATCATCCTGCAGGAACCCTCTTCCGGGGCCATCACCAAAGCAGGGAAAGCCCTGGTTCGGGGTTACGCCTTCGATGATGCTGGCATCCAGTCCATCAAGATCAATGACACCGAACTGTTCAAACTGAAAGGGTACACCAGCAAGAAAGGCAAACGCATTGTGCCTTTCAGCTTCCAGACCGATGGAAGTTCAGCAGTGTCCTCTTACGTGATTCAGGTGTCAGACAGCAGCAACAACAAAACCCGTCTGGAATTGCCCATCCGTGTGGACCAGAAAGACCCCGAAATCACCATCAAACGGGTGGACCGCGACCTCAACACCATGCGCATTGAAGGGGTGGTCAAGGACAACGTCAAGGTGCAAGATGTGCTGGTCGGGGGGGTATCCATTGGAGTCACGCCTGGTGCAGAAGTGCCTTTCTATGCCGAGGTGCCCCCCCAGGACACCACCGTTTCTGCCATGGATTCTGCTGGCAACAAGGTGATCACCCAGGTGGAAGCCCCTCCCCCACCCCGCATTGAGCCACCTGCCACCGGAAATGGTGAGAACACCCGCAACTCCAGCGAAGACTGAAACCAAAATCCCAGAGAAAACCTCTGGGATTGCTTTTGCTGGACCACCTCTTACAGGGTCACAGTGGCCGAGGGATAAGACCCCAGAATCTTCAGGAAACTGGCGCTGTGCATCATCTGGGCCAGTGCAGCCTGCACTTCGCTGTCCAGGGTGTGCCCCTCAAAGTCCACGTACATCAGGTAAGACCAGGGCTTGTCCCTTCTGGGACGGCTTTCAATGCGGCACAGGTTCACCCCATGGTCCCGAAACACCGACAGGCAATCGATCAGGCTTCCAGGCTGGTGGCGCACCGCAAAGATGATGCTGGTCTTGTAGGGCTTGCCAGCTTCGATCCTGTTGCGGTTCTTGGAGAGCACCAGAAAACGGGTGGTGTTGAAGTCCTCGTCTTCGATGTTCTCTGCCAGAATGTCCAGACCATACAGCTCTGCAGCACGGCGGGAAGCCACACTGGCAGCGTGTCTGTTGCCTGATTCGGCCAGATCCTTGGCACTTCCGGCAGTGTCGTAGGCAGGGACGGGTTTCAGGCCATGTTTCTTGAAGTACCCATCACACTGGGCCAGGGCCTGGGGATGGCTGTAAACCTTTTCGATGTCCTGCATTTTCACACCAGGAAGCACCAGAAGCTGGTGGTGCACCCGCACCATCACTTCCTGGATGGCGTGCAAGTCGCTCTGGGACAGTTCATCCACAGCAGGAATGACCGTGCCTGCCAGAGAATTCTCGACGGGCAGTGCAGCCAGATCGCACTCTCCGGTCATCACGGCATTCAAAACCTCCTGAAAGGAGGCGTAGCCCACGGCTTCAATTTCGCCTTCGGTGCTGTTCAGGGCTGCAATCTCACTGTAAGCGCCAGGAACCCCCTGGAAGGCAACTCGGGTCTTAGACATGCCCTCCATACTATTGGGGGGGGTTTGGGGAAATCAAGGGATTGCAGCCGAGGGCCAGGCACCAGGTGCCAAGAGCAGAATGCAACAGCCAACAAAAAAAGTGCCAGAAAGCTGAATGCTCACCATCAAAACACCTGTCAAGGATTGGCAATCCTTGACAGAGGGCAACAACTTGCAACTGTCTTTTTGCACCCGGCACCTGGCCCTCGGCCCTCGGCACCCTGCCCTTCCCACAACCACGAAATAGACAGCCAAAACCCGAATCTTCTTCTTGCAGTGCTACACTGCCCTTTATGAAATTGGTGATTGTTGGTGTGGGAAAAATGGGCGGAGCCGTCATGGAAGGCGTGATCGCCACCGGACTGCTGCAACCCTCTGAAATTGGCATCATTGACCACAACGCCACCCTGGTGGACAAATGGGTCCAGAAATATGGGGTCAAACCCATGAAGATCAACCAGCTGGGACAGGCAGAGCGGGTGTTGCTGGCCTTGCAGCCCCGTCACTTCCTGCAAATGTCTGATGATCTGGCCCGTCCCAGTGTGGGTTACATCTCCACCATGGCAGGCATCAGCACCACCGTGCTGGCCCGCAGACTCGGCACCAAACGCGTGGTGCGGGTGATGCCCAACCTGGGGGCCACCATTGGCAAATCCCAGAGCGCTGTAACGGGCACCAAAGAAGCCAACGAGTACGGCGATCTGGCTTTCGGGCACCAGCTGTTCAGCAGTGTGGGGAGTGTTTATGACATCCCTGAAAACCTGTTCAACGCCTTCACAGGCATGGTGGGGTCTGGTCCTGCTTATGCTGCTGTCTTTGCTGAAGCCCTGGCAGATGGTGGCGTGCGTGTGGGCCTTCCCCGCGCACAGGCCAATGAACTGGCCGCCAAATTGCTGATCACCACCGGAGAACTGCTGCTGCAGAAAGCCCACCCTGCCATCCTGAAAGATGAAGTGGCCAGCCCTGGAGGCACCACCATTGCCGGTCTGGAGCAAATCGAGCGTTACACCTTCCGGGCCGCAGCCATTGAAGCTGTGATTGCTGCCACCAAACGTGGGGCAGAACTGGGGATGGACGAATAAAATCCCTCTGCCTCAAGCAAAGCTTGAGGCGGTCTCTCCTTAAAGCACTGGGGGTTTAAATCCCCCTGCTTCTCACTGCGTTCGAAGCTGTTCCCCTTCTTGCCTCTTAAAGCGTGCCTCCAGGACGGCCTGGTCGGCACTGAGGCGCTTAATGAAGGGGGAGTTGTTGTTCGTCTGGCATGGCTCCCATTTGAGACAACCACCAACCCCCCAACGCTGACGGGGGGACCTTCGAGCGTTAGCGAGAAGCGGGGGGATCTCCCCCTCAGCACCCTCAAACGCACCCCCACAGGGAGATCTGGCCTTTATTTCTTTTTGGTCTGAAAGTCCAGAATGGATTTGTACATCTTGACCCGGTGCTTGACCCCTTCCAGCAGGCCGCGTTTCTGTTCTTTCATGACCTGCCTGACTTTGGGCAGGGAGACGTATTCCCAGCGGATCCCTGAGGTTTTCAGGTGTTCGGTGATGGCGGGCTCAGGCCAGCGTTCCTCGGTGAGCCTGGGTACGGAAAGCATCCAGTCGCGCTGGAACACCCGCTGTCCGCTGAGGTAGGGGGTGGCGCGGTTGCCAAAATCGGTGAGCACCCCTCCACCCTGGAAGACCCCGATGGTCATGTCGTACTGGCCCTGCACCACCGGGTCAGACAGCAGTTTCAGGTGCTCAGGAGTCAGGCCCACCAGGTCAGCATCCAGACTGAGGATCAGGTCGGTGGTGGCCGCTTTGACTCCGGTGTAAAGCGCCTGACTTTTTCCCTGATTGGGGTTCAGTTCGATGACCGTGGCTCCTGCTGCACGGGCATGCTCGGCAGTGTGGTCTGAGCAACCATCGCAAACCACAATCACCGGTCCACAACAGCGGGCCACCCCCACCACTTCAGCAATGGTGTCTTGTTCGTTGTAAGCAGCAATCACAGCAGTCAGTTCAGGCATGTTTTCAGGGCGATTGAAGGGCACCATCGCCGGGGTGCAAAAAAGCTTGAAGAAGGCTTATGCAGTGATTGTAACACAGCCCTTCTGGGCTTCCAGGAAACCCAGGTCAGGGAATCACCCGTGCAATGTCTCCCAGAAACACCAGGAACATGAACACCATCAGGAACACAAAACCCGTGAAGTTGATCATGGCCTCCTGGGCGGGCTGCAGGGGCCTTCTGAGCAGCAACTGGATCAGCACCAGCAGAATGCGTCCACCATCCAGGCCTGGAATGGGGATCAGGTTGAAGATGGCGAGGCTCATGTTCACCAGGGTGGCGAAGGTCAGCACACCCCAGATGCCGCCTTCACGGGCCATGGCACCTGCAGCCTGGGCACTGGCCACCGGACCAGCCACTTCGCTGCTGGGGGCCAGAGGGGCTGTGAACGTCTGGGTGATGCCTTTGGCAAAACTCTGCAAGGCCTGGGGCACAATCTTGATGGACTGGTTCCAGGCTTCTCCCAGAGCAGCAAAATAGTTGGCCACAGGCTTCACGTTCTGTTTGGGACCGTACTCCACACCGTATCTGGCTCCGGGTTTCCACTCAAAGGACAGCTTGACATTGATTTTCTCGTTGCCCCGCAGGAAGATCAGGGTGTTGGGTTCTTTGCTGCGGATGGCGTCCTGCAGCTTCAGGTAACCCATGCGGGGCTGACCATCCACAATTTCCTGCTCAGGGAGGGGCTTGCCGTCAATGGCAATCAGGATGTCTCCCGCTTTCACGCCGTCTTTTTCAGCAGCAGAATCTGGAAGAACCCGGCGAATGGAGGCCCGGGTGTAATCCGTCTGGGGCACTCCCTGAGAGGCAAAAATGCCCGCCATCAGCAAGATGGCCAGCACCCAGTTGGAGAGGGGACCGGCAAACAGCACCAGAATTTTCCCCAGTGGGGTGAGGCGGGCTTTTTTCTGGCCTTCCAGGGATTCTGGACCCAGGTCATCAATCAGGACATACCCACCGATGGGCAGTGCAGACAGGCGAAATTCAGTTTCTCCCCTCTTGAACCGCGCAATGATGGGCCCCATCCCCACCGAGAAAGCAGACACTTTTGCGCCTTGCATGCGGGCAGCAAGATAATGCGCCCCCTCGTGCAGGATCACCGCAATCTGAATCACCAGAAGCCAGATGATCAGGCCCATAAAATCTCCTGGCTGCGGGCGCGGGCCCACTGGTCCACTTCAAAAATGGATTCCCAGCTGAGGGATTGATCAGGACACTCTTGCAGCACCTTTTCAATCACAACAGGGATGTCGGTATAACGGATTTTGTTCTGCAAGAAAGCCTCCACGGCAATTTCATCTGCGGCATTCAGGGCCACGGGGGCCACGCCACCTGTGCGACCTGCGGCATAAGCCAGATCCAGACAGGGAAAGCGCTGGCGGTCCACTTCAAAGAGTTCCAGCGTGCGGGCCATGGAAAAGTCAGTGAAAGGAGCAACATGGCGCGGTGCCTCATGCACATCTCCTGCAAAGCGCATGCCCTGCAACGCTCCATCGATGCCGTACTGGATGGGAAGCTGCATGTTTGGGGGTCCCAGATGGGCTTTGAGGTTGCCATCCTGAAACCGCACCAGGGCATGAATGATGCTCTGGGGATGCACCAGCACCCCCACATGGTCCAGGTCCAGACCATACAGGTAATGGGCCTCCAGCACCTCCAGACCCTTGTTCATCAGGGTGGAACTGTCGATGGTCACCTTGGCCCCCATGGCCCAGGTGGGATGCTTCAGGGCCATCTGGGGGGTCACCTCAGCAAGATCTGCAGGTCCAGTCCTGAACGGCCCTCCAGACGCTGTGATGATGAGTTCCTTGACCTCAGAAAGCTGTTCTCCAACCAGGCACTGGTAGAGGGCGCTGTGCTCGCTGTCCACGGGGGTGATGCGGCCTCCATGTTGCTGCAGGAGGTCCCACATCAGGGGTCCAGCCACCACCATGCTCTCCTTGTTGGCCAGGGCCACAGCAGCCCCACGCTGCAAAGCTCTGCGTGTTGGGGCCAGTCCAGCAAGACCAGGAATCGCACCCACCACAATTTCTGTGGGCAGTGCTGCCACCTCACAGGGGTCAGAGACCACACGGGTTTCAGAAAGGAGGGCTTTGGCCTCCTGGTAAATTTCGGGATCCACGCTGACCAGTTCAGGCTGAAATTCCTGAACCTGCGCCTGGAGAAGTTGAAGGTTTTTGCCTGCCGCAAGCCCCTGGATGCGGTACCCACGCCTGCGGGCCACCTCCAGCGACTGCGTGCCGATGGACCCGGTTGAACCTAGAATGCTGAGGGTATGCATAGCCACACTGCCTTTAGCGTGACACACTCAGGTGTGTTGCGCGTGTGAGAGGTCAAATTGGAAGAAGCCGAGAGCCGAGAGAATAAAATGCAACAGCCTCAGCTCAATGTCAAATCCACAAAGCTTTGGCTCAAGCCGTCTTTTGCCCTCGGCTCTCGGCCCTGCGCCCTCGGCTTTATTTCGTCACCACCATGGTCACAAACAAATAAGCCACCGGCACCGAGAACAGCAAACTGTCCAGACGGTCCAGCAAGCCTCCGTGACCAGGCAGAAAATTCCCCGAGTCCTTGACGTTGAGGGCGCGTTTGATCATGCTTTCGGCCAGGTCACCCAGCTGGGCTGCACTGGAGATCAACAGAGAGAACAGCAGGGCATCCCACACGTTCAGACCAAACAGGAAGGTGTCAAAAATCCGGCCAAACCCGAACACCATCACAAAACTGAAGGCAATCCCTCCGATGGCCCCTTCCACCGTTTTGCCCGGAGAGAGGTCCGGGGCCAGTTTCCTGCGTCCAAAAAGCCGTCCAAAGAACAATCCTCCGGTGTCGGTGGCAAAGGAAGCAATCAGGGGCATCACCAGATAACCGAAGCCGTCCTGCATGTTGGGGGTTTCCCGGAGCAGCAAAAAGTACCCCAGCAACCACGGGATGTACAGCAGCCCGAACAGGCTATAAACGATGCGTTCCAGAGGACGCTCTCCGGGTTCCACCACCTCCATGATGATGATGGTCAGGATGCTGGCGGTCAGGGCCACCTCGCGCCAGCTTCCTCCGATCCAGGGAACCTCGGGAAGGCGGGTGCTGCTGGCCAGGATGATCAGAATGGAGGACACCATCAGGGTCTTGTACCGGACATCCACATCCCGTTTGCGCAGCATGCTGGCAAACTCGTGCTGGGCAATCAGGGCAGCAGCAATCAGGACCGGAAACAATGCCCAGGTGCCCAGGTACAGCACCAGAAGCGTGACCCCAAAGGCAGTCAGGCCGTAAAACACCCTGGACTGCATGCTTTCTGGAGGTTTACCGGGGGTGGGCGTGGCGTTTTCAGTCATGAAGGTCTTTCAACAGAAGTCATGCAGCAGCGTCTCTCCAGAAAAGTGGGAAGGTCACACCATGCAACCTTCCCACCCATTCCCTGTTCAGTTGAGGATGTCTTGCTCTTTTTTGGCCAGCACTTCATCGACTTTTTTGATGTACTCGTCAGTGATTTTCTGGATTTCTTCCTGGGCTTTTTTGATTTCGTCTTCGCCGGTGGTTTTTTCCAGCTTCTTCACTTCTTCCAGGGCTTTCTTGCGGATGTTGCGCACAGAAACCCGGCCATCTTCGGCGTAGGCTTTGGCGTTCTTCACCAGGTCCTTGCGGCGCTCCTCGGTGAGCACCGGCACCTGAATGAAGATGGCATCCCCTTTGTTGTTGGGGTTGAGGCCCAGGTCTGAGTCCCGAATGGCTTTCTCGATCAGGTTGAGCACACCACGGTCCCAGGGGCTGATCAGCAGGGTGCGGGCATCCGGGGTGGTCACGCCAGCCACCTGGTCGAGGGGCATGGTGGTGCCGTAGTACTCGACGGTGATTTTCTTGAGCATGCCAGGATTTGCACGGCCAGTGCGCAGCACAGCCAGGTTGTTTTCCAGGGACTCCAGTGCCTTCTGCATGTGTTCACGGGTGTAATCGTAGATCTGTTTCACAAATCCTCCTCAAAGTTTGGGGTCAAAAGGGGACCCTCCGTGGTCCCACACCTCATCGGGTGTCTGTTCGCCCCAGCAGACGCCATTGCGTCAGTCCGTGAACCATCTTACTACCAAGATGTGAAATCCTGTAGTACAGCTGCGTGACAGCACACATGGGTCTGGCATTTGATGGGGCTTTCCCTGGACAGAATCTTTACGCAGCGCCGAGGGCTGAAAAACAAAAGAAAGCTCAATATTCACAGGAAAATCTGAGAAGGACAGGACAGCTTATGCCAGAGTATCCCTGTCTGCTCTTGGCCCTCAGCCCTCGGCAAAGTAAACTGTCCTCACCATGATCCTTGCTTTCTCTGGCCACCGTTTTTTGATCGAAGATGCCCTCAGGCGTGAAGTGCAGAAGCAGGGCCTCAACCACCGGGAGGTCACCCGCCTGTCTGCAGAGGAAATCAGCCTGGAAACAGTGTTGCCCCACTTGCAGAGCAGTCTGTTCGGGGTCAGCGGGGTCATTCTGGACTTCGAGGGCCTGAAAAATCCCAAGGATGTCATCGAGGTGTGTGGCAAATCGGATGCAGTGGTCGCCATCATTGATCCTGCCGCTCCAGCAGGACGCATCAAATCCTATGAAAAACTGGGGCAGCATTTCCCTCTCCCCTCCCCCACCAAGACCGGAGACATTGCGGGCTGGGTGATGGCCCGCGCCAAACACCACAAACTGTCTCTGGACAAAGATGCAGCATTCTGGCTTGCAGAAGTGTTCCAGAGCGATCTGGCCAGCATCGAGAGTGAGCTCTACAAACTGACCCTGATTGCAGAAGGCAAGGTGGATGTGGCTCTGGTGCGCAAAACCGTGAACCTCAACCCGCCAGGAGATTCTTTTCAGATGCTGGGGGCCGCCACTGCAGGAAACACCAGGGAAGCCCTCTCTCAGCTGGACAGGCTGATGGGCTCTGGAGAGGATCCCTTCAAGCTGCTGGGCGCTGTGGTGTGGCAGTACAGTCTGGTGGCCCGTTGTGTGGCCCTCAGGCAGGAAAATCCGGGCATTCAGGAGAACGAGGCAGCACAGAAGCTGGGCACCAAGCCCTTTCCCACCAGGAAAGCACTGGAAGTGGCCCGCAAACTCAATGAGGCCAGAATCCGGGTGCATCTGGAAAGGATTCTGGAGGCCGATTTCGCCATGAAAAGCGGCCTCGATGCAGTCAGCACCCTGGAACGCCTGATGGTGCAGCTCAGTTTGCAGTGAAACGGGAGCGCACCAGCGAGGTCACCCCGGCATCAAAGTGGTCTGCCACCACCGAGAAGGCCAGATCCAGCACCTGTCCCTGGCTTTCCGCAAAATAGTTGCCTTCCAGAGCAGCGGCAGGCTGGGTTTGCACATCTGATGGCTCATACATCCAGACCAGCGATTCCAGTTCCGCCGAGGTGGCAACCTGTTTGCCTTTGATCAGGCCCGATTCTCCCAGAAAAATGATGCCTGAACCCACAGCTGCGTAATGGGTGGGATGGTGTTGCAGGTACTGCCGGGTCAGGGCATCACGGGCGTGTTTTTGCACCTGGTTTCCAGAGGGAACCATCAGCACCGTGAAGTCTGGAGCCGATGGGTAAGCATAGTGTGGGGTGAGCACCAGACCCCCACTGGTCTGGATGGAGCCTCTGGTGCGGGCCAGGGTGCAGATTTCCACATCTGTGCGGGCCTGCTTCGCATAACTGAGCACGCTGGTGAACACCCCCAGTTCATACTCGCTGACACCCGGGTAGATCAGCATGCCAAAACGCACGCTCACTCCCTGAACTTCAGCACGTAACTCTTGCGGGTCACGGGAGGGTTCAGCTCGCAACTTTGTGAGCCTTCCAGGGTGTCCAGCACAACCTGTTGCTGTTCTGGGGTCAGGCGCTCATGCACCCGCAGGTAACGCACAGCGGTTTCTGGGGAATCAAAAAGCCTCGGGTGTGAATCGGTCAGGTCATACAATTCCAGCCATCGCATGGGAAAATTTTATCAAAATTTTGACAAAAATGGAAAAGAAGACATGAGAAACAGCCAGAGCAGGCAAGAACCCACTCTGGCTGAGGAAAAACTTTGCTGTCAAATCTTTGAGATCAAACCTCTGAAGTCAAAGCAGCTTCAGGACTGGGCCTGATGCTTCAGGGCTGCGGCCAGGAACGCTTTGAAGGGAGGGCTGGGACGCATGGGACGGGATTTGAACTCTGGGTGGGACTGCAAGGCCACAAAGAAAGGATGCCCTTTCAGTTCGATGGCTTCCACCAGACCGGCACCCCGGCCTTTCATGCCAGGGGTCACACCAGAGATCACCAGACCGGCATCTTTCAATTGCTGCACGTACTCGGGGTTCACCTCATAACGGTGACGGTGGCGTTCCATCACGGTGCCCCCCTGCGGCACCCCATAAATCTCGCCCAGTTTGGTGCCAGGCTCCACTTTCATGGGCCAGTCTCCCAGACGCATGGTGCCCCCCATGCCTTCCACTTCCATTTGCTCGGGCATCAGGCCAATCACCTGGTGGTGGGTGTACTGGTCGAACTCACTGGAGTTGGCCTGTTCCAGTTTGCAGATGTTTCTGGCGTATTCAATCACGGCAATCTGCATGCCCAGGCAGATCCCCAGGTAGGGCACCTGGTTTTCACGGGCATACTGGGCGGTGCGAATTTTCCCTTCAATCCCCCGGATCCCGAAGCCTCCTGGCACCAGAATGGCGTCTGTGCCTTCAAAGTGCTCTGCGATGTCCTCGTCAGTCACGTCCTCGGTGTTGACCCATTTGACGTTCAATCTGGCATTGTTGGCAATGGCAGCGTGCTCCAGAGATTCCAGCAGGCTCTTGTAAGCATCGGGCATGGCGGTGTATTTGCCTGCAATGGCAATGGTCACCTCGTTGCCAGGGCGCTTCATGACCTGCACGGCGTTCTGCCATACGCTCAGGTTGGCCGTGACTTTTTCCAGTTCCAGTTGCTTCTCCACCACACGGCCCAGACCCTGCTCATCGAAGGCAATGGGAAGCTCGTAGATGTTGGAAACGTCATAACTGGTGAACACCCGTCCGGGCATCACACTGGTGAACAGCGCAATCTTCTTGGCGATGTCCTGGGGCAACTCCACCTTGGAGCGCACAATGATGGCGTCGGGCGAAATGCCAACGCTGCGCAGGGTGGCCACGCTGTGCTGGGTGGGTTTGGTCTTGAATTCATGGCTGGTTTCCAGGTAAGGCACCAGCGTCACATGCACGAACATGGTGTTCTCGACACCCTCATCAAAACGCATCTGGCGGATGGCTTCCAGGAATGGGGTGCTCTCGATGTCACCGACGGTTCCACCCACCTCGACAATCACAATTTCTGCACCTGCACGCTCACCAGCAGCACGGATGCGGAACTTGATCTCGTCGGTGATGTGGGGAATCACCTGCACGGTCTGGGACAGGTACTCTCCAGCACGCTCTTTGCGGATCACGGTCTGGTACACCTGTCCGGTGGTGATGTTGGAGCCTTCTGGGATGTCCATGTCCAGGAAGCGCTCGTAGTTCCCGATGTCGAGGTCGGTCTCGCTGCCCCCGGAGGTCACAAACACCTCTCCGTGCTCGTAAGGGCGCATGGTTCCAGCATCGATGTTGATGTAAGGATCGATTTTGACTGCAGTGACTTTGTAGCCTCTGGCACGCAAGAGTGCCCCGAGTGAACTGGTGACCACGCCTTTGCCAAGGCTGGACACCACGCCGCCTGTCACGAAGATGTATTTCATGTGCTGCTCCTCTCTGAAACAAAAAAAGAAAGCTCTAGACCCTTTGCATGGTCAGAGTGACGGATGGGTGGGATGTTTGCTTGAGAGAGAAAACGGCAATAAAAAAGCCGAAGTGCTCAAGCCTTCGGGTCTTGATTGTAGCACGAAAGTGGGGGGGGAAGGCAAATGATGTGGGGAGCAGAAGGCAGAAAGCTGAAAGCAGAAGGCTAGAAAAGCTCTGGCTTAAGCATTTTTGGCCTGCTGCCTTTTGCTTTTTATTTCTCCTTGTAAGGTGCCAGAGCCACCCGGAGAATGTAATCTCTTCCCTCTTCTTGCCCTGCATACCGGTGGATCAGTTCGTAAAATTCCTGCTGCAGGGTTTTGGCCTGTTCACGGGTGAGCTTCAAAACCCGCCAGTCGTCCCGAATGGCAGGTGTGTCTGGGGCACTGAAACTGGCAATGAGGCCTCTGGAGCCGTCCTCGCCTGATCCCAGCGCCTGAACCACATAAGGTTTGCCTTCATGGCGCAGGAAACGCAATCCCAGATCACGCCCAGCATCATCTGCAACCTGATAGAACTGGGACATCAGGCTGTGAAACAGCAGTTCCCGCCAGGTGTTGTCTCTGGAGAGCATCATGTCTTCAAAACTGTTGTGGGGGGCATACTTGAAGGGCACAAAAAGCGCTTTTGAAACCGAGGTGTACACCTTGATGGGTTTGCCCCTGCGGGTGATTTTGCGCACTGTCTGAATCAGCCCCAGATCCTCCATCTGTTCCACAGCGCGGTAAGCCTGCAAAGCTGTGCAGGGCACCTCTTCACTGAGCTGTTTGACGGTGCACTCGCGGTCCAGAAATGGCACAAAATACTGGGAATGCTCTGCATGCACCAGAAAAGCCGCCGCTCTGCTGTCGGTGATGGTTTGCCAGGGCTGGGGGTCAAAATGGGGGTCTGGGGGCATGGGGAGGTGTCTTCAGGGGGTCCAGGTGCAGAGGGTCTGATTTAACGGCATCTATTTTCAACATCTATTTTCAAAAGGGGGTGGCATTGAACATACAGATTTTTTACAATTCTAGCAAGCAACCCCAATCCTGCCATGAGAGCAGGAAAAACGACCCTTGTGTCTCAGGAGCCCCACCCATGAAAAAAGTTCTGCTTTCCACCATGCTGCTTTTTACAACCATTTCATTCAATGGCACTGCTTTTGCCTGTCCTCCCCCGAACCAGTGCAAAGGCAACATGACCCCTTGCAGTTGTCCAGATCCCCAGCCTCAACCTCAGCCTCCCACCGGGTGCACCCCCGATCCCAAAGGCACCTGGCTTTGCCTGGATCCCATCTCAGCGTATTGAGCGTTCTGAAAGCAGGAGGTTCAGAACGGTTTTCAGAACAGCGGAACCACAGGTCCTGCCAGATCTGAAAACTTCACCGGGCCGTAATATCTGGAGTCCACACTGCTTCCGGTGGCCCTGTTGTCTCCCAGCACAAAATATTCATCTTCTTTGAGCTTGATTTCTGGCAAACTGTCTGCTCCCCGTGCCTCACTGGCATAAGGCTCGGGGAGTTTTTTGCCGTTGAGCCACACTTCCCCTTCCCGAATTTCCAGGGTGTCTCCGGGTTTTCCAATCAGGCGTTTGACCATGTAAGGGCGGTGTTCCAGACCAAACCAGCCTTTTTCGATGGCATATTCACTGTCTGCAGGGGCTTTGAGCACCAGCAACTGCCCATGTTGAGGGAAGCTGCGCAGGATGCCCCAGACTGTCAACCATCTGGGGTATTTCAGCACCAGCAAGCGCTCTCCATCGTATAGGGTGGGCTCCATGCTTTCTCCACTCACGGTCCCAAAGGTCAAGACAAAAGTCAGAATCAGGTAGAGGGGCAGGAAGGTCAGCAGCACCCATTCTTTGAGGAAACGTTTCAGCACGGAATTCAGTGTACGCAGCATGGATGAGAGGAACACCATCCAGCAGGTGATGCTCGAAAATCAAATGCTGACACAAATGTCCTGGGCCTTCTGCTTTCTGCTTTATGCCTTCTGCTTTTTGATAAAGTGGTCCCGTGATTGCTTACCTGGAAGGAACCGTCAAAGCCACTCGGGAAAGCTCCGTGATCGTGCTGTGTGCAGGTGTGGGCTACGAGGTGTTCGTGTCCCGTCCCACCCTGGACAAATGCAAGGCAGGTGAGGTTGTAGAGCTTTTCACCCGCATGGTGGTCCGTGAAGATGCCATGACCCTTTACGGGTTTCACCATGTGGACCTGCAGCAAATGTTTGATATCCTGACCGGGGTTTCTGGTGTGGGTCCCAAACTGGCCCTGGCCATGCTGTCCCAGCTCCCCTTACAGATTCTTGCAGGGGCCATTCTGGATGGCGACAGCAAACTGCTTTCCAGTGTCTCTGGTGTGGGCAAAAGAACTGCTGAGCGCCTGGTTCTGGAATTGCAAGGCAAGATTCCTGAGCAATTCAGAGCAGGCAGCACCACCCGAAAAACCCCTCTGCACCGCAATCCCCATGAGCGGGATGCCATCGATGCACTGGTGGCCCTTGGCTACCGCGAAGTGCAGGTGAGGACCGTGATCGCTGAATTGCTGTCTGAGCAGCCGGAAGCCACCACAGATCTGTTGATTCGCAAGGGGCTCTCCAAGTTAAAATGAGTGAAACTTTCAGTTTTTGTAACGCATGCTGGGTTTCAATCTAGACGTTCAAAATGCGAAAGTTTTTCAATCCTGCACGCAGGATGTTAGAATGGGCTTCATAAGTATAGACTTAAGGGAACCGTAACAAGCAGCATCCGCTAGCCTTTCGCAAAAGATGTGACTGGGATCACGTAAAGGTGTAAGAGCACAGTGAGAAAGCTGTAAGACGCAGCCCGTAGTATGGAACTAGAAGCTCTAGACAGGCGGAGGCTAACGTGGACGTACTTCAACTCTTCAGACGAATCACACGCACGACAGAGAGTCGGCCCACCAGACCCAATCTGATGGCCACGCTCTTTGGACTGGGGCGCAGAAACAACAAGTCCAACGATACCGACTGGTCCATGCTCGAAGACGCTCTGGGACCTGCAGACGCCATTCCCAGCCTGATCAAGTCCCTGGAATCCGAGGACCGCAAGAGTCGCCAGACTGCCCTGGAAGCACTGGAAGACCGCTTGATTCACCAGGGTGCCTTCGTGTTCGAGGCCACCCCCCACGCCGTCCCTGTGATGGTGAAAGCGCTGGAAAACGAAGACCTGCTGGACCGCTACGCCATCGTGCGCATGCTGATCAAGATCGGCCACGGGGTCAGTGTCTTCGAACAGTTTGACCAGTCCGATGCGCTGCAAGACGCCATGAAGCAACAGCTCAACACCCCCGAGATGATGGAACAGCGCAAACGCAACGACGAATGGGTGCAGTCCGCCCACCGTGCTGTGCGGGGTGCCGTTCCCATGATCGAGAAGCTGCTGCTCTCTTCTGATCGCCGTTTGCGTTCCTGGGCCACCTTCTTCCTCGGTGAATTCGGCGTGGAAGACCCCCGTGTGCTGGCAGCCCTGATGGGCATCATGCGCAGCGACACCAACTCCCACGTGCGTGCCACTGGTGCATTTGCTGTTTCTCGCGGCACCCCTGCTCCTGTGGTGGCCGGTGAAATCAAAAACGCTCTGGACAAAGAAGGCCACCCCCTCACCCGACTGGTGATGGCCATGAGCCTGGCCCGACTGCTCAAGGAATACACCCCCGAAGAAGTCGAGCAGTCCATTGTGAAAGCCCTGGTCGAGCCTGAAATGGTCGAGGAAGCCTATGCCGACCTCCCCTGGGTGCAGAACAAACTTCACGTGGATGTGATTGCCTGCCTTTCCATCCTGGGAGAAGAAGCCCTGCAGCGCACCCTCAATGCCCTCTCTGCTTCCGACAAGGACACTGCTACCGCCAGCGTCAAACCCCTGCTCAACCGCCTGCTGATGTCCGTGTTCTACAAGCGTCCCAAGCAGACCCCAGAAGCGCTTACCCTGCGTCAGAAACAGACCATCATGTACCTGACCAGCCACAAGAACCTGTGGAGCGACCATTACGAGTCCAGCCTGAAAGACATCCTCAAAGCCTTCAAACTGCCCACCGACCGCATGGAACTGATTCAGTACGTGGGCATGACCCCCAGTGCCTGATCAGTACCACCTGCGCCACCCCGCCTGAACTGCCTGCCCCTCCTCTGGAGGGGTTTTTTCATGGTTCAGGCATTGTATGATGACGCTGGATCTTCTGCTGTCCCTTACACAGTCCCTTACACATCCGCCTGTTCTCTTCAACTTTCAACTGCACCTGAGGTACTCTTGTGATTTCCATTCGTCAAACCCTACTGGACGTGCTGCTCTTGCTGGTTCGCAGACCCCTGACCCTGTTCTGGGCCCTGGTGACGGGCCTGATGATCAGCCTGTCCGGTGAACTCCTGCTGGCTTCCGGGGCAGCCGCCCTCCAGCGTTACCTGGTGTCTGCCCTAAGGGGTGAGAAAAGCCAGAAGTTCCACTGGGAGGGTGTGTTCACCATTCCCCACCTGCTGCTGAGTGTGATGTTCATGGCCTTCAGTTTTGTGGGGGTGGCCTTCTTTGGAGGCATGCACATCGCACTGGACATGCTGGGCAACACCTTCATTGCTGCTGTATTCCTCTACAGTTTTCTGCTGGCCCGTGCAGACCTGACCCTGGCCCAGATTTTGCAAAAAAATGCCGAATTGATCCGCAAAGGAGATTTGTGGAAGCATGTGGCCCTGCTCTTTCTGTGGTCTTTTCTGCAGTATCTGGCTGGAAAACTGATTCCCAGACCTGACCTGAATTTTGAAAACATGATGGACATCAGTGTGCAGCAGGCCGAGCAACTCTTGCAGTTTTTGCTGCTTTACATGCTGTTTCTGTGGATCATCTATGTGCTGGGCAGTCTGGTGGTGGCCTCCTGGTACCACCAGCTCACCGATCCGGCAAAGCAAAAGAAAGTCTTGCTGAACGAAAGAACCGAATAGCACACCTCCTGCAATACAAAAGCAAAGGAGCCGTTTCCGGCTCCTCATTTCTTTGCTGAAATTTTAGACTTCTGTTTCAGCCGTTTCAGCCGGATCAGTTGGCGCGTCCTGCTGAGGACGGGCTTTTTCAGGCTTCATCAGGGGGAACAGCAGCACATCACGGATGCTTTCCTTGTCGGTCAGCAGCATCACCAGACGGTCAATCCCGATGCCCAGACCACCGGCAGGGGGCATACCGTATTCCAGGGCGGTCAGGAAGTCCTCGTCCTGCTCGTGGGCCTCATCGTCTCCGGCTTCACGGCGTCTGGTCTGGCTCTCGAAACGCTGGCGCTGGTCCAGGGCATCGTTCAGTTCACTGAAGGCATTGGCCAGCTCGAAGCCCATCCCGAACAGCTCGAAGCGCTCGGTGACCCCTTCCAGGGTGCGGTGTTTTTTCGCCAGCGGGCTGATCACCAGCGGATGGTGAATCACGAAAGTGGGGTTGATCAGTCCGGGCTCGACGTACTCCCCGAAAAGCTTGTCCAGCAGCTTGTAATCCGGAACTTTCTTCCACTGGGGGTAGCGGGCATCGCAGAATTCGCGCAGTCTGGGCAGATCCAGGGGATCGAAGTCCAGGTCCGGCACTTTTTCTTTCAGGCTGCCCACGTAATCCACACGGTCAAAAGGCGCAGACCAGTTGACCTGTTTGCCGTAAATCTCGAATTCGGTGCTGCCTTTGACAGAGAGGGCCAGGGCAGAGAACAAATCCTCCACGAGTTTCATGATGTCCTCGTAGTCCACGTAGGCCCAGTAAAGCTCCAGCATGGAGAATTCGGGGTTGTGGGTCTGGTCGATGCCCTCGTTGCGGTACACCCGACCAATCTCGTAAACCCGCTCAAAACCGCCCACCAGCAGGCGCTTGAGGTGCAGTTCCAGCGCAATGCGCAGGAAGAAATCATGCGATAAGGCATTGTGGTGGGTCACGAAGGGTTTGGCCTCGGTGCCTCCAGCAATGGCCTGGATGGTGGGGCCTTCCACCTCCATGAAATCCCGGTCGTCCAGAAAGTTGCGAATGAAACGCACGATTCTGGAGCGCAGCTTGAAGTTCTCCTTGACCTCGGGGTTGGTCATCAGGTCCAGGTAGCGCTGGCGGTAACGCATTTCGATGTCCTGCAGACCGTGGTATTTGTCTGGCAGGGGGTGCAGGCTCTTGACCAGGGGCTGCCAGTCGGTGACGTGCAGGGTCAGCTGTCCGGTCTTGGTGACAAAGGGGTGGCCTTTGACCCCAATGATGTCTCCGAGGTCCAGGTGCTTGATGCCCGCAAAGTTGGGAATGTCTTTGCCAAAGTACAGCTGGATTTTGCCCTGTTCGTCATGCAGGTCTGCAAAAGCCACCTTGCCCATGAAACGGATGGTCATCAGGCGTCCAGCCAGGGCGTAGTGGTCTTCTGCCCATTTCTGACCGGGTTCCCCTTCGATGTGCTTTTTGAGGATGTCCTGGGTGTGGTGCGTTTGCGGGTAGGTGTAAGGGTAGGCTTCGAAGCCCATTTCAATCAGCGCCTGCTGGTTCTTGAGGCGCGCCACGGTCTGTTCGTGCATTTCCTGCGACATGGTTTACAGGATACCTAAAAATGGTGCGTGCAGGAAAGCATGACATAGGTTATGGGCCTGCTGGCCCTTGGCAGGCCCAGCAGGCCCATAACCACAAAAAGGCCCTCCCTTATACAGAGGAGGACCGGGCAAGACCCATGGGGCCTGAAGATCAGGCTTTCTGGTACAGCACTGCGCGTTTGACTTCCTCGATCAGTTCGGTGATGGGGATGTCTCTGGGACAGGCTTCGGTGCAGTTGTAAGCGGTGCGGCAACGCCACACGCCGGTGTTCTGGTTCAGCACTTTCAGGCGCTGGTCTGAGCCCTTGTCTCTGGAATCAAAGATGAAACGGTGGGCCTGCACGATGCTGGCAGGACCCAGGTAACGTCCGTTCACCCAGAAGATGGGGCAAGATGTGGTGCAGCAGGCGCAGAGGATGCACTTGGTTCCTTCATCGAAGATGGCCCGGTCTTCCACGCTCTGCAGGCGCTCTCCGGCAGGAACAGGATCATCATTGATGAAAAAGGGCATCACCGCGCGGTAGGCATCGAAGAAGGGCTCCATGTCCACCAGCAAATCGCGCTCCACTTTGAGGCCCCGGATGGGTTCCACGGTGATGGTGCCACCATCTCTGGCCAGGTCTTTCACCAGGATTTTGCAGGCCAGACGGTTGCGTCCGTTGATCAGCATGGCGTCGCTTCCGCACACCCCGTGGGCGCAACTGCGGCGGTAGGTCAGGGTGGAGTCCATGTACCACTTGATGTGGTTGAGGAGGTCCAGCACCCGGTCTCCGGGTTCACATTCCACAGCGAAAGACTGCCAGGATGGCTTTTTGTCTTTCTCCGGGTTGTATCTCTGAACTTTGACATTGACTTTCATGGGTCTGGTCTCCTTAGTACACCCGTGGCTTGGGCACAAAGTTCAGGGTTTCGCCCTTCAGGACCACGGGTTTGTACCTGAGCAGCACGTTTCCAGGGTTGTTCATGTCCCGGTAGGCCATGGTGTGTTTCAGCCACTGGTCGTCGTTGCGCTCGGTGAAGTCTTCGCGGTCGTGTGCTCCACGGGATTCGGTGCGGTTGAGGGCACTGGCGGTCATGGCTTCTGCGATGTCCAGCAGGAAGCCGAGTTCCAGCGCTTCCACCAGTTCGGTGTTGTAGCGTGCGCTGGGGTCAGCGACCGACACGTTCTTGTAACGGGCCTGCAGTTCCTTCACGATCTTGACCTGGGCTTCCATGTCCTTGCCGTTGCGGAAGATGCCCACGTTCATCATCATGGTGTCCTGCAGTTCCTTGCGGATTTTGGCAGCATTGTCGGTGCCACTGTTGCTGCGCAGGCGGTCAATCAGGCCCTTGGAGTAAGCCTCGGGGTTGTTGGGCAGGGTTTCAAACTCTGCTTTCTGGGCGAACTTGGCTGCGGCCATGCCAGCACGGCGTCCGAACACGATCAAATCTCCCAGGGAGTTGGTCCCGAGGCGGTTGGCTCCGTGCAAACTCACGCAGGCCACTTCCCCTGCTGCGTACAGACCACGAACCAGGGTGCCGTCTTCGCTGGCCAGGGCTTCCCCGTCGATGGTGGTGGGCACCCCACCCATGGCGTAGTGGGCGGTGGGCTGGATCGGCACCAGTTCCTTCACCGGGTCCACACCCAGATAGGTGCGGGCAAAGTCGGTGATGTCTGGCAGGCGGCTCTCGATGATGTCCTTGGGCAGGTGGGTCAAATCCAGCATGATGGCGTCTTTTTCCTTGCCCACCCCGCGTCCCTCACGGATTTCGCGGTAGATGGCACGGGACACCATGTCACGGGGGGCCAGGTCCTTGATGGTGGGGGCGTAACGCTCCATGAAACGCTCTCCAGAGTCATTTCTGAGGATGCCTCCTTCACCACGCGCACCCTCGGTGATCAGAATGCCGAGTTTGGCAATGCCGGTGGGGTGGAACTGGTAGAACTCCAGGTCTTCCAGGGGCAGGCCTTTGCGGTAGTAGATGCTCATCAGGTCGCCGGTCAGGGACAGGGCATTGCTGGTGATCTTGAAGACGCGACCATATCCACCCGAAGCCAGAATCACGGATTTGGCATGGAAGGTGTGGATTTCACCGCTGGAAAGTTCCAGGGCCACCACGCCTTTGCAGACGTTGTCCTCGATGATCAGGTCCAGCACCTGGAACTCGTTGTAGAAAGTGGTTCCGGCTTTAACGTTCTGCTGGTACAGGGTCTGCAGGATCATGTGGCCCGTGCGGTCCACAGCGTAGCAGGCGCGTTCCACAGCAGATTTTCCGTATTCACGGGTGTGCCCGCCGAATTTGCGCTGGGCGATCTTGCCGTTGGGAAGGCGACTGAAGGGCAACCCCATGTGTTCGAGTTCGTACACGGCCTCGATCACGTCTTTGGAGAAGATCTCTGCTGCGTCCTGGTCGGTCAGGTAGTCGCCACCTTTGATGGTGTCGAACATGTGCCATTCCCAGTGGTCCTCGTTGACGTTCCCGAGGGCGGCACCCACCCCACCCTGTGCGGCTCCGGTGTGGGAGCGGGTGGGGTACAGTTTGCTGATCACAGCGACAGAAACGTTTTTGTTTTTTGCGGCATACAGGGAGGCCATGAGACCTGCTCCACCTGCGCCGACCACAAGGACATCGTAACGGTGATGCATATTGGCTCCTTATTGAGCAGGCTGGAAGGTGTAAAGGCCGATGGTGCCCCACACAAAAATCACACCCACAACGGTGTAGAAGATGGCTTTGGTCCAGAAACGGCGGTTCTTGCTGGGGATGTAGTCCTCGATGACGTAACGGGCACCGTTCACCCCGTGCAGGCCAGCCAGCACCATGATCAGCCAGTCATAGAGTTTCCAGACGGGTTTGTCCAGCTTGTTCACAATGGTTTCATAGCTGGCGGTGACCGACTCAGGGGCCTGAATGAAGGTCATGTAGATGTGACCGAGCACCAGGAACATCAGCACAATGCCGCTGATGCGCATGAACACCCACCAGAACAGTTCGGAGTTTCCGGTGGCCTGGGCCTTGGCGTCTTCAAAACGTTTTGCGCGAATCATGGTTTCAAGCCTCCGGGAACCAGCCGAGAATGCGGCCCAGGGTCAGCACTCCGGTCATGAGCCCACCCACTGCACTGATCACCAGCACCAGATAGAACAACTCCCGCTGAATTTTCACACCCCAGCCGGCAAAATCCATGAAGATGATGCGCAGCCCGTTGAGGGCGTGGTACAGCACCCCTGCGGTCACAAACACCAGGCCGATGGAGAAAAGCCAGTGGCTTTCCACGGCGTGCACAGCCTCATAGGCGTCTCTGCTGATGGCAATCGACCCGATAGAGAGGATGTGTAAAAGCAAGTACAGCAAGATTGCCAGCCCCGAAATGCGGTGCAGCATGAAGGCCCACTGTCCTTCCTTGCCTCGATACCCTCCGATCATGTTCTCCTCCTTGCGAATCCTTTAACGTCGGTTAAACAACACGATACAGTTTAGCATGTTCTTTCTGCCTTCGGGCCTGTCAAGGGACAACTGTATATGCAGAGATGGGTGATCAAAAATTTGTCATTTTGGAACAGAATTCCACAAATTTGCAACAAAAAAGGCACTGTTCCAGATGGGGAATTTTTACAAAATTAATCAAAAGCGCTTTCGGTGTCCAGATTTGTCAGGGGTTTGTTTGACGCTTCGCAGGTCTCATGTATAATTGATCCCGTTGTCTTGTCAAGGCAACAAGGAGGCACATTTTGGAACTGTTCGGTTTCGGACCCCACTTGATGATCGATGGTTATCACGCCGCCTCAGAGAAACTGGAAGACGCAGCACTGCTGGAAAGCATCCTGCAAGACCTTCCCCGGGCAATCGACATGACTGTGGTGCTGCCTCCTGCCGTCACCGAACACCACGGCCTCAGCGAAGAAGACTCGGGTTACACCGGTGTGGTGATCATTGCTGAATCGCACATTGCGATTCACACCTTCCCCAGACGGGGATTTGTCAGTGTGGACATTTTTTCCTGCAAAGAATTCGATGCCCAGCACGCACTCAATTATCTGGTTGAGAAACTGGACATCGGACGGTACGACACCCACTTCATCAACAGGGGCAAGGAATTTCCCAAAGACCTCGCGGTGGCCCAGAAGATCCTCTCTGGGGAACGGGAATACCTCTCTGCTCGACTGGCATAAGCGCAGCAAAAAACAAACACAGGAAAAGCGGCTGGGATCTCCAGCCGCTTTTTGATGTTGATTTGGATGTTGATTTGGATGTTGATTTGGATGTTGATTTGAAGGTTAAGTTCAGGCTTTGACCGAAACAGGAACCGTTCTGCGCACACTGAAAGCCAGCACGGGGGCCAGGGCGTCCAGCATGCCCATCAGTTGACCGTCTGCGGTGTACTTGCGGATCAGCTGACCGCCTTTGCGGGCTGCGTAAATGTGGCCTTCGTGGTCCACATCCAGCAGCAGTTCACCTGTGGGCTCACCGTGCCAGGGGTCAATCAGCACCGCAGAGACCGGTTTCCCGGCAGCACTCATCACGCGGATGCGGCTGCTGGTGGAATCGCTGACCAGCACATTGCCTTTGAGGTCCACACCCACCCCGTCCAGGGCTTGCAGGGCCTGGGCATCTTTGGATTGCTTAAAGGCCACCCGTGAAATGTAGCTGCCGTCCAGCGAGAAACGCTGCACTTCGCGAAGCTGGGTGTCCAGCACAAAGATGAATTCATCGTTGGCGGCCAGCATGCGGGGCTCCCGGAAGGTGCCCTGACCGTCTCCACGCCCACCAAATTTGCGAACGAAGTCCCCTTCCATGGTGTACTCCTGCACCATGCAGGTGTCCAGGTCCAGGGCGTAAATGCGCTTGCTGGGGGTCACGGCCAGAGACACCAGGTTGAGCAGGTTGCCTTCTTTCAGGCCGTAAGGGGCAAAACCACCCACCAGTTCCATCTCGCTGTTGAGGATGCGCAGCATGGGGGCATTGGCGGTTTTGTAATCCACCACGCCTGCCAGCAGGTTTCCATCTGGGAGGTAATGGCAGGCCACAGGAATGGTGGGCAGGGCGCCCGAATCCATGTTGCCCAGACCCTGCAGCAAATTCCCCTGGGTGTCCAGCACCCGGATGAAATTCTGACCGCTGTTGGTCACCACCACCAGCGTGCTGGGCAGGATGGGAATGGAGTTGTCGATCAGGTCGCCAGAGTCAATCAGGCGCAGCACCTCGTCCAGGCTGGGGCGGTGGGAGGGGTCTTTTTCAAGCATGCGCATGATCAGGTCGTTGAGCGCAATGGGAATCCGCACATTGTACTGGCGGGGAGGGGTGGGCACATCGAAGACCTGCTGGTGCACCACCACGTCGTAGCTGCCTGCAAAAGGGGTGCGACCTGCAGCCATCTCGTACAGCACCATGCCCAGACTGTAGATGTCACTGCGGGCATCCACACTGCCACCTTTGGCCTGTTCGGGGCTCATGTAGATGGGGGTGCCCACCCGACCTGCGCCCACGCTCAGACGGGACACCGCCTGACCCACAGCAATCCCGAAATCCATCAGGCGCACCTGGTAGGAATCGATGTCTCCCTGGGTGATCTGTTCACGCATCAGCATGATGTTGGAAGGCTTGACATCCCGGTGCACCAGTCCCTGGGAGTGAATGTACCTGAGGGCATCACACACAGCACGGGAAATGTTCAGCACCGAAGACACACTCACAGGCTGCGAGAGCATGTACCCTTCCAGAGACTGACCTTTGACATACTCCATGATCATGTAAAAAGGCTGGGTGTCAGCATTGTAGTCAAAGACCCGCACGATGTTGGGGTGTTCCAGGCGCTTGAGGGTGGCGGCTTCCTGCACAAACCTGCGCAGCACCTTGTTGTCACCAAAGTGTTTTTCCAGGGGGACCTTGATGGCCACCAGCTTTTCGTCCTCCAGCCTTCTGGCCAGATGGACCACAGCCATGCCCCCTTCTCCGATGCGCTCCAGGATCTGGTAGCCCCGGATGTTGAGTTGAAGTTCTCCTCCCTGGCGGACCAGTCGCGCTCTGGGTTTCCGCCGCTGTTTGCGGTTGGGTCCTTTCACCGGAACAAACCTGGTGAGGTAAAAGCTTGTTCCAATCAGGAAGCTGGCAATCAGAGCTGGTGTGAGCGCACGCTCCACCGAACTGAAACTGACCAGGTAGGTGACGAAAAGCAGAGTGACCACTGCCAGGGCCAGCGCCAGAACGCGTTCTGATGCTCGGTACCACAGCACACCACTCACGACAAAAATCAGGATCAACCAAACCATTTTGCTCCCTAAGCGTGCGGTTTATTCTCCTAGGATAGCAAATTTTAGAGTTTGTTAAGAAGCCATTACGATTTGAGCCAGTTTGCTGCGTCCAGCGCGTGATAAGTCAGAATGGCGTCCGCTCCAGCCCTTCTCATGCTGGTCAGGGTCTCCAGCACAATGCGCTTTTCATCGATGTAACCGGCCTGCGCTGCAGCCTTCACCATGGCGTATTCTCCAGAGACGTTGTAGGCCACCACCGGAAGTTGAGTGTTATCCCGCACAACGCGCAAAACGTCAAGGTAGGCCAGCGCAGGCTTGACCATCAGGAAGTCTGCCCCTTCTGCTTCATCCAGGCTGGATTCCCTCAGGGCCTCCCGGTACCCCGAAGCAGGGTTTATCTGGTAGGTTTTCTTGTCCCCCATCTTGGGTGCACTGTCCAGCGCTGTTCTGAAAGGACCATAGTAAGCAGAGGCGTACTTGGTCGAGTAAGACATGATCATGACCCGCTCAAAACCCGCCTCGTCCAGAGCGGACCTCAGGGCTCCAATGCGGCCATCCATCATGTCAGAAGGAGCCACAATGTCTGCACCTGCAGCCGCCTGGGTGAGGGCCATTTTGATCAAGACCTCCACAGTCTCATCGTTCAGGATCTCCCCAGTTTCAGAGACAATCCCATCGTGTCCATCTGAGGAGTAAGGATCCAGGGCCACATCGGTGATCAGCAGCAGTTCGGGCAGCGCTTTTTTAAATGCCCGAATGGTGCGGGCAAACAGCCCTTGCGGGTTGTGGCTCTCAGAGCCATATTTGTCTTTCAGGTCATTGGGAATGGCGGGAAACAATGCCACCCCCTTGATGCCCAGGTTCCAGGCCTCTCTGGCATGCTCGATGGCCAGATCAATGGAATACCGGTGAATTCCAGGCATGGCAGAGATTGGGGTTTTGACCCCCTCCCCTTCCTCAATGAACATGGGGTACAGAAGATGACGGGGTTCCAGGGTGGTTTCCCTGAGGATTTCACGGATGGAATGGCTGGAACGCAGGCGGCGGGGACGGTAGGTGAGGTCCATAGAGAACAGGATACCCAATGGAAGCGGGACGAAAAACCCTGGATTTCACGATGGTGTTTGGCAGAAGGGAAATGTAGGGGCGAGGCGTGCCTCGCCCTGATGGCAGAAATCTCAAATTGGATCTCTGGCTGGCACTTGATGTCCAGAACCACCAAATTGCTTGACCTCACCCAGAAACAAAAAGGGCGCAGCACGCTGCGCCCCTACATCTCAAAATGAATCAGACTTCGCTGGAAATGAAGGTCCCAACCTTTTCACCGCTGAGCAGGCGCACAAGGTTGCCTTCAGCAAAGATGTCGAAAACCACCAGGGGCAGGCCCTTGTCCTGGCAGAGGGTCAGGGCGGTTGCGTCCATCACCTGCAGGCCACGGGAAACCACTTCACGGTGTGAGATGCTGTCGATTTTGTAAGCATCGGGGTTCTTGCGGGGGTCGTCGGAGTAAACCCCATCCACCTTGTTTTTGGCCATCAGGACCACTTCTGCGCCGACTTCCAGGGCACGCAGGGTGGCAGTGGTGTCGGTGGTGAAGAAGGGGTTTCCGGTGCCTGCCCCGAAGATCACCACGCGGCCTTTTTCCAGGTGGCGAATGGCACGGCGGCGGATGTAAGGCTCAGCCACCTGACTCATGGTGATGGCGGTCTGCACGCGGGTGGGCTGACCCACCTGCTCCAGAGCGTCTTGCAGGGCGATGGCGTTCATCACGGTGGCAATCATGCCCATGTAGTCGGCAGTGGCGGGATCCATGCCTTCCCCGTTGCGTGCACCGCGCCAGAGGTTGCCTGCCCCCACCACAATGGCAAGTTCCACACCTGTGGCATCTCTGGCTGCTTTGATCTCGCGGGCCAGGGCTGTGGTGGCTTCGTGGGAAATGCCAAACCCGTTTTCGGCAGACAGAAATTCGCCGGACAGTTTAAGGAGTACCCTTTTGTACGCCATGTTTCCTCCCGAAAAAGGGTGGAGCCTAGGCTCCACCACATGAAAAAAGCGGGGAATTTCCCCGCTTTCAGATTATTTGGAGCCGATTTCGAAGCGCACGAAGCTGTTGATGGTGTTGTCACCAGCGTACTTGGCCACGGTCAGGCTGTTGTCTTTCACGAATTTCTGCTCACGCAGAACGGTTTCTTCGTAGAATTTGCCCAGCTGGCCCGCCACGATTTTTTCCACGATCTGGGCAGGCTTGCCTTCGTTGATGGCCTTGTTGGTGAGGATTTCACGCTCGGCTTCGATGGCGCTGTTGTCCACTTCGCTGCGGTCCAGGTAACGGGGGCGCTCGGCAGCCACGTGCAGGGCGATGTCCTTGGCAACAGCAGCGTCAGCACCACTCAGGGCCACCAGAGAACCGATTTTGCCGTTGGAGTGCACGTAGGCACCAACAACACCATCGGATTCCAGGTAAGCCACGCGGCTCAGCACGATGTTCTCACCGATTTTTCCAGCAGCGCCTTTGACAGCAGTGTCGGCGGTTTCGCCGTTGCCGAGGTCGGCGTTCTTGAACACTTCGAGGTCGCTGGTTCTGGCGTTCAGGGCAACTTCGGCCAGCTGTTTCACCAGGGCCTGGAAGTCAGCGTTGCGGGCCACGAAGTCGGTTTCGCTGTTCACTTCAACCAGAGCAGCACGCTTGCCGTCTTCGGAGACCTGGAAAGCGATGAGGCCTTCTTTGGCTTCACGGTCGGCTTTTCTGCCCGCTTTGGCAATGCCACGCTCGCGCAGCAGGGCCACAGCTTTTTCTTCGTTGCCCTCGGCATCCGTCAGGGCCTTTTTCACGTCTACGATTCCAGCGCTGGTGATTTCACGTACTCTTTTGATGGACTCCATCATGATTGGATCTCCTTTGTTTGAGATGGGTTTCACTCTTTTGGGGTTGTGCTCGGTTCTTGATGGTGCACTGGACATTTCAGTCCAGGGTCAAGCATTTTGAGGCCACCACCAGCAAACACACAACAGGGAGTGAGGGGCTGTGATCCCCCCACTCCCGTCAGGTTCACACTTATTCTTGAACGACTGCTTCTTCTTCAGCTTCAACTGCAGGAGCAGCTTCTTCTTCAACAGCAGGGGTGCTGGCCACCACTTCGCCGCCACCACGGGCTTCGACCATCAGGTCACCGATGCGGTTGGTGATCAGCTGGATGGAACGGATCGCATCATCGTTGCCAGGAACGATGTAGTCGATCACGTCGGGGTTGGAGTCGGTGTCAGCAAGAGCAATCACGGGAATGCCAAGTTTGTTGGCTTCCTGCACAGCAATCACTTCTTTGGTGGGGTCCACAACGAACAGCGCGTCAGGCAGACGGGTCATGTTGCGGATGCCGCCCACGTAGCGCTCCAGGCGGTCACGCTCGTTGCCCAGCTGGATGCGTTCAGCTTTGGGACGGGCGTTGATGGCTCCGGTTTCGATCATCTCGTTGAGTTCTTCAAGGCGATCAATGCGGCTGCGGATGGTGCGGAAGTTGGTGAGCATTCCACCGAGCCAGCGCTGGGTCACAAAGGGCATGCCGGTGCGGCGGGCTTCGAGTTCCACGATTTCCTGGGCCTGTTTCTTGGTGCCCACGAAGAGGATCACGCCACCGCGTTCAGCGGTTTCCTTGATGAAGTCAAAGCTGCGGTCAATCTGCTTGAGGGTCTTCTGCAGGTCAATGATGAAAATACCATTGCGCTCGGCGAAGATGAAACGCTTGAACTTGGGGTTCCAGCGCTTGGTTTCGTGACCGAAGTGCACGCCGGCCTCGAGCAGTTGCTTCATGCTGATGTAAGACATCTGTACTCCTTGTGAGGGCGTTGTAAAACAGGTTGATGTTGGTCGTGCTGGCCTCGTTGTTCTGGGGACACCCTCTGCCCGCAAAACGACCCGTCAGACCACTGGCAAAAAACAGCCAAAGAAGAGTCTAGCACAAAACACAGCGGACAATATGGCATGGGTTGCAAATTGGAGGGGTCGCTTGATGAGAGGCTTCGAGGTGCCATCGAGAACCTGTGTCCATTCACAAAGACGGGATAGACCTCTGAAGGGAACCCCACAGAGGGGCAGGTACACTGTCACCCATGTGGATTTCCATTGAAGTGGTGCCCCGAAGCCCCGAAGACCTGCAATCAGAGCTGGATTACATCCGGGATGAACTTCCCACGGTGAATGCCGTGAACATTCCAGATTTGATGCGCATGCCGATTCGCAGCTGGGATGCCTGCTCGCATGTGCGTTCAGAGGTGCCACGCCTGAGTCCCATTCCCCATTTTCGTTCCATTGATTTTGACCTGAAAAAACCCTTTCCCTTTGCAGAGAAACTGCGGGAAAGCGGGGTAAAGGAGGTCATTGTGGTCACGGGAGATCCTCCAGTGGACATGAGCCGCAAGGTTTACCCGACCTCCTGCATCGAACTGATGCGCAAGTTCAAACGGGAACTCCCTGAAATCAAGGTGTATGGCGGTCTGGACCCTTACCGTTCCAGCCTGAGGAGCGAACTGGAGTATCTGGAACGCAAACAGGAAGCCGGAGCAGAGGGGTTTTTCACCCAGCCGTATTTTGATGTGCGCCTGATGGAAGTCTTTGCAGAGATGTTTGAACAGTCAGAATGCAGGGATTTGCCTGTGGTGTGGGGCATCACCTCTGTGGTGGGCCAGCGCTCCCGGAATTACTGGGAGACCCGCAACCGGGCCATTTTCCCCCGGCACTTTCAGCCCACACTGGAGTGGAACCGCAATTTTGCCAGAGAGGCCATTCAGTGGGCCGGGCAGAATGGCGGGCACCTCTACATCATGCCCATCAAGGTGAAGGTTAAGGATTATCTGGAGGGGATTTTGCCTTCCGGTCAGGACTGAGCCATTGAAAATCTGAGCAACAAGAAACAGAAGCCAGAGCAATCCAGCTTCTGTTTCTTGTTTTTGCTGATGGCTTCTTGACCAGAACGGCACCCAGAATGGGGCCTGATCGCTGAACGCTGAGGGCTTTTACTTCTTCCAGCACAGCACCGTGCTGCCCAGCACCACAGCTCCTGCAATCAGAATGGCAGGGCTCAGGTGTTCTCCCAGAAAGAGGGCTCCCCACACAAAAGTCATCAGGGGTTGCAGGAGCTGGATCACACCTGCTCTGGAGATGCCCACCAGCGTGAAGCTGTGGTACCAGGGAAAAAAGCCCAGGTACGCGCTGAACAGGGCCACATAGATCAGGCCGCCCCAGGCCACAGGGGTGAGGTTGAGGATGTGGGGATTCTGGACCAGCAGAAAAATGCTGGCAGGAAGGATCAGGGGCAGGGTGAACACCAGAATCCAGGAAATGGCTTTCCAGCCGGGCATGTGGCGGGTGACTTTGGCTCCTTCCACATAAGTGAAAGCAGAGAACACCAGTGCAGCCAGCAACCACACATCTGCGGTGTGCAATTTCAGGCTGCCTCCGTTCTGGCTGATCAGGAAGGTCACCACGGTACCGCACCCGATCAGAATGCCAATCCAGAAATTCAGCGGAGGCCGTTCTTTTGCCCTCAGGACCGCCAGCAGTGCGGTGGTCAGGGGAATCACGGCAATCACCACAGCACCGTGGGCAGAGGGCACATCTTTCATGGCAATGGCCACACTGGTCCCAAATCCCACCGTTCCGAGGGTCGCCAGGATGATGCTTTTCCAGTGCTGTCTGGCCGGAAATTTTTCTTTGTGGATCAGAAGGACCACCATCGCCACCGCTGCACCGATCAGGTTTCTGAAGACACCGACTGCCAGGCCGCCCATTTCTGGTGCAGCAAATCTGGAAGCAGGCAGGGTCCAGCTGAAGATCAGCACCCCCAGGAAGGCCAGCAGCATCCCGTAGACCTCTTTGGATAACACTTGAGGTCTTGCTTGTAAATACAGGGTATTGTTATCGGTATCCTTCATATATTATGATAACAATTGAGAGGTATACATGTCAAAATCCAGTCTAGACCGAATCCTGAACGCACTCAGAGATGATATCCAGACCCGGCAGGCTGGAGAGAAGCTGCCCACCGTGCGGGATTTGATGGAGCAATTTCAGGCCAGTCCCATCACCATCAACAAGGCTTTAAAAGCCCTGTCTCTGGAAGGCAAAATCGTCACCAAAACAGGCAGTGGAACGTTTGTGGCAGATCCCATCCACCGCCGGGAAACCAAGCCCACCGCCTGGCAGGAAATCACCCTGGGCACCAGATACCACCCTGGAGACAACCTGCGGGAATTCATGGCCAATGTGCCCAGTGGTTGCATTCCGCTGCAATCGGGGTATCTGGATTCTGAACTGCAGGCCGTGGAAGCCCTGCAATCCAGCCTGAAAGCCGTGATGCGCAAACCCACCGTGTGGGGATGGGCCCCCACCGAGGGCCTCGAAGAACTTCGGGCCTGGTTCGCCCACGAAGCAGGTGGATACGTGCGGGCCGCAGATGTGCAAATTGTCTCAGGCGGACAGGCCGCCCTGGCCACCATTTTCAGTGCCCTGACCGAACCCGGACAGCATGTGCTGGTGGAATCTCCCACCTACCTGGGAGCCCTGGCCGTGATGCGCTCCAACAAGGTGAACCCCATTGCCGTTCCCACCGATGCCCAGGGCGTGATTCCTGAATTTCTGGAATCGGCCTTCCAGAAAACCGGGGCCAAGGTTTTTTACACCCAGCCCCGGCACTCCAACCCCAGCGGAGCCACCCTCTCTCCTTACCGCAGAAAGCGGGTGCTGGAAATTGCAGAGAAATACCAGGCTTTCATCGTTGAGGACGACTATCTGAACGGCCTGACCTTCGAGGGCACCCACTCCCCTCCCCTGATCAGCGAGAACGAAAACCACGTGATCTACCTGCGTTCCCTCACCAAGAGTGTGGCCCCCAGTTTGCGGGTCGGGGCCGTGATTGCCAAAGGTGCAGCACGGGCCAGAATCAACTCCATGAGCGTGGTGGATGGTCTTTTTGTCAGCAGGCTTCTGCAGGAAACGGCCCTGCACTTTCTGACCAGCCCGGCCTGGCCCAAACATCTGAAAAAACTGCATCAGGAGCTGAAATACCGCCGCAACATCGCTTTGCAGGAGCTGAAGAACATTCCGGGCCTCACGCCCTACACCCATCCCACTGGAGGGGTGCACATGTGGCTGCGCCTTCCTGAAGGCATCCGGGCCGAGGAGTTCACCCGTGCAGCAGAACGCAATGGGGTCATCGTGGTGTGCGGCAACGTCTACTTTCCAGCAGAGCCCAGTGGCGACTTCATCCGCATGAGTTTCGGGTCGGTGGATCCCCAGACCCTGAAAGACGGCATTCACCGCCTGGGAGAAGTGGTGAGGGAACTCAGCCCTGCTGCCCTCCCCACAACCCTCACCGCGGGCCGTGCCCGGTCTTCCTCCTGAGTTTCCCCCTCCAACCCCCACCGCTGTCTCCGACAGGTCCTCCCCCTGAGGGGGAGGAAAGCGAGGCGAAGTGAGCGAGGTGGGGGTCAGTGGTCAGTAAGGAAACGCAATGTCACACACCAGATCGTCTGGTCCTGCCTCATCCCAGTTTGCGAAGTAAACTTCACGGGAAGACAGCATGCTGCACATCCTGCCCTGTTCTCTGAGCCACAAAGAAACAGCATCGTAGGCCTTGAGGATTTCCGGGAACACACACTGCCCTTTGGTGATGGTGGTGAAGGCCTCGGGGTGCTCGGGTTCAATGCGGATGTTCATGCCTTCCAGAGGTTCCACTGGACCCATGAAAGGCACACACACCTCGACAGGCCCATCTGAATCCTGGTTTACGGTCCCGTGGTAGATCACAAAAGGGGCAGCAGTGATGGGGGCATCCGAAGCCTCCAGGTGGGGCATGATGCGACCAAAGGCCTCTCCAATGAAAGCGGGCAAATCACTGGCATACACCCGTTGCTGAATGGTGATGATCTTGGCTGCAGGCACCGTGCGGGTCTGGATGTCAAACATGTGATTCTCCTTTTTCTCCAGGTAATCGGAGAGGTACTGAACGAGCTCCTTTTTCTGCCGTGCATCCTGCTCCACTTCACGCCAGTAAGAGCGCACCAGGGTTGCCCGCTGGTCTTCTGAGGCCTGCAGCACCTCAAAAATGCGGTTCAGGGGCATCTCCAGTTGCCTGAGGAGGCCAATCAAATGGGCCGCTTCAAACTGGCTGGCATGGTAATAGCGGTATCCACTTTGCGGATCCACAAACACCGGAATCAAAAGCCCCATGGCGTCATAGAGCCTCAGGGCCTTCTGGGACAGCCGGGTGTTTCTGGCAAAGGCGCTGATGGTCAGCAGGTCAGCACGGGTCTCGTTCATGGCTTCAGTCTGGGGTCTGACCCAGGGGAAGAGTCAAGGGGTGTGAATTTTGTGGAGACACCTTTTGGGGAATGACAGGTCTAGCTCTTTGCCGAGAGCCGAGGGCCGAGAGCCGAGAGCGTAAATTGGCACAGCCTCAACTGCCTGTCAAACCCAAAAATGCTTATGCCAGAGCTTTACAGATGCCCTCGGCTCTCGGCCCTCGGCTCTCGGCTTGTTTAGATTTAAGCCACATGGCCCACTGCAACCCCCCATGCATAAGTGCATAAAATACCCTATGTTGCTTGCCTTTGATCTGGATGGAACCATCGTCACCCGGAAGTTCGATTTGCCAGCAGAGACCCGCAAGGCGGTGGATTACGCCCGCAGCAAGGGGCACCAGGTCACGGTGATCACCGGACGCACAGACCGCAGTTCCCGGCCTTACCTGCAAACCCTGAACGTGGAATCCCACTTTGGCAGTTGCCAGGGGTCAAGGGTGCATGGTCACGGCGAAGAAATGCTGCATCAGGTGTACATCGGTGCAGATGAGGTGCTGAAAACCCTGAAACTCCTGAGGCAGCACCGTTCAGCAAAGTTCTTCATGAGCAGTCCCACCCATCTTTTCCTGAAGGATCTGGAAGATCCCTTTTTCAGCTGGGCCCATCAGGAAGGTCATGTGGTACAGCAGTTGCAGGACCTGACGCCAGAAACCGTCAACAAGATCGTGATTTACGGCAAGAACCTCACAAAGCTGTCTGAAAAAGTCCATGCGCAGGTGCAGGGGCAGTTTTATCCCTGGGACCACACGGTGCTGGAAGTGCTGCCCCAGGGAAGCTCCAAAGGACATGCCCTCTCTTTGCTGGCCCAGCATTATGGTTATGGCCCCGAAGATGTGGTCGCTTTCGGAGATGGGGTCAATGACATCAGCATGTTCGAGTGGGCTGGAACGGGCATCTCTGTGGGACATGCAGGTGAGCACCTGCGTTCTCTGGGCAAAGAACATGTTGCAGAACCCGAGAAACTGGGTGTGGTGGAATGGATTTACAAGAACCTGTGAGGATTGCAGCGATTTCGGACATTCACAGTAACCTGCTGGCCTTGCAGGCAGTCTGGGAGGATCTGCAGAAGCACAGCCCGGATCTGGTGGTGTGTCTGGGGGACCACCTGTGGGGTTCCCTGCAGCCCCGTCTGGTGGCGGATTTCTTGATGGAGCATGGGGTGCTGTGCATTTCGGGGAACCAGGACCGCAGCATCCACAGCCCCACAGAACAGGAAAAAGCCAGTGCAGATTTTGCTTTTCTGCATTCCGAGCTTTCAGAACACCACCTGCAGTGGCTTCTTGAGATGCCTGCAACCCTGAACCTGCCCGGTGTCCTGCTCTGCCATGGCACCCCCACCTCTGACACCACCTACCTGCTGGAAACCGTGACGGAGCATGGGGTCAGGCTGGCTTCTGAAGCAGAAATCTTGCAACGCCTGGACCATGAAACGGCTCCTCTGGTGCTGTGTGGGCATTCCCATGTGGCACGGGTGGTACAGGCTGGAAACCAGTTGATTGTGAATCCGGGCAGTGTGGGCATCCCTGCTTACGACGATGATGTTCCGTACCCACATGTGATGGAATCGGGCAGCCCCCATGCGCGTTATGCCCTGCTCAGCCGCACAGGTTCAGGATGGTCGGTCAGCCTGCAAAACGTGGTCTATGATTGGGAGGTCACTGCACAAACTGCCGCACTGAGAGGGCGTTCTGATCGAGCTTGCTGGATCAGAACAGGGCGGGTTGAACCTTTCAATTTCACCCAAAACCATTTGCAGTAAGCTGAGGTATGCAAGAGCGCATCCATGGCATGCTGCTCGGAATGGCTGTGGGAAATGCCCTGGGGCTCCCCTACGAGAACCTTCCGCGCAGCCAGGCCAGCAGACTGGGGCACCCGGACCGCATGCGGTTCTGGATGGGGCACGGCATGGTCTCGGACGACACCGAGCATGCCCTGATCACCCTGGAAGCCCTGCTGAAATCCGGTGGGGATGTGCAACTGTTTCAGAAATTGCTGGCAAAAGGTCTGGTGCGCTGGGGACGGTCTTTTCCCCTCAGTGCAGGCAAGGCCACCCTGATTGCCGTGAGCAAACTGTCTGTGGGGGTTTCACCTGAGCGCAGTGGCGTGATGTCTGCCGGAAATGGACCCCTGATGCGCAGTTTGCCTCTGGGCCTGATGCTGGGCGATCCTGAGAAATTGCGCCAGATGGTGCGGGTTTCCACGCGCATCACCCACCTGGATTTGCGTGCAGAGCGAGGTGCACTGGTGCTGGCCCTGGCCGCCCGTTTCATCCTGGAGCACAAACGCCTGAAGATCACCCCTTTTCTGGAAAACCTGCTGAACTGGATCCCTGAGGAGGAAGACAGTGAGTTGTGGGATTTGCTGGCTTTGCTGGAAGACAGCCTGGAGAAACAACAGTCCACCTTGCAATTTGCAAGAGAACTGGGCCTGCAAGATGGAGTGAGCGGTTACGTGTATCACACCCTGCCGGTGGTGCTGCACGCCTGGTTTGCCACCCCCAACCGGTTTGAACATGCGGTCAAAAGCGTGATTGAACTGGGCGGAGACACCGACACCATGGCCGCTCTGGTGGGTGGGCTGGTGGGCATCCGGGTCAGCGTTGATGGCATCCCTCCAGAATGGACCCAGCAACTGTGGGAACCGGCCCGGGGGCTGGATTTCATGGAAAAAGCCGCGTCCAGCCTGGCCCGCAACCGGGTTCAGGAGTATCCCAGACCGTCGATTTTGCTGTCATCCACCCGGCAGATTGTGTTCAACACCGGGGTGCTGGGACATGTGGTGCGGCGCATGTGGTGGCAGGTGGCATCCAGGCCTTCATCTTCTGCTTAAGCCATGCCCCCTATAATGGAGGGTCAAGGAGTTTACCAACATGACTTTGAGCAGCGCACTGCCTGCAGGCTGGACCCCCGCCCCCGCAGGTTACAAACATGTGGTCAGTGTTTCCATCGGTTCCAGCAAACGCAACGCCCGTGAGGAACTTTCGGTGCTGGGCCAGAAACTCATTCTGGAACGCATTGGCACCGATGGCGACATGGAGAAGGCCGCCCAGCTCTTCCGCGAACTGGACGGCAAGGTGGATGCATTTGGTCTGGGAGGAACAGACCTTTACATCATCGCTGGAGAGAAGAAGTATTCCTTCCGGGACATTGTGAAGCTGTGCTCCAATGCCAAGATCACCCCCATTCTGGACGGCAGCGGTCTGAAACACACCCTGGAACGCGAAGCCATCCGGCAACTCGAGCCGCACATCCACTGGAACGGCACCCGCACCCTGATGGTGGCCGCTGTGGACCGTTTCGGCATGGCAGAAGAACTGGCCAGTTCTGGTGCAGATGTGCTGTACGGAGACATCATCTTCAGCCTGGGGATGCCCTTCCCGATCCGTTCCATTGGCGGTCTGAGGAAAGTGGCCCATACCCTGCTTCCCGTCCTGACCCTGCTGCCTTTCAAGTGGTTTTACCCCACCGGCGACAAGCAGGACAAGGAAGTCAAAGGCACCGGCAGCAATTACTACGCCTGGGCCGATGTGATTGCCGGAGATTTCCTCTACATCCGCCGTTACGCCCCAAAAGACCTGAAAGGCAAGATCATCCTCACCAACACCACCACTGCAGCAGACCTGGCGTGGGCAAAGGCTTCCGGGGTGAAGGAAATGATCACCACCACCCCCAGAATTGGCGGGCGCTCTTTCGGCACCAACGTGATGGAGGCGTTCTTCGTGGCCCTCAGTGGCAAGAAAGAAGCCCTGTCAGAAGCGGAGTATCTGGATTACATCCAGAAGATCGGGTTCAAGCCCGAGATCACTTCTCTGAACCCCTGAACCAGACCCAACAACCGGAAAACAAAAAGAAAACCACCAGAAATTCTGGTGGTTTTTTCTGCGCTGAGACTGATTAGCAGGGTTTATTTGGTGCGGTCAATGCGCATGACGTTGTGGGCCAGAAACTGGGTGAAGTAGATGGTGCCGTAACGGTTCACGGTGAGGCCCAGAGGGGATTTGATGGCCAGTTTGCGGGGTTCACCCCGGGTGAACACAGTGGCTTCCACACCAGTGCCTGCCAGATCCACAGGGTTCCAGACGCCGTTCAGGTTGGTGGTGGCAGGGGTGTAGGCCCGGATGCGGTGCTCGTTGATCTCGGAGACCAGGATCATGCCGTTGGGGTGGTACTGGATGGTGATGGGGTCATAGCCCGCAGGTTTGGTGACGATCTTGACGGGGGTGCTGGAGTTGAGGTTCTTGCGCCAGATGCCGGTGCTGGTTCCGAAGAAGATGTTGCCCTGGGGGTCCACAGCCACACCCTCCACGTAGGTTTCTGCAGCGGGCATGGTGAGAACGGTGCTGGTCAGGTAGGTGCTGTCCGTCTGCTTGGTGAGTTTGCGAATGGCGCGGTTGTTGAGGTCTGCCACATAAAGGTCGGTGCCGTGGTGGGCAATCTGGCGGGGGTTGTTGAAGCGGGTGCTGCTCTGGTTGCCATCGTTCATGCCTGCGTCCACGGTGCCCGCCACCAGGGTGGGAGACCAGAACAGGCTGGAGACGGTGTAGATCTGGTTGGCCTGGGTGTTGATGGCCATTTCATCGTTGTCCAGGCAGTCAATGAAGGTGTTGTTGCGGTACACGGCGTTGCTGCTGACCAGCACGGTGTTGTGGGGATCCAGACGCCACAGGCCGTTCTGGTCGGTCAGGTAGATCTTGCCGCTGGGGCAGGTGGTCATGCTGAAGGGCTTGTTGAAACGGGTCTGGTCTGCGGCTCCGGCTTTGTAGCCACCCACATTGAATTTGCCGTAAGCAGGCTGCATGAAAGCATTGGCCGTGATGGGGATCTGGTTGTACTCCTGTCCGGCAGTCACGCCCAGAGAGAACACGGCTTTGGTGGCCGTTTCGGGCACCTGCACGGCAATGGTGAACACCACGCCATCACCGGGTTTCACCTGATTGCTGAAGGACTTGAAGGGGAAGAAGGTGTCGGGCAGCAGTCCATCTGCATTGACGATGCCGCCTCCAGGCACGGTCACATTGGCAGCGGTCTGGGCCACAAAGGAGGGCACAAAGACAGTGAGGTCAGAGTCTGCACCCATGATCTGGTTGGTGTCGTTTTTCAGGGTGAACTGCACGTTGTAAACGGTGTCGTTCTGGTCGGTGATCACCTGGGTGGTGGAAAAGCCAGTGCCTCCGTAGTACACCTGCTGTGAGATGCCCGTTCCCTGGGGGGTAATGGGGCGAATGGTTTTGGTCACGGTGTCCAGCTCGAACAGCATGCCTTCAGCATTTGGGACTTCCACAGGGGTCACGGGGGGCTGGGTCTGCACGGGGGTGCGGGTTCCGCAGGCGGTGACCATCAGGGCAAGGGTGGCAACAGTCAGGAATTTCAGTTTCATAAGGTCCTCCAGCGCCAGAACGCTTTTTCTGATCTCTGATCAGTGAGCGTCCTGCTGATGAAGGCAGAATAAACAACGGAGCATGATTGCAAGATGATTGCCAAAAAGGGCAGATCAGAATGGATGCAGGCTTCTGGCAGAGAGGGCAATCATGCTGCAATCCTGCAATTCAAACCTGCAATTCAAACCTGCAGGGTCAGGCGAACCGGGACAGGCGAAACACAAACCAGCCCACCCCGCCAAAACACAAGCCCAGGCCCAGCAGAATGCAGGGGATCATCCACAGATCCGCAAAGCTGGAAATGGTGGCAGATGCAGGTTTCTGCGGGTCATACAGCACCGTCACCCGGTCCCCAATGTCCGGGTGGGGATCGCTGCCCAGCGGATTGCGAAAAATCAGGGTCTTGCCCTGCCGTGTGGTGTATTTCACAAAGGGGTAGTAGACCACCCCTCCTTTGCTGAGCCGTCCTTTTTCCAGGTCCACCACATGCCCATTTGCGCTCAGGCTCTTTTGCAGAAAAGCCCACTGGCTGCCTGCAGCCCACACGGCCCCCAGCAGAAAGAGTCCTCCGATGGCCATGATGAAAATCAACACTGCTTTCTGAATCCCCATGCAGTGACTGTACCGTGTTCAGCTGGAAGTTGCTTGCAGGTCTGGCACATCTTTTTGCGGTAAGATCTTCTCTGCTGCTGCTTCCACCCGACACCCTCAAGCCAACCCACAAAACCTTTGCAGAACAGGTTTTTTCTGGCAAAAAGTGTCAGGTAGCAGGGTGTTCTCAGAAAGGTGACTTACCTTTGTGCAGAGAACGGGTTAGAATACAGCTTGTTGCGAGTAGGACATTCTACTCTACCCCCGTCAGAATGTCAGAGCATTCCGGGCAAAACGCACAGGACAGCCAGCACAAAGGCTCACCTGGACGTATTTAATGGTGCACCTGGGAACAGGGGGCACAGAGAACAAAGGAGTCAGGAATCAATGATCAGCGTAACAGAATTGCGGAACGGCACAAAAGTCGAGATGGACGGACAGCTCTGGGAATGCCTGGATTACTCTCACCTGAAGATGGGTCGCGGTGGCGCAAAAGTGGTCACCAAGTTCCGCAACATGGAAACCGGATCCATCGTGGACCGCACCTTCAACAGCGGTGAAAAACTGCAGGACATCTTTGTGGAAGGACGCACCATGCAGTTCCTGTACCAGGACGGCGACGACTACCTGTTCATGGACATGGAAACCTTCGATCAGGTCAGCCTGCCCGTGGTCCTTGCTGGCGACCAGAGCAAGTTCCTGGTGGAAAACATGCAGGTGGACGTGCAGATGTTCCGCGAGAAACCCCTGAAAATTGAACTGCCCAACATGGTGGTTCTGGAAGTCACCGAGACCGATCCTGGCGTGCGTGGCGACACCGTTTCTGGTGGCACCAAACCCGCCAAACTGAGCAGCGGAGCCACCATCCAGGTGCCCCTGTTCGTGGAAACCGGCAACAAGCTGAAAGTGGACACCCGAGACGGCGGCAAGTACCTGGGACGGGCATAATGGACCCCCGGGATCTCAAGAAAATCCTGGATGCCCTTTCAGACGCTGAATTCTCCGAGTTCAGCCTGAAAACCAGCGAATACGAGATTTCGCTCAAACGGGGTGTGGAACAGGTGTTCGTGCAGGCTCCAGCACCCGTGGTGGCTGGACCTCAGCAGCCTGTGCCCATTGTGGTCACCCAGCCCACCCCCCAGACCCAGCAGGCCACCCAGCCTGTTGCCCAGGCCCAGCCTGCCCCCGAAGCCGCTCCTGCTGCCCCCACAGAAGACACCAGCAAACTGGTGCCCGTGAAGGCTCCCATCGTGGGAACCTACTATTCTGCCTCCTCCCCTGACGCAGCACCCTACATTCAGGTGGGGGACCGGGTGCAACTTGGTCAGGTGCTGTGCATCGTGGAAGCCATGAAACTGATGAACGAGATCGAATCAGAAGTGGCTGGAATCGTGCGCAAGATCCTGGTGAACAACGCCCAGCCTGTCGAGTACGGTCAGGATTTGTTCCTGATCGAACCTGCCTGAATTTAAACATTTGAGACTTCCCCCTCGGGGCTCCTGTCAGCGGGGGCCATGCAGGGGGAAACTTTTTAAGGAGCCCCATGGATCAACCTCCCTTCAAGAAAATCCTGATTGCCAACCGGGGCGAGATTGCCCTGAGGGTGATCCGCACCTGCAAGGAAATGGGCATCAAGACGGTGGTCGTGTACAGCCAGCCCGACGAGGGCAGCCTGCCCGTGCTGCTGGCCGATGAATCCGTCTGTGTGGGACCCGCTGCCAGCAAGGACAGCTACCTCAACATCCCCAACATCCTCTCTGCCGCCCTGATCACCGGAGCCGAAGCCATCCACCCCGGATACGGTTTCATGGCCGAGAACCCCGACTTTGCCGAGATGTGCCGCGACCACGGCATTGTCTTCATTGGCCCCACCCCCGAGAGCATGCGTGCTCTGGGCTCCAAAGCCGGAGGGCGTGAAATTGCTGCCGAGAGTGGTGTGCCCACCGTTCCCGGAACGGGCGTGCTGGAAACCGTGGATGAGGCCCTGCTGGCCGCCAAACAGATTGGTTACCCTGTGCTGCTCAAGGCCAGTGCCGGGGGCGGCGGGCGCGGCCAGAAGGTTGTGCGCACCCAGGAGGAACTGAAGAGCCTCTTCAACCAGGCACAGGAAGAAGCCCGCCTGTACTTCGGGGATGAAGCCATCATCATGGAAAAATTCCTGGAGGAGTTCCGGCACGTGGAAGTGCAGGTGCTCGGAGACGGCCAGGGCAACGTGATCCACATTGGAGAACGCGACTGCTCAATCCAGCGCCGCAACCAGAAACTCATCGAGGAGGCCCCCTCCACCCTGCCCGATTCCCTGCGTCAGGAGATTCTGGCCGCCGGGGTGCGCCTTGCAAAACACGTGAACTACGCGGGCGCAGGCACCCTGGAATTCATTGTGGACACCAACGGCCACTTCTACTTCATGGAGATGAACACCCGCATTCAGGTGGAGCACTGCGTTTCAGAAATGATCTCGCAGCTGGACTTCATCCGGGAAATGCTGCTGATCGCCTCCGGTCAGGCATTGCGCATCAAGCAGGAAGAGGTGAAGCTCTACGGCCACGCCATTGAGTGCCGCATCAACGCAGAAGATCCCGAAAAAGACTTCCGTCCCAGTGCAGGCAAAATCACCAATTTGCATGTGGCCGGAGGCCCCGGTGTGCGTTTTGATTCCCACGCTTACGCCGGTTACCAGATTCCCCCCCACTACGACAGTCTGGTCGGGAAACTGATCGTGTGGGCCCCCACCCGCCAGGAAGCCATCGCCCGCATGAAACGCGCCCTGGAAGAAACCATTGTGGATGGGGTCAAGACCACCATTCCGCTGTACATCAAAATCATGGACAACCCCTACTACAAACGCGGGGCTGTGCTGACCAACTTCCTCAAGACTCGAATGGAGTGAACTTCAGGAGCACCAGAAGGGAGCGTGTCTGCGCTCCCTTTATCTTTTGGGCAACTTTACAACCATCGGTTGATTTTCGCCTTTTTCCCCGATTCTGAGTTCCCCTTTGACCTGCAGGGTTTTCATGTAGCACAGCCCATCTCTGGTGTTGCACATGAACACATCCGCATTCAGCAGCAGGGGGTAACTGCCTTTTTTGAGGTTTCTGGGAACATCCAATTTGAATTTCAGAGGGTCCAGACGGGCGAAATAGGTTTGAGGCTCGTAATCGGCATCTGGCCCCTTGATGGCCTCCCCTTCCAGAATCAGGGTTTTGAATGGGGTGGTCAGGGTCAGTCTGGTGGGTGCATCTTTGTTGATCAGCACCTCTTGTGGGTTGTCAATTTGCAGGTTCAGCACCACCGTCTGTCCAGGTTGCGCATAAACCACACCCGAATTCTGAACGGCAGCACTTCCCAGAGCAGGCAAAAGCAAAAAAATCATTCGTTCAGCAACCTCTCAATGGCCCTCCTGAGGGGTTTCTCTCCTGCAGGGAATCTGGGGGAGATTTCCCCGTGGGCCGTGTACTGAATTGTACCCCGTCTGTCCAGCAGATAAAAACTGGGCCAGTACTGGTTGCCAAACGCTTTCCAGGTGCGGTACTGGTTGTCCTGCATGATGGGCCAGCGGATGCCCTGCTCTTGCAGGTAGGTTTTCAGGGCTTCTGGGTCCCTGTCTGAATCAAACTCGGGCGTGTGCACCCCGATGATTTCCAGTCCCTTGCTGTGGTACTCGGCGTACATTTTTTTCAGCAGTGGGATGGTGTTGTGGCAGTTGATGCAGGAGTGGACCCAGAAATTGATCAGCACCACCTTGCCTTTCAAATTCTGCAATTTCAGGGGCTGGGTGTTCAGCCATGCACCGGAAGGCTGCAGTTCAGGGGCAACCCCTTTCTGCATCGACAGCAGCAAAGCAGGCAGAAAAAGCAATCCAGCACCCAGAGCAAACCATTTCTTCATGTGTTCTCCTTCAGAGGGGTGTTCAATGGAGGTACGCACCAGAGCTGCTGCAGGTTCGATGGGTGGCCCATTGAACTTTTCACCCCGCTTTTTGCGTACCCTGACAAAGGAGACCCGCATGAAATCAAAAGCCCTCAAACGCTTTCTGCTGGGTGCAGGATTCGGTGTGTTCGCTGGTCTGCTGGGATTTGTGCTGTGGAGGTATTGCAGCCTCCCCTATCCACTTTTTGACCTGTACCAGAGCATCACCCACTTTCTGGGCACCCCTAAAGTGTTCCAGTTGATTCACAAGCTGTTCGGTTATGGAACACTGGGCCAGAACCTGGCCTTCATGGGCACCTCGGTGCTGTGGATTCTGGGGCATGGGGTGTTCGTGATGCTGTCCCGTCCCAGACCCCTGTTCATTGTGTTGCCTGCCCTGCTGTACTTCTGGCTGTCTTCATGGCCGGGCATGCTCATTTACACCGCGCTGTACAGCCTGACCCTGTTCACGAAACCCCAGAGGAAAACGGGAGGCACCTATGCCAAGTCGGCGTGACACTCTAAAAATCCTGTCTGCAACAGCCGTGGGGCTTGCCTTTTCAGGCGTGAAAGCTGCTCCTGCAGCAGGCAAAAAAGTGGATTTCGGGCAGATCAAAGGGCTCAGCCCTGAACTGCTCAGCCAGTCCAAACTGTACCGGGTCTCCAAAAACCCCTCTTTTCTGGACCCCGACCTGACCGGGAAACCCTGGGAACTGGAGGTCTCGGGTCTGGTGGAACGCACCCTGACCCTCTCCCTGGAGCAACTGAAAACCTACCCCAGTGTGAAGCTCATCAACACCCTCACCTGCATTTCCAATCCGGTGGGTGGCAACCTGCTCGGATGCATGGAATGGCAGGGGGTGCCCGTAAAGACCATTCTGGACGAGGCAAAAGTCAAAGGCGCTGCAAAGTACCTGGTCTGGGAAGCTGCCGATGGGTTCATCGAAAGCCTGCCCCTTTCGGAATTGCCAAAAGAAGCCCTGCTGGCCTACATGGTGGATGGTGAGCCTCTGCAACCCATGCACGGCTACCCTCTGCGCATCCTGATTCCCGGGCGCTACGGCATGAAACAGCCCAAATGGCTCACCAGAATCAGCCTCTCTGCAGAAGAGGTGGATGGGTACTGGGCCGAGCGTGGCTGGAGCCGCACCGCAGTGATTGCCGCCATGAGCCGTTTTGATGTGCCCCAGCAGAACCAGACCCTCAGTGCAGGCAAAGAAACCCTCCTGGCAGGCATTGCTTACGCAGGAGGCCGCACCATCGAGAAAGTGGAGGTGTCCCTGGACGGAGGCAAAACCTGGAATGCAGCCCAGACCCGACCCCCCAGAAGCAAATTTGCCTGGATTCAGTGGGCTTACCCCTGGACCCCAAAAGCAGGCTCTTACACCCTGAAAGTGCGGGCCACCGAGGTGGGAGGACGGGTGCAAACCAGCGTGGCAAGGGACGCTCTGCCCGAAGCCGCCAGTGGCCACCACACCCTCACAGTCAAAGTCTCCTGAATTCACCTGTCCCTCTCATGGTCCTGAGGGGATTCCCTGAAATACTGGTTTCTGGGGCAATTGCCCCAGAAACCGTGCGTAAAATGGACAGAATGCGTTTTGTTTTTCCCCTGACCCTCTTGATTCCCCTCTCTGGTGTGACCCTGGCCCACGAAGCCCTGGACCTTGCAGATCCCTCGCTGGGTTCTGCCGCCATCATCAGCATCTGGGTGTTCGCTGTGCTGGCTGGAGTGGGCTTTCTGATCTCTCTGGGTTTGCTGCTGGGCAACCTGGGACGCAAGCAGAACCTGGTGATGGCTGGAGCCATTGGGGCTGTGCTGTCTGCCGGGGTGGCTGGAGCAGCTGGATACGCCCTGTACCTGAAGCAGAACTCTGTCTCAGACCGCATCACCCTGCACCAGACCAGAAACGGCTGGACCACCGCCTATGGCCGCAAGATCTACCTGCAAAACCTGGTGATCCTGCCTGTAAATGAAATCAAGGACATCCTTTCCGAGAGTGAACTGGGGCAAAAATTGCAGGTTCCCATGCTGGGTCTGGATGTGGAGTTGCCAAAACAGCAACTGGTCCACCTGAGTTTCATGGTGCCTGCAGAAGGCACCTTTCTGGCCATGGATGGCAAACTGACCATCCGTGGGGTCAGCAAAGCCGAATTCGAGAAATTCCTGAACACCCCCCAGAACACCAGCACCCAGGGATCAAATCCATGAAAAGAATCGGTCTGACCGGCAGCATTGGCAGCGGAAAAAGCACCGTGTCTCGCCTGCTTGTAAAGAGGGACATTCCTGTGCTGGACGCAGATCAGGTGGCCCGTGAAGTTTCCACTTTTCCAGACGTGCTGCAAAAAGTCAGCGAGGCTTTTGGACCAGAGTATGTCACCCCTGAAGGTTTCAATCGTCCCAAAATTGCAGAACTGGTGTTCCATCAGCCCGAGGCCCGCCAGACCCTGAACGGCATCATCCACCCCAGGGTGCGGTCCAGAATGCGGGAACTGGAAGAGGCTTTGCAGGCAGATCTGGTGGTGCAGGACATCCCCCTGCTGTTTGAAAGCAATCTGGATGCCCTGATGGACGCCACCATCGTGGTGGATGCCCCTCTGGAAGAGCGCATTGCAAGGGTGATGGCCAGAGATGGCCTTTCCCGTGAGCAGGTGCTGTCCCGCGACAACAGCCAGATGCCCGCAGCAGAAAAACGCCAGAAAGCCACTTACGTGGTGTTCAACGATGGGTCGCTGGAACACCTGGAAACCCAGGTGAACCGGATTCTGGATGCATTGCTGAAATCAGGTTCCTGAACCTCATCAAAGTCAAAGCAAAATCAGAACCCCTGCCATCATCAGCAGGGATTCTGTGTATTTCAGCACCTCAGAGCGGTCGCAAATCTTCCCAGAGCTGCCAGCCCACTCCAGCAGGGGTGGCGTTCAGCAAGGGGTTCAGAGCCACACTCAGGCGTTCTGCATGGGCATGAAGCTCCTCGTTGGAGGGCTGGTCCTGGTAGATGCGCAAAGCCGTGAACTGGAAAAAGTGCTGGCTGCTGGTCATTTCGCCATTTTCAAAAAAGGCAAAGGGGGCCTGCATTTCATCCCACAGCAAACTGGCTTCCTCCAGGGTCTCCGGAAGGTATTCGGACAGTTCCAGTGGGCTGCTTTTGGGATACCACAGGTACCCTTGCAGCAACCGGATGGCCATGCGGCCTTCTGGGGGGGTCAGCTGTTCATCCACGCTTCAAGCTCCTGCAGGAAGCGGTCATGCTCGGCGTGGTGGTAGAGGATGGTGCTGAAACCCAGGGCACGGGCAGCAGCCAGGTTCTCTTCCACATCGTCGATGAACACGCTGTTTTCTGCGGTCACACCCGTGGCCTGCACCAGGGCATGGAAAGATTCAGGACTGGGTTTCTTGCTGCCAATTTCATTGCTGTACACCATGGCATCGAAGCGGGACCAGCGGGGATCGGCTTTCAGGCGGTCACTGAGCACCGGGTAGTTGTTGCTCAGCAGGCCCACCTTGAAGTTCTGGGGAATGGTGGGCAGGAATGCGTACATGGGGGGGTTTTCCAGCACACTGCCCAGGTACAGTTCAATCACTTCTTCTAAAGGGGCAGAGAAACCCACTTCCTGCATGAGGTTCTCGAAAAAGGTTTCCAGGTTCCATTTGCCCAGTTCCAGCTGGTGCACATGGGCGAAATACACAGCGCGGACCTTTTCCACGTCGAGGTTGTAGCGTTCGGCAATGCGGCCCGTGGACCGTCCATCAAAGGTGTTCTGGGTGAAGACTCCACCCCAGTCAAAGGTGATTGCTTTCATGTGGGCTCCCCAAACCTGCCTGAAATTCTGAGGCGCAAAAGCAGGTTTACGGTCCTCTGCGTGCCTGTGAGGTGCTTTCGTCGATCAGCACACCGCGCCGCAACCAGGCCCTGACGCAGAGGTCTCGCACCAACCTTAGCACCATCAGGGGTTCTTCGGGGTGATTTTGTTTAAGCGGCCTGCCAAATTGCCTGACATGCTGCTGGTGGCTTTCCAGAAACTGCGGAATGGGCAGGGCAGCCTGACGGTAGGAAATCACCTCGCTGAATTCCAGTGGAAACACCTGTGGAACACTGGTGGTGACCACAGCACTGATGCCAGAGGCCGGGTCTTTCAGGACCGAATGGGCTTCCACGTGGGTCTGTCCTGCATCTGTCCAGTTGAGGGTCACCACCATCAGGTCATTTGAAAAAGGCATCTGCTGGAGATGCCTGAAAAAACCCGAATCTGGTTGTGCTGCGTGCTGTTTGAATCCCAGTTCCAGCAGGTCCTGTGACCATGCAGCCACCTCTGCAGGGATGTCCTGCATTTCTGGTTCTGCTGATGGTTCAAACACATGGGGGTAGGATTTTCCAATCAATCTGGCTGCACTGAGCTCTGAAATCATGCCACGCGACGCGTCCATGCCGAACAAGCGTTCCAGCTCGTTGGAGGTCAGGGCAGCCAGATTCAATTTCAAGTGCATTTCCTACACTCTACCACTCCAGAGGTAACAGATGTATGGGCAAAATCGGAAGCGTTATACTGCAACCATGAACAAGGCCCTCAATGAAAGCAACTCCGATTACCAGCAGACCCTGCAGGAGATTGCTGACTTTTTCAAACAGAACACCCTTCCGGTTTTCATTGCTTCACACGTTGATCCTGACGGAGACGCCATCGGTTCCTGCCTGGGTTTGCAACGCGCCCTGAAAAAACTGGGCAAAACCGCCCAGACGTATGCCTCCATGCCCCAGTACCTGCAGTTTCTGGCTGGACCAGATGAGGTTCTCCCCCCCATTTCCCACCTGCCAGAAGACGTCATTGTAGTGGTGCTGGATGTGGACAACAACGACACCCGCCGCGTGGAAGGCCTGCAACTCGAAGGCTTTCCAGGCTTCACCATCAACATCGACCACCACGGCACCAACAAGCGCAACAGCAACCTCAACCTGGTGTGCCCCAGTCAGGCCGCCACCGCCCAGATCATCACCGATCTGGTGGAGCTCATGGGCGTGGAGTGCGATGAAGGCATCGCCAACCCCCTCTTGACTGGCATCATCACCGACACGGGTTCCTTCAAGTTCTCCAACACCACCCCGGAAGTCCTGATGGCCGCCTCACGCCTGATTGCCGGAGGCGCAGATGTCAGCTTCGTGAACGAGAGCCTCGCACAGCATCCCAGGCGTTATTACCAGCTTCTGGTGCTGGTGCTGCAGTCCATGCGCTACGAACTGAACGACCTGTGTGTGACCGCACATGTGAGTTCTGCCATGCTGGAAAGCGTGGGGGCCAGCTGGGAAGATGTGGAGTCTTACGTTGGCATGATCCGCAGCGCCCAGGGCACCGAACTCGCCATCATGTTCAAAGATTATGGCACCCACATCAAAATCAGCGCCCGTTCACGTGGCAAGGCCAGCGCCCAGAACATCGCCATCGCCTGCGGAGGCGGAGGCCATTACGCTGCCGCCGGAGCCACCCTGCAAATGCCTTTTGAAGAAGCTTATGCCCGGGTCATTGATGAGGCCCGCAAAGAACTGGAGCGGGTGGAATTGGCCTGAGTTGTTGAGCGTCTGAGGGCACTGAGGCCAGATCCCCCTGCCTGTCGTTCCACTCCAGGCTGTTCCCCGTCAGCGTTGGGGGGGTGGTGGGCATCTGAGAGGACTGAGGGTGAGATCCCCCCGCTTCTCGCATTCGCTCGGTGCGAGGGGATCTTACAACAGCAATTCCACCGCCTTCTCTGCCGCTTCCAGCGCATCCCGTGCAATGGCAGAGGGGGTGCATTCTGCAGGCAAAGCGTCTTTGAACAACCGGCGCAGGTCTTCTTCTTCCAGAGCAATCTCGATGGGTTTTGCCTCCGGGTGAATCCAGATGCTCTGGATCCCTGCACGGTTGGCCGCAAGGATGTCGTGGCAGAGCTTGTCTCCGATGTGGAGGTCTGCACCAGAAAGCAGTTCAGGCTGGGGCTTGGCATAACCGTGCGTTTCGGGGGCACGGACCTCATCAAAGAACGGCAGGATGCCCAGAGCGTCCAGCACAGGAACCTGGTATCTGGCGTACCCATTGGTGGCCACAATGAGTTTCAGGCCAGCGTCTTTGAGAAGTTGCAAACCTTCTTTTGCTCCAGGAAGCAAGTGGATGTACTCGGGGGTGCAATGGGCCTTCACAATCTGGGAGACATCTGGCATGTGGTTCAGGCCATAATTCTGGGCCACCTCCAGCATGATGGCATCCCAGTTGAAGGCGTCCACGTGTTTTCCCGCCAGCGTCCGTGAAGAGAACCCCTGATTGAGTTGCTTTCTGAACTGCTGCCGGAAGGTTTCAAAATCCAGTTCCTGCCGGGTTTGCTGGTGCACGTGGCGGGCAAGAAAAGGAATCACCCCTTTACCGAAAGGATTTTGCATCAGGACCCCATCCAGGTCAAAGCTGATGGTGGGTCTGCCTGTTCTGGAGGCTGTTTTCTGTGCGGTCATTTGTTCTTGATGAAACCGTCTTTGAGCCAGCTCTGCACCATCGGCTCCAGATCGTGCAGGGGAATGTCATTCCTCAGGCTGTACTCGGCGGGGGTAAGTTCCTGGCCCAGCCCTTTCAGGAAGTCGACACCCTGCTGGCCGTGGTTTTTTCGGAAGTTCTGGTGGGTGGGGGTGATGGGACTGAGGGCATCCCGTCCACGCAAAGTGACGGGGTACTGCTGGTGGGCCCAGCCTGCCAGGGGTTTGGGCAAAATCAGGGTCTGGGGTCTGAGGGGGGCCGGGAAAACTCCGGTTTCTCCGACTTCAACCTGAAGGCGACCCAGCACTTTGCCATCCATCATCAGGATGCAACTGCCCTGCTCTACAAGCACCCCGGAGAAATTGTCGGTGGGGGTGACTTTCCAGACCCGAGAACTGACCCCTGCCAGTGAATGGGTCAGGTTGGGGTCAATCTGGTAGGCGTTCAGAACGGCTCCAGCGGTGAAGAGTTGCAACATTTCACCCAGGGCCAGTTCTCCAACCTGGTTGCCAGAAGAAGCCGCAATGATGCGTCCCTCGAAGACCAGCACGTACACGCTCTGCTCGCCCAGGGTCACATGCAGGTAGCCATACCAGTTGCTGTCGTGCAGGTGCCGCAAGAAGGCATGCAGGTCACAGAAGCTGGCGCTCAGACCGAGGTACCTGGCTTCCCCTTCAGGGAGCAGACGGGCCAGCACAGGGATGGCTTCAGGGAACATGGGGGTGAGCGTGTGGGTCATGCGGTTCTCCGTGGGTTTGGGGCTTCGGGTTCTGGGGGATCTGGGAGGGCCTGCAATGCGCCTGATCATGGCTCCTCCGCTTCAGTGATGGGCACACAGCCGCTCTGGTAGCGCTGGGCATTCTGCTGGTAACGCTGGGCGTTCTGGGTGGGTGGGGCCACTTTGATGACTTTCGCTGGAACTCCAACAGCAAGCATACCATCCTCGATGTGCTGTCCTTCTTTCAGCAGGGCCCCTGCAGCCAGCATGGCCCCTTTGCCCAGGCTGGATCCGTTGAGCATGATGGCCCCCATGCCCACCAGCGAACCTTCATGGAGGGTGGCTCCATGCACAATGGCCCGGTGGCCCACCGTGACGTTCTGATGCAGCACACAGGGAAAACCTGGATCGCTGTGCAGCACAGCCCCATCTTGCACATTGCTGCCTTCACCGATGGTGATGGCCTCCACATCGCCCCTCAGGACCACACCGAACCACACGCTGGCGTGGTCTCCAATGGTCACTTTTCCAATCACATCTGCACTGGGAGCAATCCAGGCCGTGCGGGCGACCTTTGGCTTCTCCCCTGCCAGCTCATAAAATGGCACCCTTTAAGCCTCCTGTAATCCGAGGGCCTGTCTGAGCAGTTGCTGGTCTTCTGGAAAACTCAGCAATTCCAGAGCCTGTGCAGGCAGGTAAAAGCCACCTGCCATGAAAGTGCTTTCCAGTTGAACTTCACTGGACACGGCACGCATCACAAACCAGTGCACCTCTCGGGGAATTCCCTTATGGTTTACATAATGACTTACCCCGAGTTTGCGTTCAACTGCAGATTCGATGCCAGCCTCTTCGAGGACTTCCCGCTGGGCAGTCACCTCCATGGCTTCGTTCTCCTCGATGTGGCCCTTGGGATACGTCCAGGAGCCATCTTTGTATTGCACAATCAACACTTTGCCATCTTCCATAAAGACCAGTCCACCTGCACCCAAAACAGCATTCATGCCCACAGTGTAACGGATTGGAATTGCAAAACAGCGTTTTTCGGGTCCACCAGAAGCAGCCCACAAGGCATTCGGGGAATCCCCTGAAATTGACACGTTGACATTGCCTGAGCATAATGAGGAAGTCCCTAAGGTAGCTGAAAGGGTGTTATGCCCCAGAGCGGGCACAACACCGGGTTATCACTTTAACGGGATGTAGGAGTCAGCAGTATGGCAGAAGGTAAAGTCAAGTGGTTTAACGCGGAAAAAGGATTCGGATTCATTGAGCACCCCGGTAACCCGGATGTTTTCGTACATTACTCCGCAATCAACACCAAGGGATTTCGCAAACTCAACGAAGGTGATGAAGTCAGCTTCGAGATTGAACCTGGCCAGAACGGCAAAGGTCCACAAGCCAAAAACGTGCTTGTGACCAAAGCTGCTCCTGTGCAGGCCGAGCGCACCCCTTCTCGCGGCGGACGCTGGTAACTGCTTCAGGCAATTGCGGGTTTTTCTCGCTTTTGCCAGAGTGCTGCAAGTGAATTGACCTGACTTCGGCCAGAGCAACACCTGCAGAGCAAAGCTTCAGAACGCCAAAGGGCCACCCAGATGGGTGGCCCTTTTTTGGTTTGCTTCAGGGGTGCTTACTGGTTCTGCCACTGCTCCAGGCGGTTTTCCCAGCCCAGGGTCATTTCCCAGCCAGCACGCACCTGGCGCAACAAACCCTGGGACATCAGGGCAGACAGCATGTCTCTGGCCCGTCCCGGATAACCTGCAGAGTGTTGAAAGCACCAGTCGGTCAGGCGGGCCGGGGCTTCCCAGTTGAGGGCTTCTTGCATCCAGGCTTTCAGGCCCTCCCGGCTGAGGGGAGCCAGCGACACCCGCGTTTCCAGCGGAACCTGAAAAGGACTGAGTGCCCCTCTGGAACCTGAAGCCATCACCACGCCCACAGGAACCATCAGGCCATCCAGGGCTTGCTGCAGGGTTCTGCAGGTGGCATGGTCCAGAAAAGCACCATCGTCTATGGTGATCAGGAGGCCCATTTTGCTGTGGCAACCTTGCTGCAGGGCTTGCAATACGGCACGGGAGCCTTCATGGAGGGGAAGGGGAAAATCCCATTTGGCTTGCAGCATCACTTCATGGGGGGTTTGCTGCAATCTGGCAGAAGGGGTCAGGGAAAGCACCGCATAATTCTGGGCACGGGCGGTCTGGGCCAGATAACCCAGCAGGAAACTGCGTCCAGAACCGTCATGGCCCGCCAGTGTGAACAGGCCCTTCTGTTTGATTTCCAGCATGTCCAGAAAAGTCTGGAAGGCTTCCAGGTGGTCTTCCCGTTCAATGGGTCTGGAGAGTTCATCGAAGTGGACCAGAGGCACATCCCTGAGGTCCTCGGTGACAAAGCGGCCCCGTCCCAGTTCGCTGGCCCACTGGTTGCGCTTGCGGGCCACCTGCACCAGATCGCTGACTTTTCCCGAGTCTTCCGGGTATGCGGCCAGCCCCACACTGATGGATTGAAACAGCACAGGATCTCCGGCAAAAGGATGCACGGCCACCCGTTCCAGCAGGCGTTCACACACCTGAATGGCGTTCTTTTTGCTGGTGGCAGGAAGCAGCAAAACAAATTCTTCTGCCCCTGAACGGAACAGCACATCTGAGATGCGCATTTTTTTCTGCACCAGCTGGGTCATTTCCCGCAGGATCTGGTCGGCCCGGCGGTGGCCCCATTGTTCGCGCAGGGCCTTGAAATGGTCCAGGGTGAAAACACAAAGGGTCAGTGGAATTTTTTCCCGTCCTGAACGGGCCGTTTCTTCAATCAATCGGGATTCCAGCAAACCCCGGGAGTAGGCTCCGGTGAGGGGGTCCCGGATCAGGTATGCCGCAGAGTTGAATTGTCCTTGAACGGAAGTTTCCATGCTGTCACTCCATCGCCAATCATGCTGTTCTCAGGTACAAACCGTTGTCTTCAGTTTGCACTCAGCGGTATTGCAGGATTCTTTTCAGCCCACAGGCCTTCCAGGAGCGGTAAAAAGGCCCAGAGGTGCGTCTGGGTGCAGACAAACCTTAAAAATTTTGTTAAAAACCCTTCATGTTTGCTGTCAGAATTCAGTGACAAAACCGGGCCATGCTGCTGGCCTGGAAAAATCCAGCAGTCCCACAGGATCTGCTGGATTGATGGTTTCATGGTTTCAATGTTGCTCAGTGCTGGATCACAGACTGGAGCTGCAGAATCACACCAGAACCCTTCCCCGCAAGTCTTCTGTGGACAGGTGCTCCACTCCGGTCAGGTGTTCCAGGGTGTAGGTGACATCCTCAAACAGACGGTACAGATGGCCGTAACCCTCTGGATCTTCTGGCAAAGGAGCATAGCCGTCCCTGAGCGCCCGGTAGTACCACAGGCTTCCCCACTTTCCAGTTTTGAAGCGCTTCCACACCTCATCGTCCAGCCGGATGTAATCCTGCAAAATGGCACGGGCATTGTGCACCTTGTCCGCAAGGCCCACCAGACGTGCCGAAAAGGATTTGTGGTGCAGGTTTTGCACATAAAAGGTCTTGCGGGCCAGCCAGTGTTCCAGCGGATGGCGGGCATTGCGCTTTTCCAGACTGGTGCCATCGGTGCAGGCCATCACCACATCCAGCACCAGATCGCCAAAGTGTTGCTGGATGTCTGCCTTCAGGTGGTCTCCAATGTCTTCGATGGTGTCATGCAGCAAGGCAGCAATGGCCTCATCTTCTGTCCCGCCATGTTCCAGCACCAGACTGGAAACACTGAGCAGGTGGGCAAGATAAGGGGTACCACTCCCCTTGCGCTCCTGGTGTTGATGGTGGGTGAAAGCAAACGCCAGAGCCTGCTGGTAGCGGGTGGTGAGCTTCATAGGTAAAACAAGGCTAGCACAATTTTTGTTGCATTTTTCTGAGCGTCTCTGTTGCTCAATGTGCCTTTGAAAAGACATTCAGCACCACCACACCCAGCACAATCAGAACAATGCCCAGGAGTTTGGCGAGGTCCATGCCTTCTTTCAGAAAAAGCATTCCAATGATCACGATGCCAGCCGTGCCCAGTCCAGACCAGATGGCATAGGCCGTCCCAATGGGAATGTGTTTCAGGCTGAGGGAGAGAAAATAGAACGCTGTGACGTAACCTGCGACCACCAGTGTGCTGGGCAGCCATCTGGTGAAGCCTTCCGATGCTTTCAGGGCACTGGTGGCCACGACTTCTGCAAAAATGGCCAGCAGCAGAAATCCATAACTATTCATCCTGACCTCCAGCGAGTTTCAGCATTTCTGCCCGCAGTCTCTCTCTGGCCTCTCCAGCAGGGGCACTGAGGCCAAAAATGTCTGCCATCCACAACCCATCTGCAGCAAGCCTGAGCAACATGGCCCGTTCTGCAGAGAGGCCATCCTGATTCAGTTCGGCCTGCCAGATCTGGTAACGCTCCTGGTAGATCTTCAGGTAACTGGCATCTGTGGCAATGGCAGCCATGATTGCAGAAGGGATTTCTGGAACGGCGGGGAAATCAAAAGTGGCCTCAAGATAAGCACGGGTCCTGGCCCCTGGACCTTCCTGAGGGTGCTTCTGCATTTCCTGCTCAAAGTGGTTCAAAGAGGCTTCCAGCATGCCCTCAATGAGTTTCTGCTTGCTGGAAAAGTGATACAGCACACCCCCTTTGCTGAGGCCTGCTTCTTTTGCAACGGCTTCTATGGTCAGGGTCGCTGCCCCTGACTTCTGGATCAGGCGGTAAGCAGCATCAAGAATCTGGGTTCGGGTGTCCACGGGAGGCATGCAATTACTGTACCGTCCAGACGGTACAGTAATTGTTTATTTTTCACTTTTAGACTTTTCAAGAACCAGGCTCTCCGCTGCTGAATCATGCAAAAACTGTCTGCGCGCATTCATCCAGAGCGGTGGAACAAAAACCCAGCTGAAGGTGAACAACACCAGATAAAACCGCAGTTTCCAGCGCAAGCTCGCCTGGGTGAAAGTCAGAGGAAATCCTGTCAGGTGTTTGACCTGGATGCCCAGCAGTTTCTTGCCCAGCGTTTGCCCTGAACGGGAAGATTCCAGCAAAGCAAAATACAACCAGCCAAAGCCAAAAGGACCCACCAGCAGCAATCCCACCAGTGGGTGAAAAGGCTCAGGAAAGTTCCACAGGTCAAGCACCCACTGGCTGACCCACATCAGGCCAGCCACCAGCAGCGCATCAAACAAAAAAGCCAATGAACGTTTCCATAAAGGTGCATATTTCATGTTCCGATTTTAAGAAAAACCACTTGCATCATGTTTTATGCTTTTAAACATGTCTGACTGGGTTTACCGCATCATGCCTGCCCGTGAGTGGCAAGAGATTCAAACTTGCTCTGCATACCAGCCCGATGAGCTTGAAAAAGACGGCTTCATCCACCTCTCTTGCCTGCATCAGGTCGTTGAGGTGGCGAATTTCATTTGTGCAGGCAGAACCGACATGCTGCTCTTGCAACTGGACGTTGCACATCTGCAAGACCTCAGGTCAGAGGACCTCTATGGATACCAGCAGGATTTTCCACATTTGTATGGACCCCTGCCGCTGCAAGCGGTACAACAGGTGCATCCCCTGATCTGGAAAGAGAACACTTTTGTGCTGCCAGAAACTTCACCAGTGCCCTGAAATTTTGTTTTTGATCAGGGCCAGCGGTTCCCGCAAGAAATACCGGGACAAAAAAGTCCAGCGTGTCCAGCATGGGCTGTCCTGCACAGGAGAGACAGCGTAATTCAGACCCAGTTCCTCTGCAATCAAAGCAGCCCTGGGCATGTGGTAATTCTCGGTGACGATCAGCAGGGTTTTCAGCCCCTTTTGTTGCATGATTTTTCGGGTGAACAGCAGGTTTTCGTAAGTGGAGTGGGCTTCACGTTCACGCAACACTGCAGAGGCCGGAACATCTGCCTGACGGGCCAGTTTAAACATGGCCTCTGCTTCATTGGCTCCATCTTCCAGGTCATTTCCCCCACTCATGATGAGGAGGGGTGCATACTGGTTCTCCCACAACTTCACACCATGATTGACCCTGGCTTTCAGGCACGGATTGATGCCCGTTTTATGGTTCACTCTGGCCCCCAGCACCACAATGGCATCGGTCTGGCGGCGGGTGTCTGTGTTCACCTGGGTGCCCAAGTAAAATGCCACCCCAAGATACCCGAGCACCAGAAACACAACCAGAAGCATTCCTCCACGCAAAAAAAGTTTCAAATTTGATCCTTTCCAGAGCGCCACAACAACAAAACCAGTCAACAAAACCAGTCAACAAAACCAGTCAACAAAAACCGCCCCGAAGGGCGGCAGCTGTGATGATGGTTTTACTTCAGACGGTCCAGGGCTTCCTGAGCATCTTTGTAACCCTTGTTCAGTTCCAGGGCTTTCTGGTACTGGGTGCGGGCATTGGCCTTGTCTCCGATGGCTTCCAGGGACTTGGCAAAGTAGAAGCGGAATTCTGCATTGGTGCCGTTCAGGGTCACGGCCTTGGTGAAGTTGGCGTGGGCTTCTTTGCTGTTGCCCCCATCCAGTGCAATCCGTCCCAGGTAGAAGTAGAACTCGGGGTAACGGGCAGGGTCTTTCTGCACGGCCTGGGTCAGGTTGGTTTTGGCATTGCTCAGGTCTTTGGCCAGGTAATTGACGATTCCAGCGTAGCCCAGCACGGTGGCGGTCTGGGGCTTGAAGCGCAAAGCCTGGGCAATTTCCAGGTTGGCAGCCTTGATGTCTCCCTTTTCGGCCAGCAGTCGGGCATACAGCGCACGGTTGATGGGATCGGTGGGGTCGGCAATCACAGCCTGCTGCAAGGTGTCCAGTGCACCATTCATGTTGCCAGCCTCGTACTGCAGGCGGGCATAATTGGCCAGAATGATGGCATCGTCCTTGGCCAGTTCAGAAGCCTTGCGGGCGCTTTCCAGGGCTTTGGAGTCATCGCCTTTCAGGTTGTAGACCAGGGCACGTTCATTGAACACAGAAGCACTGGTGGGGCTGACCCTTTCGGCTTCTTCCAGGATGTTGAGGGCTTCATCCAGGTTGTTTTTGACGGTGCTGAGGTCCTTGGCACTGATGTACTGGTAGCGGTAGGTCTGGGCCAGTCCAATGTAAGCACTGACATTGCGGGAATCCAGTGCCCTCAGTTGCTTGAAGGTGTCCTGAGCGGCAGAGTAAAGTTTGAGTTGAACCTGGGTGCGTCCCAGATACAACAGAACATCCTTGTTCTTTTTGTCCAGCTCAAGGGCTGTACGGAAAGCGGCGTAAGCAGCATCATAGCGTCCAGAGTTGTAGTAGTACTTGCCCAGCGCCAGGTAATTCTGTGCTGTGGGAGTGGTACCTGTGGTTTTTTTGGCAGGAGTGCTTGTAGGGTTGTTCTGCGCAAACGCGACACCAGAAGTGATCGGTGCCAGCAGGCACAAACCAAGAGTTATTAAACGCTTCACTGAATTAAACCTCCAGGAGATCTGCCACGCTGACAGAACAAAGACACGGGTCCGCATCTCAAACAAAGGCATCATACGCGGTTTTTTTCGTACCAAAGTGAATCAAAGGTGAGAAGCTGGCTTCATTTGGCCTTCACTGCACTGCCATGAAAATGGGGCTTCAGACAACACTTCCATCAAAGCTGTGAAAACTTTGAAGGCACCTTTTGCAAACATAAACCCACTTTGCAGCTTGTGCATCTGAAGCCATCAGATCCCTTCCACCGTCCAGCAATTCAGTAGAATCAAGCCATGAAGATGCTCAAAGTCCTGATCATCTGCCTGCTGGGTGTGGCCCTGGCCCAGACCACCCTGCGCAGCGAGGACATCAACACCACAGTCACCGTGAAGAAACTGGAGCAGGGCAAGCTGCAGGATGTCACCCTGGTGAAAAAAGGACAGGTGCTGGTTTACCTGGTGCAGGTGACCATCCATCAGGACTTCCCCGCTGGACGGCTGGGCCTGAAACTGGTGGCCCCGCAGGGGGCCATGTTGCTGCCTGAACGCACCCAGGTCAAAGGCTACAAATTTCGCATTGAGTACAGCCAGGACGGTAAAACCTTCCAGAAAACCCTGAAAACCTGGAAGTACCTGAGGGTGGTGGTGCTCAATGGGGTGCCTGCAGGCAAAACCCTGGAAGTGCGCCTCTACTCCAGGGTCAAATGAGCAAGTCAAATAAGCAAATGCTTTTGGGGTGCGTGCTTCTCCCGCGTATACTCCCTGCATGCAGACCTTGAGTATAGGAATGATCGGGTGTGGCACCGTGGGTACAGGCGTGCTGGACATCCTACACCGGCAAAAACCGCAGTTTGAGGCCCTGGGTTTCCAGGTTGAATTGACAGGGGTGCTGGTCCGGGATGCCAGCAAACCCAGAGAAACCTGCTTTCCCAACGCGCCTCTGGTCACCAGCAAAGACTTTTTAAAAGATGTCGATGTGGTGATTGAAGTGATGGGTGGCGTGCAGCGGCCCCTCGATCTGGTGCTCCCTGCATTGCAGGCAGGCAAAGTGGTGATCACCGCCAACAAAGCCATGCTGGCCGAGCGCTGGAACGAATTGAAGCCTTATGCCAGCACCGGACAGCTGTATTACGAAGCTGCGGTGATGGCAGGAACCCCGGTGATTGATCCCCTGTCCGGGATCCTGCGCTCCAGCCAGCCCATTGCCCTGCAAGCCATTCTGAACGGGACCTGCAATTACATCCTGACCCAGATGGAAAAAGGCAAAGGGTACCAGGAAGCCCTCAAGGAAGCCCAGGACCTGGGTTACGCCGAGGCCGACCCCACCCTGGATGTGGGAGGCTTTGATGCTGCCCACAAACTGACTGTGCTGGCCCGTCTGGCCTTTGATCCTGATTATCCCTATGCAGATGTGTCCATCCGGGGCATCGACACCATCCCCCAGGAGGCCGTCAAGAATGCCCTGGACAACAACCAGCGCATCCGTCTGATTGGCAGCATTTACGCCGAGGACGGCAAATGGAAAGCCAAAGTGGCTCCCCGGGTGCTCCCCATGGACCACCCCATTGCCCGTGCTGCTTCTGGACGCAATGCCATGGTCTTTCTGGGAGATGAGTGCGGAGAGATCTTCGTGGCCGGAGGGGGTGCAGGAGGTGCAGTCACCGCCAGTGGTGTGGTGGGCGATTTGATCAACCACCTGCAGGGCATTCTGGGACCCAAACCCATTGCCCTCGCCGCACAGGTGCCTGCTGCTGGCTTTGAGGATTTGCCTGAAGTTTAAGTTGTCCTTTTGGCTGTACAAAAAGACCTCTCTGGCATTGCTGCAGGGAGGTCTACTGCGTTGATCCGTGAAATGGAAGGATTCGGTTGAATCCTTCCATTTCAAACAACACCCTTCAGAGATCAAACCTCTTATTTTTCTGTCAAAGGCTCTAAAGCTTGATGGTCATTTGCCCGAAAGGGTACCAGGTCTCATGAAAGCTTCAACTGTGGCTGGCACATCGTTCTTGCTCCACTGGTAATGCAAATTTCCCGTTCCGGGCTGCACATCCAGCCGGATGGTTCCGCCATCCAGACAGGTGCCGTGGGACACTTTTTCTGTGAAACGGGCTTTGTTGCCTTCCATTCCGGCAAACACCAGCCTGGAAGAACAGCCCTGTTCGGGGTACACCACCGAAGCCAGGATGCCCTGGGCTGTCTCGGTGAGCACCATTTGCAAGGCGTATGAGGCCGCCGGGCTGCGCTGGACGGCCACTGCACTGTAAATGCCGCCTTTCAGCAAGCTGGCACCCTGCACTTTGACTGCAGAGAGCACCACATCTTCCTGTCCCACCCCGAAGTTGATGGAAACCGCACCTGCTGTTCTGCGCAACACCAGCAGTTGATCTGCAGCACAATTGCCGCCGCCGTAAAGCAGGTCCTGACGTGCAATGATCTGGTCGGGCTGCTGGGTCAGCACCTTGAGGTTTGCTGCACACTGCAAATCTGAACGCACCAGGGTTCCGATGACGTTGTCTTCTCCGCGGGTCAGGTTCAGCTGCACATTGGGGGTGTTCCATTGCCCCTCAAACCATGCAGGATTGACGGTTGCAGGTGCAGTTGGAGCTGGATCGGATTGTGTCACTTTGGGTGCACATGCTGTGATCCCCAGCATCAGTAAACCTAGAAATTTGAGCCTCATCATGCTGGTTTACAGCTTAACGGTTTTCTGAGCAAGAAAACCACATCAGCCAACCATCATCTTGCTGGTTTTTCAGCATCACACAGGGTTTTTGATCTGGGTGCACGGCAGAACACCCTGGCTTGAACCTCATCTGGTGGAACAGGGTATACTACCGATGTGTTAGGTAGCCACACCCTGTCTCTGATCCAGCCCGCCCTTCAGGCCTTTGAGGAACGCATTCGTGAGGTGCTGGCGTCCAAAGTGGAATTCATTCGTCTGATCAATGGAGATTTGGTGGGGGCCGGAGGGAAGCGTTTTCGCCCGGCCCTGGTGATGCTGGCCGCCCGTGCCCTGGGCATCCAGGACCTGCGTGAACTGGATCTGGCCGTTGCCGTGGAGTTGTTGCATTCGGCCACGTTGCTGCACGACGATTTGATCGACGATGCCAGCACCCGGCGCGGCATGGAAGCTGCCTTCAGAAAATATGGCAATGCCGTTTCGGTGCTGTCGGGAGATTTCATGCTCTCCAGGGTTCTGAAGATCCTCTCTGCGCATCCTTCCAGCCTGACCGCTGAATTTGCCGAAACCAGCATGCGCATCTGTGAAGGTGAAGTGCTGCAGTTCCAGGTGGCCTCTTACCGGGATTACAGCCTGGACAATTATCTGGAGATCATCACGGCCAAAACGGCAGTCCTGATGGCCACTGCGGTGCGTGCACCTGCCCTGATGATTGATGCCCCAGAACCCATTCTGGATGCCATGACCACTTACGGTCTGGAATATGGCCGGGCGTTCCAGATTCAAGATGACCTGCTGGACCTGACTTCGGATTCCGGAAAACTGGGAAAACCCATCGGGGGCGATTTGCGCGAAGGCAAAGCCACTTTGCCTGTGCTGTACTTGCTGGAATCTGAGCACGCAGATGAGGTCCGGGAGATTCTGGCCCGGCGTGCTGCAGAACCCGGAGATGTGGAACGGGTGCGCACCCTGGCCCAGCAGACCGGAGCCATTCAGAAGTCCCGCAGGGAGATCACAGACCGGGTGCACCGTGCTGTAGCGGCCCTGCAAATTCTTCCCAGCAGTCCTGCCCGTCAGGCCCTGGAAAGCCTTGCGCTCGCAGAGGCAGAGCGGGCACTCTAAAAATTCTGTGCTGTTTTTTGGCTGTGCTGACCTCAGACACAGCCTTTTTTGCTCAACCAGTGTTGCTACGCCAGAAACAGGCATCTACCGTTATTTTCTTTGCTGTTTTTGCAAAACAGGCGTATTTTTATACCCGAATAATCAGATTTATGCTTTGTTCTCTGGCAAAACCATGTTCTGACCCGAGAAAATTTGGTGTACTTTTGACAAGAATGTTGAAGCTCAACTTCCTGCAAAATTCTTAAAAATGAAAATATTTCACCACGGTTAAACACGTCCCTGACATCAAAATCACACAGGGCATTTTTTCCCTCTCAATCTGGATTTCTGGGACAAAGCTCCCGGCCCCCTTGACAGATGGTGTAGACAGGTATAATCCAACCGACAAAGCACTTTTTACAGCATGGCTGCAGGTTTAAAAAACCTGTATCAGACTGTCAAAAGAACGTCTAAAAGGTCACCGGAGGTCTGCATGACCAACCCCCTGAGTTGGCAGAACATCACACAACAAGTTGACCGCGCATTGCCCCATTCCGAAGCCAGCAGTGCTTCCATGGCGTTCATGCGCTATCCCAAGCGCTCGGTGAGCCTCTCCATGCCTGTGGTGATGGACGATGGCACCGTGCGGGTCTTCAAAGGGTATCGGTGCGTGCACTCGATTGCCCTGGGACCAGCCAAAGGCGGGGTGCGTTACAAGCCCGGACTCACCCAGGAAGAAGTCGAAACCCTCTCAGCCCTGATGACCGTCAAATGCGCCGTGATGGGCCTTCCCCTGGGAGGCTCCAAGGGCGGCATCGATGTGGACCCCAAGGAGCTCTCCTCCAAGGAGCTGGAACGCCTGACCCGGCGCTACACCAGCGAACTGGTGGACCTGATTGGACCCATGCAGGACATCCCGGCACCCGACCTGGGCACCAACGAGCAGATCATGGCCTGGATCATGGACACCTACAGCGAAAACCGCGGCAGCACCGTTCCCGGAGTGGTCACCGGAAAACCCGTCTCACTGGGTGGATCTGTGGGCCGCAAAGAAGGGGCTGGACGCGGAGCCGCATATGCTGCCGCACGGGTTCTGCCTGCCTACGGTTACGACCTGCACCGCTCCACTGTGGCGATCCAGGGATTTGGAATGGTTGGACGTTATGCTGCACTGGCCTTCAGTGAACTGGGTGCAAAAGTCATTGCAGTCAGCGACACCTCTGGCGGGCTTTACCACCCAGGTGGCCTGAACATCCCGGCCCTGATCCGTCACAAAGAAGAAACCGGCAGCATCAAAGGCTTCACAGAAGGGCGTTTCCTGCCCCACGATGACCTGTTCAAACTGGAAGTCACCATCCTGCTGCCCGCCGTGGACGCAGGGGCCATCCACTCTGGGAATGTGCACCATGTGAGCGCCAAATTCGTTCTGGAAGGGGCCAACTTCGCTGTGACCCCCAATGCCGATGAGGTGCTGCGCAAAAAGGGCACCATCCTGATTCCCGACATTGTGTCCAACGGTGGCGGCGTGACGGTCAGTTACTTCGAATGGGTTCAGGACTCCAACCAGTTTTTCTGGACCGAAGGTGAAATCCGCGACGCCCTGGAAAAACACATGCGCGAAGCCATCGGACAGATCCTGCAAATTGCCTACAAACAGGGCATTGACCTGAGAACCGCCGCCTACGTGATCGCCCTGAACCGCCTGCACAACGCCACGTCCCTCAGAGGAGTGTACCCATGAATTCCGAGCTTCCCAGTTACCTGGACAGAAACAACCTTGGCCCTTTCGAGATCTACCTTGAACAGGTCGAACGCGTCACGCCCTACCTGGGGAAACTTGCCTACTGGGTGGAATCCCTCAAGCGACCCAAACGCATTCTGGTGGTGGATGTGCCCATTCACCTGGATGACGGCTCTGTGGCCCACTTTGAAGGTTACCGGGTGCAGCACAACACCTCCAGAGGTCCGGCCAAAGGCGGCATCCGTTACCACCAGGACGTGACCTTAAGCGAAGTGATGGCCCTCTCCGCCTGGATGACCATCAAAAATGCCGTGGTGGGCCTTCCTTACGGTGGAGGCAAAGGGGGCATCCGGGTGGACCCCAGAAAACTCTCCATGGGAGAACTTGAACGCATGACCCGCCGCTACACCACCGAAATCGGCATCATCATCGGACCGGACAAGGACATCCCTGCCCCCGATGTCAACACCAACCCACAGGTGATGGCCTGGATGATGGACACCTACTCCATGAACGAGGGCAAAACCGCCACCGGGGTGGTCACCGGCAAACCCATCGCACTGGGTGGGTCGCTGGGCCGCAACGACGCCACCGGACGCGGCGTGTTCGTGGCAGGCGCACGGGCCATGCAGAAACTGGGGCTCCCTTTAGAAGGTGCCCGCGTGACCGTGCAGGGCTTCGGGAATGTGGGGAACGCTGCTGCCCGCATCTTCCATGACCACGGGGCAAAAGTGGTGGCCATTCAGGACATCACCGGAACCATCTACAGCGAGGCAGGCATCAACCCCTATGACGCACTGGCCTTCCTGAAAGAACACAGCACCCTGAAAGGCATGCCCGGCACCGAAACCATCGAACCCGGCAACTTCTGGGACGTGGAATGCGAAATCTTGATTCCTGCAGCCCTGGAGAAACAGATCACCGAGGAAAATGCAGGCCGCATCAAAACCCGGGTCATCGTGGAGGGCGCCAACGGTCCCACCATCCCCGCAGCAGACGACATCCTCACCGAAAATGGCGTGCTGGTGGTGCCAGACGTGCTGGCCAACGCCGGGGGCGTGACCGTCAGTTACTTCGAGTGGGTGCAGGATTTCTCCAGTTACTTCTGGACCGAAGACGAAATCAACGCAAGGCTGGACCGCATCATGCGCGAAGCTTTTGACAGCCTCTGGGACGTGAAAGAACGCCACAATGTCACCCTGAGAACCGCCGCTTACATCGTGGCCTGTGCGCGGGTGCTGGAAGCGCGGGCGTTGCGGGGACTGTACCCCTGAGATTTTTGCGGGAAGATCCTCCTGGCCCCCCGCTGACGCTTGAAGGTTCTCCCTTCTTGCCTCTGACTGCGTGCTCCCCAGAAGGATCTTCCCTGACTTCAAGGCCCATCAAGGCCAACCCGCAAGGATTCTTCTCTTTGTTCAGGTGTGGACCCAACAACACCACACGATTCGTGGTTTTTGACCCTTTGCACTGCACCAAACCCAAAACAAAAAATCCCGTCATAGACGGGATTTGTGTTTGGTGGCGTTGCGCGGACTTGAACCGCGGACCTAACGATTATGAGTCCGTTCTGAGAAGCTCCAACCAGCTTTCGCTTTAAATCTCGTCCAGAACAGCATATCAAAAATGAGAAAGGGATGCAACTCCATCTCCACTGCACGACTTGGCCAGAACTGCGCACCCAGGACGATAAAAATCGTTTGATGGCTAAAGTACACCAACCTCACACCCAGACCGAAGCATCAGGAGAAGGCAGCTATTCAAGTGACCGGACCATGCTCCTCTGGCATGCACCCAACAGTGCAAAGCGCCGCAATCCTGGGCATTGCCGAATGGGGTCCCATCAGAGGAAGAAGGGTAAGCAGAGCACCGAGCACAGGCCCAGTCAAATGAACAGAATTCCGTCTGAGACTTCACCTGCGCAGGGTATTGTCATTATGATAACACCCCTCTGGTGCATCTGCCGTATTCTGGAAGGTCATGACCGAAACTGACCTGCGTGAACTCCTCCGAGGTGGCGAGACGTTCACCGTTGAATTCAAAAGCGACTCCCCAGACCAAAAAAGGGGCCTGTCCGACGATGACCTGATTGAGGCACTGGTGTATCGTCCAAAGGGAACAACACCATGAAATTCATCAGGCAGACGTGATAAATGTGCACCAGAGATGAGTGAGCATCCTGTATCTTGTCTGCTGGGTGGAGGTTACTGACAATTGTTCGTAAGTTTGTCAGTAAATTTGTTCGTAGTGGACTGAATGCCGCCCAGGACCCTTGTTTTGCATCCACGAAACAGACCGTTAAATTGTCAGTAACGCCGAACTGAGCAAAGACCGAACCTCAAACTTGTCCATTTGACAAGTTTGTCGAACGGACATACACTGAGGTGTGGACATCATCGGAATCAACCTGATTGACGACTTCATTGCCCGATACTCCGACGCAGAAAAGCCTCTTAAACGCTGGATAACCGTCACACAGGCCGCCGACTGGAAAACCACCCACGATGTCCGCAGCACCTTCAACACCGCCAGTTTTGTGCCACCCCATACGGTGTTCAACATCAAAGGCAACGATTATCGGCTCATCTCTGAAATCGACTACGAAGAAGCCCTGGTTGTGGTCACCCATGTGCTCACCCACGAAGAATACGACAGAGACAAATGGAAGTAAGGAGGTCAGCATGCCCACCCTTCTCGACGCAGCCCGCATCCTGCAAGAAGCCAGCCACCACACCCTGAAACCCCTGCAAAACAAAGAAGAACTGCTGCAAGCGCAAAGTCTGCTGTCTGACCTGCTGAAAGCCAAGAGACAGGAACCCTCATCCAGCGAGTCCCTGCGCCCTCTGATTGATGTCCTGAAACTCTACATCCAGCAGTACGAACGGCAAGCCTACAGTCACCTGATGGAAAAAGCCTCCCCTGCCGAAATGCTGGCCTACCTGCTTGAAGAAGGCGGCCACACCAAACGCGACATTGCCAGAGCAACCGGCATTGACGAAGGCAACCTCAGCAAACTGGCCAGTGGCAAACGGACTTTCAGCCTTGAAAACGTTAAGCGCCTCAGTGCCTGCTTCAAAGTTCGACCAGAGCTTTTCATGGCCTGAATGTACCTGTTTCACCCATCCAGAGAAATGAAAGAGGACCCCAAAAGGTCCTCTTTCCTTGATTGCAATGGTGGCTGCTGACCCTGCACTTCCTGCAAGAACGAGCCTTTCATACACTTCGATAGCTACAGCCAGAGTGTACGCAAGGCCGGACATACCCTCTGCCGCGTGGTTTTCAAGGATGCGTACAATTCAGGGTGATGTCATTTGTACGCATTTGAAATTTTGCCGTCCTAGACACCAGTAATCTGACAACAGGATTCATAAGGTTGACTCCAAAGTTTCTAACCGGGAGAACAACGACACACAAAGAGGGTTTTCCCCTAGAGGTCACCCTGCTTATATTCGAGCTTTCAGTATGATAATGTGCCTCTTATGAGAAAACTGCTGATGTTCATGCTGTTTGCTTTTGGATGTACCCATGCACAAGTTGTCTGGAAAGATGCAAAGGTTTCTTCAGGGGCATGGTACAGCGAAGAAATATCGGGGTCCAACCACTACATCAGGTATATGGTTCCCAAAGCAGGAAATGTAGGCTCTTCCGTACTGGAGAGTCATTATGTCAGTTACGACACCAAATATTCTGGCATCTTCTACTCATGTGAATCCTATACCCTGCTAGGAAAACAGGGTGGCTCATTTGTTATCGAGAAGAAAAAGCAGTATCAAAGTGTTAATTCTGATTCCTTTTCATGGGATGTCTTCTCAAAAGTTCTGGAAGGGAAAGTTGGTTCGGAGCAAAATCAAAAAGATGTCAGTTTCGCTTGCCTCTTGCTGGGTCTCGAAAAGCCCTCAATCGAGCTTCAGACCCTCTACATTCCAGCTGACAAACCCATATTTTCTGTAGGAGGCCTCGGAAAACTGTTTGTCACCCTGAACGAATCCAGAGGCTTGGAAGTCACCTCTAACATCGGTCAGTGACCCACAAAGAGGCTGGATAAACCAGCCTCTTTATCGTTACCTCGCTCGCCAGGGGTTGTTTTGGCATGGCTGGACCAGGTCACCCATCCTCTTCCTCAATGAGCACCACATCCCCATCAGGCCCGATTTCCCCGTTCTCCATGGCTGCAATGAATGCAGCCTCCAGAGGGGAAACATTGCCAATTCGGGCCAGCACATCCTCAGCCGTGACCTTCTGAACGCCAGAGGGAGTTGCAGGTGCAGCAGGCTCAGCCTTCACCCAGCGGCCCAGACGCTTCAGCAGGTTGAGGTTCACACCCTTCTTCATTCCGTGAACCCAGCAGGCACCAGAGACTGCATCAGCTGCCGGTAAGTCCCAAAATCCATCACAGGTGCTGCCTGCTCAGAACGGTCAGGGTAACGGCCCGTGCGGCTGAAGTTCTCCCAGTCAGAGATGGGGAGGCCCAGATACGCTTCCATCTCCTGCACCATCTCTTCGAGCGAGCTGTAATCCTTGCTGAACATGACGTTCTTTTCATCCAGCCCATATGGCCTGAAGAAGATGCGAGCTGTGTTCCCTTTGTACAGGCTCACTTCGCGCACGTCACTGGGCACTTCTGGCATCACAGAAACATCAATGGTGACTTTGTTGGATGCTCCAACAAGCAAATGGCTTTTGATTTCATCCAGAGTCATAAAGCACCATCCAAGTTCGAGATTTCTTGCACTGGGCGAGGCACGCCTCGTCCCTACATCTGCCTTCTGCCTTCTGCCTTCTGCCTTCTGCTTTTCGCTCTCGGCTCTTAGCCCTCGGCCCTCGGCGCTACGCCTCCAGCCTATCCCACGCCTCCAGCACCAGCCGCATGGTCCGGTACTCTCCCAACTGCCGGATTTCCTTCTCCTTCAAGACCCGGAAGGTCTCGCCAGGGAAGTCTTCTCCCATGACGCTCTGGGGGTCCAGAATGTACTCCAGTTCATCCCGCTCCAGGCCGTACAGTTTGGCGTAGTAAGCGTCCAGTTCTGCCCTGAGCAGGGCGCGGCGGTCCTCGTTCCACTTGAAGGGAGGAAAAGGGTAAGGGTCTGTGGCCCACTCTGGAGGGGTGTCTGGATGCCCTCCATTCTCCTGATGCTGAGCCAGAATGGCCTCCTGCACTTCCGCCGGAGCTTCTGCCATGACATCCTGAGCCAGAGGGGCGAGTTCCCAGTTGGTGTAGGAAAGCTCCAACACTCTGGGGGTGATGAATTCGAGGTCAGGAAGGGAGTACTGGTATGGGGTTTTGAATGGAAATTGTTTTAAGTAACCATAGGTCAGGTGTGTTCCACCCACCTTTTGACGTGCGATGTAATCCAGCACCAAGCTGTTCGCGTTGCCCACCAGAGCAGGCAAGAGCGCAGCAGAAACTTCAGGCAGCATCAAGGGAGCTGTATGTCCTACTCCATGTTGAGGAAGAAAGCTGAAAATGGCAGTTCTCTCATTGGTCGCATTGGTGATGTCTCGAAAGGCCACATACCATTTCCGTTTCCACTGCCAAGTGATAGCGCCGTTTTTGTCCGTTTGAACCAGACGATTCAGCACTTCCTGACGTTCAACCCAGTACCGAGGGGACACACGATAAGTTGGGTCGGCATGTTCAGCAGGCAATACGTCTCTGGTTACTGCTCCGTCGTAGGTGGAAAAACGGTGGTCAAAGTGCCAGAAAAGCTTGGCTTCGTAGAGTGGCACATCATCGGCATCAGGCTGTGTTTTAAAAAGGCCAGAGTCATTGGACATGTCCAAATGACGTAAAAATTTATTTTGCCAAGGGTTCAAATCTCCATCGTCTTGCATCAAAACCTTTGAATTTCGGTAAATCTTCTTGGTCAACTCTGCATCTTGCTTTGTGCGGAAAACCGGACACGTCAATGTATTTGGGTTGAGCAGTTTAAACTCTTGAGGGGTCAAACTGAACACCCTTTGCTGGTCCTTCAGTTGGTTGGTGTTTCCAGCAAAAAACGTCAATTTTGCTGGCTTCGTGCTGGCTTTGGCTGTCAAAACCAGCACTGAGAACTTGTAAGAGCGGTGAACACCGGGAAAAAGACCTTCCCTGTTTTCAAAATCCAGCAATGCCGCCAATTGCCCTGTACCCACAAGGTCTGCAAAAAATTCCTTGTTCCCATCGTCAGTGGCAATCCCTGTAGGAACAATGATTCCCACGTTTCCGCGTTTACCCATTGCGGTTCGGGCCAATTCACTGAACACCTGATAGGTGTTGACATCCCCTCCACCTGTCAGCGGATACACCCCAGAGTTCCTGAGAAACCCACTGAAGGCTTCTGCTTCGTGCAGGGCTTGCAGGTAAGCGTTGTACAGCACAGGTTCGTAGGTGTAACCGTGCTTTTGGGCCAACTGCTGGTCATTCAGGGCTTGAATTCTTCTGCCCCGTTCTGCTGCGTTCAGGGCATTGGCAATGGAATCATCCCGACTGGCAAAGAACTGTTTTTCCTCCAGCTTGACTTTTTCCCACGGTGGATTCCCCAGCACCACATCAAAGCCCCCTTGAGCTTGCACCTCTGGGAACTCCAAGAACCAGTGGAAAAAGCTGTATTGGTCCCGTTCTTGTTGCACTGCATCAATGGTTGCACCAAGGAAGATGTCAGGTTCATCTGTGGACAGCATCTGGTTCAAAGTGGCCGTGGTAATCGCTGGCTCTTTCCCCGTTTTGGGAATGGTGAACGCTGCACACCACGCGTCGGCCAGAAGGTGCATTTTCTGGTACAGGGTGTCGTGGGTCAGTCTATCGTACTGACTGGCCTGCTCCAGTACCTGCTCCATGCTGTCGTTGCCTTTGCGGTTCAGGTCCTGAAAGGCCCTTTCCAGAGCCTTGAAGTCCAGTTCGTTGCTTGAGAACAGGCCCATCTGTCCCTGCACAGCTCGCACAGCGTCTTGCCTTTCCTGATTGTTCTGTTTCTTCAAGGCAGAGACTCTGGTTCTGTCATCACCTGTCAGGGCCACGAAGGCACCCTCTGGGACGGCCAGAATGGTTTCTTCGTGCTCACGGTCCCGAACAGCGGCCTTCTTATTGACCACCTTCTCTTTGACCCACATGAGGTCTGGTCTGGTGCCCATCAGACTGTTCCCGTGTTTGATGTGGTGGTCCAGAAAGGACAGGGGTTTGCCAGGCTCCATCGCTTCCATCCACAGGGCCACTTTGCAGAGTTCCACTGCCATCTCGTTGTAATCCACGGCATAGATGCAATTACGAACCACATCCCATAGCGCTTCTCTGGTCACTTCAGGAGCAGGCTCAGTCTCTCCAGTTCGCTTCTGGGCGACCCTTCTGGCAATGCGGTGGGCTGCGGCAATCAGGAAGTGACCGCTGCCTGCTGCGGGGTCCACAACTTTAAGGTTCAGCAGGGCTTCTACGGTTTGACATTCGTCCAGTTTGGGATTGAGGGCTTCGTCCAGCACCACTTCAATCAGGCTGGTGGGGGTGTAGTAACTGCCAGTGGTTTTGCGTTCGTTGCCTGCCAGGGTGGTCAGTTTAAAGTACCCTGCATCAAGGTTCACCTCTGGCACGAGTTCCAGCAGGCTTTCGTACACGCTGCCGAATTCTTCCGAGCCTAGGTTCTTGTAATCCACGGCTTTCAGCACCCCCTGGTCTTGTGTGACCGAGATGCTGCGAATGGCCCCCAGAAACATCTGGTTGGAGATTTTCGCGGTATTCAGGTCTGGTGTGGAGGTGTCGCCAAACAGGAAGGACCCCAGAGGTTTCAGGGCCAGTTCTGGTGCCCCTGCCGGGTCGCTGAGTTTGCCCAGCAGCAGCTTGAAGCCTTCAAACAGGTCGGCGTGTCGGGTGCCCCGGATTCGCTGTGCAAGGGTGCGAAGGCGCTTGGTGGAGTAGTAGAGGTCGTAAAGCTCTTTTGCTTCCTGTGGGGCTTTGGGGTCCAGCAGCACATCCCGGTCTTCGGCAACGAACAAAAAGAGCAGGCGGTACACCATCCGTAAGACCTGACGGTAGTACTCCCGTTTGTCCAGGGTGCCCTTCTTGAGCTTGTCGCGCAAAGCGGTGTTCTCTGGGTGCTGGATGAATCCGGTCCCCAGTTCATTAATGGCCTGCTCCACCCCGTTTCGAAGGGTGTCCAGTGCCCGCTTGCCGAACTCCTGGCCTTTTTGCGCCCAGCTTTCCAGAATGAACTTGTTGGGGTCTTCCCCTTCCACCCTGGACTGGTGGCACAGCATGTACAGCAAGATGAAGTCCGAGTAGGCTTTCTCTTCAAACAGCGTTTCCAGGTCAAATTCGATGTAGGCCTGACGGGACACGCTGGCGTTGTCTCTGAGCAGGCGCAGTTTCAGGCCATTGGAGACAATGCCCCACAAGTGGTCTTCGCTGCGGTTCAGAAAGTCTTGCATCAACGAGTGGGGGCTGCTTTTGGCAGCTCCGGTGGCCCCAGCCGTGCGCTTGTCCAGCTCGAATCGGAAACTGACCAGGTGCAAAGGCAGCTTGCCCCACAGGTGCGAGATGGAATAGGTCTGGTTGCCGATTTCGATGGGCCTGCTGGCCGGAATGCGCCCATAACCCAGTTCCTGAAAGAGGGGCAGCAGCAAACCTTCTCTGGTGAGGGTGGTCCCCTGGTCATGCTCTGACAGGTTGGAGCGGCGAATCTGGAAGTTCATCCAGACGGTCAGCATGCGGTTCCAAACCCGTCCGATGGCCTCAGACAGCTTCTCCCCTTCCAGCAGGTGGTAATCGGTGGGTTTCAGGGCAGGAATGTCTTTGTCTCCACCAGAAATGCGGGCCAGGAAGTCTGCGGAAATCAGGGCACCTTCGGTTTTGATGTTTTGAAAAAGGGTTTTCTGGGCAGATTTCATTCAGGTGTCCTCTTACTGGGGGAGGTAAACGTAAGTGCCAACGATGTCCACAGGCAAGATGGGCTTCGTGCTGTACCTGTATTTCAGGCTGGCAGCGCTGCGCACCCTCTGGTGTGCCTCCAGAAGCAGCCTGGCCCGTTCCTCGGCCCGTTCATTCAGGTGAGGGGTGAAGGTGTGAAGGTTCCCCAGCAGATTTTCCAGAAAGCGCTTTGCCCGCTCTGGTTCAACACTTCCGGTGGGCACCACGTCCAGCAGTTTGCGGGCTTCCTGTTCTGAGAGCCATTGAGGGTTGGTGGGGGCACCGTTGAAGCCAAGGGTGTAAACCTCCTCGGCCAGCTGCTGGTTTGTATCGCGGTCCCCGGTGGTCGCCTGCGTGATGAGGTGGTATCGGAAACGGGCCACCAGCAGCACGGTGGGTTTTGTGACCTGTGAGGTCACGGTCACACTGGCCCGTTTGGCTTCTCCGCTTGATAGGGGGTCCAGTGCGCTGTCCATCAAGTGGGTCGCCAGTGCTTCCACAAACGGGTGTGTGCGGGACAGGTACGTTTCATCATCGGCAACGGGCAAAGCAAAACGGGCTTTCTCTGGCACTTCACCGAGGGCGTCTTTCAGGGCTCTGGGGAGTTCTCTGGTGTCGAAGGTGTAAGCACCATCTGAGGTTCTGGTGACGAATCCACCGTGCAGCTTGAGGGTTTCGGTGACAAACTGCTCAACGTTCACCCCAGAGCCAATCGCTGAGCGCACCGAGTCGAGTTCCAGAGACACCTCCTCGACCTTGACCCCTTGCTGGGCGAACATGGTTCTGGAGCGTTTCTCCCTTTCGACGGTGTTGTCCCACATCACGTCGATGGCTTTGAATTCGCTGTCGAAGAGCATCCCTTGCTGGTGGGTTTTGCTGTCCCGCATGAGGAGGCCAGAGAGCACAGCTTGCACCACCTGGTCATTGTCCACAGGCACCGGAACGCTGATGCCCAGTGAGCTGCGGATGCGCTTGTGCTTCTTAATCAGCACGTCCAGCACAATGCCGTCCACGGGGTTGTTGGTGCCGTAGTAGGTGATGACCTTGACCTGCTTGCTGGGCTGACCGTAACGGTCCACGCGACCTTCCCGTTGCTCATGGCGGGTGGGGTTCCAGCTGAGGTCGTAGTGCAGCACCGCAGAGAAGGCATGCTGCAGGTTGATGCCTTCCGAGAGGCAATCGGTGGCGACCAGCACCCGTTTTCTGGCATGAGAAAGCTCAGAAACGCGCATTTCACGTTCCTGTGGGGTCAGTTTTCCGGTCACAGCGGTAACTTCCACATCCTTGCCCAGAGCACTTTGCAGGTGCTCTGCCACATACTCCGCAGTGTTGATGAAGCGGCAGAACACGATGGGTTGCAGGCCTTCAGCAAGCAGTTCTTTGACGGTTGGAATCAGCTTTTGCAGTTTGGTGTCCTGCTTGCCCTGAAACTGTTCGACTTCTCTGGCCAGGTCGCGCAGATATCGACGCTCGGTGTCTCCACTGTCAATTTCGGTTCCGGGGGTCAGGTCGTATTCCTGTTCGCTGTCGTCCTGGTCCAGCACACTGCGCTTGCCGATTTCCTCAATGTCCTGGTCGGTTTCGGCATCGGCAACAGCAGCACGGCTGCGCAAGGCAGCAGCGGCTGCAGCTGGGCTTGAACCCACTGAGCGCAGCAGGGACAGGGCGGCCCACCAGCGGATTCTCTGGTGTCGCTTCTCGATGGTTTCATCGCTGACCAGCTCACGGGCGTAAGCCAGCACTTTGTCGAGGAACTTCAGGTACTCCCCGGAGAGCTTGTAGGTGATGTCCGGGTTGGGTTCCAGGCGGTCAGGGAAAGGCGTGTCTTCCTGCATGAAGCTGCGGATGTCCTGCCTCTTGCGCTGCACCAGGTACTGGGCCAGTTTGCGCCGGACAGGCTCATTCTTCTCGCCGGACAGGTCATCTGGGAGGTTGTAGAAGTCCTTGTTGAGCACGGTCAGAAGAGACCGGAATGCCCCTTCGTTGCCGGAGTGGGGGGTGGCGGTCACCAGCAGGATGTGGCGCTCTTTTTCTTGTGCAAGTTCCTTGACCAGCTGGTGGCGCTGGTGCTGCCCGGTTTTACCCGTCACCCCTTCACCGGAGGCGCAAGTATGGGCTTCGTCGATGATGATGAATTCTGGTGCGGTGCGCAGAAAGTCTGTGCGGCGCTTCTCGGCCTTGATGTAGTCCATCGAGACCACTGTGAAAGGGTATCTGTCGAAGACTGTTTCATCCAGTCTCAGACCGTTTTCCAGCTTCTTGACGGTGCTGGACAGGACGCGCTCGGCTTCAATGTGGAATTTCTCCCGGAGTTCGGTCTGCCACTGCTCGGCGAGGTGCGGTGGGCACAGAACTGCGAAACGCTTGATTTCTCCCCGGTCCAGCAGCTCTCGCATGATGAGGATGGCCTCTACGGTCTTTCCCACTCCGACATCATCGGCAATGAGGAGCCGCGTCACGTCCTGCCTCAAAGCCAGCATGAGCGGTACGAACTGGTACGGCCTTGGTTCCACAGCAATGCGGGCAAAAGAGCGAAAGGGTCCTGAAGCAGCCCTGGAAGACAGCCTGACGGCCTCACGCAGCAAGCGACCAGAGCGGTAATCTCCAAGGTCACTGGATGCCGGTGGGGCGAATGTGGCAGGCTCTACAGACTCCAGGCCGGTATGAATGCGGGTGGTTTCTTCGTCCGTGCCCCCGATGGGTTTGACGTGCAAAACAGTGCTGTTTCCGCCGGGCAACACCACCCATTCGCGGCCTCTGGCCCGCACCAGCGAACCGATGGTGAATTCATTGTGCTGTGTGGCAGTCATTGGGTGCTCCTCATGCTTTTTGAGTGACCCCGAAGATGTTCGGGTGGGCTTTGACGATTTCAAACCAGTCGGCTTCGTGGTGGAAGCGAATCACGTTGTAGCCCATTTCCCACATCAGGCAATCGGTGCACTGCTCGTCTCTGGCCTGATGCTCCAGGTAATCGTGGGGTGGACCGTCCACATAGATGGCAACACGGCTTTTCTCGTAGGAGAAGTCCAGGCGGGTGTTGCACTCCGGGATGTACTTCTGGGCGTCACTGGGCAATGCGAGGCCATTGTCACGCAAGAACCGCAAGAAACGTTTCTCCAGTTCGGATTCACACAGTCGCTCCAGACGGCTGAAGTGGTCGTCTCTGGGTTGCTCGGTGGGTGAACTTTGCACCGATGCCATGGTGAGGTCCATCAGGTAGGGTTTGATGGTGTAGCGGTCCAGTTGGCGGTGGTACCACTGGTTGGAGTAGCTCATCAGGCAGTCGTAACAGGCACTTTCACAGTCCTCTGTGGAGTGTTTGGAGTGGTGTTCATCTTGCCCGGTGATGGGGTCGAAGTGGCACAGCTCCAGGGCCTGACGGGCCACCCTGGCTATGGCTTGTGGGTCAGTCACCACCTGTCTCAAGACCCCTGCACCCCCTTCGGCAGCTTCATACAGGAGGATGTGCTGCGGGGTGCGGCTGTTGGGCAGCAGTTCAGCGGCCAGTTCGTTGTCTTCGAGCTGGTACTCCAGCTGAACGGCAATCTTCAGGGCAGCCATCAAAGTGGCCCATTTGGTTTCGTCCATCTGGATGCGGGGCTGGTACAGAAGGCTGTTCTTGCGGTCCTGAACGAACGGAATCACGCGGGCTGTCTTGCGTCCTTGCATGATTTGCTCGTTGGCATCGTCCGGCGCGAAGTTGTTGCTGTCTTTAATCCAGTAACCCCGCTCCTGGTCGAGCAAGAAGCCCAGCACATCTAAATTGGTGCGCTGCCTCCAGCCGAGATTGATGCGCCAGATGTCCGTGGCCTGTGCATAAGACAGGGACGCCAGGTGAACGTCACCTGAATAAACTTCAGCAGTCTGGGTGGCCGTCTGGCTGGGGTTCTGTGCCGATTTGGGAAAGCGCACAGCAGTCAGCACCTCGTAACCGAGACGCACCCGTTCTTCTTCATCACTGCTGATGCGCTCCCGGCGCTGGGTGCCCACGTTGGTCATGCGCAAGAGGGATTTGAGCGGAACCCCCAGAGGGGTCTTGCAGTGCTGACACACGTCCGGGCCACCCACCGCATCCACTTCATGCAGGTAGCCACACTGCTCACAGCGTTTGATGAGCTGGGTCTGCAGTTCATCTGCAGCTCCAGGAGACAGAAGCACCTTGTTGATGACATACTTGTTCCCCTCAAAATACAGAACGGAGTGCGGACCGAACTCTGTGATGGCCAGAAAGCGCGGTCTGGACAGGGCATCTTCTTTGGTTTTGTGCTTGCGTCTTGCAGAAATGAATGCAGAGAGGGGCAGGCGAGGGAAGCTGTACCCTGGCAGGAAACCTTCAGAGGCGAAGAACCTGTAGCTTGAAAAATCCCCCTGCCCGTTGCCCTGGTTGTTCTCCTGCAGAAGTTCAATCTGGCTTTCCGCCTGCGCCCGCAGGGCCTTGGCCTGGTTTTTGTCATTGGTGCTGCGGCTGGCATCCAGGATGATTTTGTTGGCGGTTTCGATTTGCGCCCTGGCACTGCGGTACAGTTCACGCCATCTGTTGCAGGCCTGGTCCAGCATGTCCGGGGCCTGGCGCAGCACGTCGGCAAGCCAGTTCGGGTGGTACCACTGGGCGTTTTTCAGTTCATCCGAGAGGCTCTCCATCACCCGTTCGGCGCGAACCATGGCACGCAAACGTGCCTTCTCGTTGTTGATGGCATCTTTGACGTGGTCCAGCAGCTTCAGGCTGGGATTCTCTCCATTCAAATCCAGCACGTCTTTGAGGGTCCGTCCAAGCTTCACCTTGGTTTCGCTTATCCAGATGGCCTGAATGTGGGAGCGGAGCAGGTCCTCGTTGCCAAGGTCAATGCGGGGTGGATTCACCACTCCTTGCACCATGCGTGCAGGTCTACGGAAGAAGAAGGCGTCATGGGAGTTCCCGGTGCTGGCATAGGTGAACACCAAGGCAGGTTGACCGCTGCGCCCTGCCCGCCCTGAGCGCTGGGCGTAATTGGCTGGCGTTGGTGGCACGTTTCTGAGGCCCACCACGTTGAGGGTGGAGATGTCCACGCCAAGCTCCATGGTTGGAGAGCAGTACATGATGGGGAGTGTCCCGGCCCGGAAGTCCTCTTCACGTTCCATGCGCAGCTCTGCCGGGACTTGCGCCGTGTGCTCTTTGGCTTCCACACCCACCAGGTTGCGTGCAGTGAGGGTGTAGAAGGTCTTGAAGAAATCATTGACCTGTGTGTTCCACTGTAGTTTGGTGCGAACCCGTAGGGGGTCTTGTTGAACGCTGAGGCCCTTGCCGGGTTTCCAGATGAGGGCGGAACTGAGCACCTGATAACCATGCTGGTCGTCGACTTTCTCGACAATGCCTGCCACACAAAGCACATCCAGCAGGTCTTTGATGACCCGTTCAGAGTCTTCCACCGTGACGGTGTAGTAGGACGTCAGTCCACTGGCTTTGCGCAGGTACTGTCCGAACGCACTGCGACTGGACAGGAAGGTGAGTTCCCCAGAGTCTCCTCGCTGACGGGAGCGGGGGTAGACGATGCTGGAGAACTCCAGTTTCTCATTTTCGTCAATGGACCACGGTGCCACGAGGTACTGGCTGCTGCGGGCCGCAAGGCGTTCCTGGTAATTCTTGTCCAGGTAATCGACTTTGATGGCCAGGGAGCGGCGCATCAGGTCCAGCAGAATACACAGGATGCGCTCCCGCAACTCTGGTGGAGCGGCCACCAGGGCAGAGTGTTTGCCTTGCCATTCTTCAGTGGCGGCTGCCAGTTCAGAGAGAGACATGTACTCAATGCGCAGCAAATCCACCTGTTCCAGGTTGGGAGCAGTGATGCGCCAGCCGCGCTTCAAATCCCGGTAGATGCGGTACCCCAGCACATCCCGCAGTGCTTTTTCGGTTTCGTGTTTCTGGGCAAACTTCACTTCCGGGTTGCTGGCGTACTCGGAGAGGGGCAGGCTGAGGCTGCGGAAAACCGCCTGTGTGAGCTCATCGTGGGTCAGACCTTCTTCTCCAGCGTCACTGACCGCTTTGTAAATGGCTGCCCTCAGCAGGCCCGTTTCCACAAAATCATTGAGGTGCCCGGCTTGGAGGGAGGCATCCTGACGGTTGTCGGTGAACGACAGCAGTTTCTTGGCTTCATCGGAGAGGTCTGTTTCTTTCAGGCGAAGCACGGTGGACAGGGACAGGATGGTGGTGGCGGTGCTGCGGCCTTCGGAGCTGAGGGTGGACAGCTTGGCGAAGTCGTTTTTCATGCGGGCAGAGTAGGCCACACCGCAGTTTGGGCAGAACGGCAAAGGGCTTTTCAGATAGTGCCCCACACGGAGTTCTGGGTCCTTGTTGTGGGATTCGACTTCACGACCATCCAGGTAAAAGAAGATTTTTTCCGGGAGGCGTTTGCGTGCGTCTTTGCGGAGCATGCGCAGCAGACCATCAGACTCCACGTAATCATCAGGCAGGCGCTCCAGCACCCCCTGCTCATCATCTGGCCAGTCACCTAGGTACAGGAAGCCAGGTTCTGCACCAGGTTCGCTGATTTTGTCTTGCAGGCTGCGTGGAATGAACACCTTGCTGGAAGCCGAAAGGGGCTTGCGCCACACCGTGTAATGCTCCTGCCCGCACTCCCGGCAAAATGCCAGAGGCATCAATACTTTGTCCCGCTCTCCGGGCTTGAACTGCTGGGCTTGAATGGTCAAGTATCGCTCGAATTCGTCTTCCAGGGTGGCATACACGGTGTCCCCCCGACTGACGAACTGGTGCAGTCGGAAAGCAAACGCCCGGAGTTTGGTATTGGGATTGAAGGTCTGGTAACCAGCGAGCAGGCACTTCTGAATGGCCTGCTCGCACAGGGTCTGGCTCTCACCGGTGAGCAAGGAAAGCTTGCGACCTGTTCCTTCTGGCCCGGAGATGGGTTGTGGCACCTGACGGGTCAGGCGGCCTTCTTGCAGGCGGAGGCCCAATGTGCCCTCCACCCAGCGGGCCAGTGGGTCAGCAATAAAGCCCTCGAAATTATGGGAAAAGTCACGGCCTGAACGGATGCGCTCCGCCAGCAACCTCACCTGCACAGGGTCCTCTTCATCAAAAGGCTCGGTGGTGCGCCGCAGGGTCTCACCAATCACGTTCTCAGGCTTCACTTCCGAGCCAAAGAGCCGGGAAGCCACTTCCGCCACGGTCCGCTTCTGGTCCAGAAGGGTTCCAGTGGAACTCATGGTGGCCGAAGTACCAACGCAAATCACATCTGGGGCATCCAGACGGTCTTTCAAACGCCTGACCAGCAAGGCCACATCTGCCCCTTGCCGTCCACGGTAGGTGTGGAGTTCATCAAGCACCAGGAACCGCAAGTTCTGCGCTCCACCCAGTACATGGCGGTCCTCAATGCGCGTCAGCAGGAGGTCAGCCATGACGTAGTTGGTCAATAAAATGTCTGGCGGATTGTTGCGAATCTGTTCCCGTTCATCTTCTTTTTCCTGCCCGGTGTACCGGGCGAAGGTCACCGGGCGCTGTCCAGCAGGGTAACCCAGCTCCAGGAATTTCTCCAGCTCGATTTTCTGGCTGTTCGCCAGGGCGTTCATGGGGTAGATGATGATGGCTTTGGTGCCCTTGCCGCTGCCGTTTTTGAGAATGTGATTGACAATCGGCAGGATGTAAGTCAGGGACTTCCCGCTCCCCGTCCCGGTGGTCACAATGTAGTTTTCATTGTTGCTGGCAATGCGGATGGCTTCCGTCTGGTGGCGGTGCAAGGACAGCAAGGGACCATCAAATTTGTCCTGGGTTTTGATGCGGAAAATCGACTGGCACTCCTCGTGCAGCACCCCCTGACGGATGAGGTCCATGATGCTTTCACCAGGCTCGAAGGTGGGGTTGAGTTGCACAAGGGCTTCTGGCCAGTACGCCCCACTGTCCAGTTGCTGTTTGACGAAAGTGCTGATGCGCTCATCCGAGATGCGCAGGAAACTCTGCACGTACTCCCGGTAATCGGCAACCAATTGACGTTTCAGCTCGAAGACATTCATGTTGCTAAAGCCACCTCGTCCTGATGACGACAGGTTTTGACGCTCCTGCCGCATGCTTTCAGCGTTCAGTTTATTCTAGAGGCGCACACTGTCACAAAACTCACACCGCACGGCATCCTAGGGATTTCCCCTAGTGCCACACGACAGGGCCTGACGCACCTTTGGGCTACCATGAAACCAGACCCAGAGGCCAACCATGCTCAAAGAACGAGAAGGCATCTCCCTCACCCCCGACTTCCTGCCCCTCGAAACTTTGTTCGAGCATCAACAGGTGCCGTTGAACCGTCTGTTGAAGGGAATGGTGCCTGAAGAAACCCTGCTGGCCGCCATTGAAGAATTGGGCATCCGGCTGGGCAACCAGGATGCTTTTGCCCTCCATCACCACAAAGGCCAATTGATGCTCTCCGTGAGCCAGTTTGTAGGAGTGGTGGACCTGCCAGGTGTCAGGCTGCAAATCCTGCCCAAAATTCACCGGTCCAATGGCACATCTGCTGCAGAACGGGAAGCCAAACTCAGCCTGCTGGCCCTGATGGAATACGCCTACCAATTGCCCTTGAAGCCACTGGGCTTCACGGAGCTGCTGAAAGACACAAGCCTGGACTGGTTCGAGGTCCTATCCCGCATTTACGCAACCACCCTGCATTACGAATACCAGCAAGGGTCAATCCGCAACTATCAGAGCATTGAGGAAAGCACCAGCCACATCAAAGGTAAAATCCTGCTGTCGGAGTCTTTGAAATATCCTGCCAGACGACATCAACTCACTGTGCAGTACGAACTCCTCAGCAGCGACAACCTGTTCAATCAGACTTTTCGGCATGTCACTCACCTCTTGCTGGGTCAGTGCAGAACCGCAAGCACCCGGCAGGTGCTGCATGAGCTGCTGGACTGGATGGATGCCGACGAAGTCCAGGCCGTCCCCATCACCCTGCATCAGGTGCAACACCTGGAACTCAGCCGCCTCCATGACCGCTTCCAGATGCCGTGGATGCTCGCCCGGCTGTTCCTGGAAAACCAGACGCTGGATTTGCTCTCTGGAGACGCAAAAGCATTCTCGTTCCTGTTTGACATGAACCGTCTCTTTGAAACGTTCTTGACCGCCTTCCTCACCGAGCACTGGACGGACATCTGCCCAGAAGCCCTGCAGGGCACCAGGGTAAGAGCACAGGGCCAAGAGCACCGTAAGCATCTGGCAGAGCGAGCCGCCATTGGAGCCAAAGGGCCATACACCCAGAAAATCTTCGCCCTGAAGCCTGACGTGCTGTTCTCCACCGAAAAAGCCGTGCAGCTCATCATGGACTTGAAGTACAAGCCTCTGAGTCCCAGAGAACGCAAACTCGGCGTGCAGCAAGCCGACATGTACCAGATGCTGGCCTACGCGGTGCGTCACGGCTGCCCCCACATCCTGCTGATGTACCCCAAAAACGACAGCATGGATGGAGATTTGAGGGAGCGCTTCATCATCCCCACTGCCTCAAAGGAAACCACAGGAGACGTTTCCATCACGGTCTCATCGGTGGACCTCAGCCAGTACCGTTCCAGACGGGACACTCCCAGACTCATCCGTGAACTCAAAGACATTTTTCACTTCGCCACACATCAAGGAGCACCATGACCGACCCGCATCAACAATGGATGGACTGGACTGACTTCAAAAACGCCTATGAGCAGCTCAAAGACGAACCCAACAAGCTCAAGAAAACCATGACAGGCACGGTCGGTTACCGTGTTCTGGGTGTGCTCAGACGGGCAGCAGAAAGGTTGAATCTGGGTCCAAGTGGCCTGCAAGTGGACACCCAGCCCAAAGGGCTCGTCATTGGACTGGGAAGCCAAAAGGCACCTGAATATGGCATCTGGTTTGCAGAAGCGCTCCTCAGTCCTGTTCACAGCAGCTGGGGGGCCAAGGGAATCCGCGAATGGGGTTACTACTTGCAAGAAGGCCTCAACTTCTGGCTGAGCGTCTACCGCGCCCAACCCAGAGAGGTCTTCCGTGTTGCGCTGCAACACCCAGAGGTGTTTGAGCAGTTCATCAACCTGCTGTACAGCCTACCGCAGGATTTTTCACCCGTCCTGATGATGAACGCAGACATCACCACCGACAAAGAACTGAAAAGGCAATTTCCTGAAGCGGAATGGGTCAAACACGCCAACCCCTTCAAGCACACCCCCATCACCCCAGAGAACCATGAACGCATCCGGGGCATCTTGCAGGCTTACGCACGCAAGCGCGGCAAATCCACCCTGATGGCCATTGACCTGGCCATCAGCAGTGAACACCTGCAGCAATCCGAGCCTCACCTGGAATCTTTGACGGAGAAAGCCCTGCTGCACCTGAACACTCTGGCGGTATTCATTACCGAAAAGAGCGCCGAGTTTGAAGAAGAAGCCGCCCGCCTTCAACTGGAAGCTCCACCTGTTGCAGACCCAGAAGAAGCGGTCCCAACCGAAGAAGAAGAAGTTCCTCCTGCTCCTGAAACTATCTCACTTGCTGAGACCGTGCGGCAACAGGAAGCATCTGAACCGCCCTCTGCTCTGGCACAGGAAATCCTGCGAATTTTTGGCTATACCCGCAACATCATGCTGTTTGGGCCTCCAGGAACTGGCAAAACGCATGTCATCAGTCAGGTGAAGAAGCATCTGCTGCACCACATGCCACTTCAGGTGGAGGCTCCTGTGGTGTCTTCAACCGCCCCTCAAAGCAACGCCTTGCGGGACAGGCTGCTGGCTTTGCCCCGCTGGCAGGTGCTGGCATTGACCATGTATTTGAGCAACTTTGACCAGAACAACCCGGTCAACATTGCGGACCTGGTGCAACTCAGCCCCCTCAAAGAGTACGAGGAAAAACGCAAAATCAGCAGCCTGTACGGCACCCTCTACACCACCTTTCTGGAGCGGGCAGTGGGGGCTGATGGGGAAGCACTCAAATACCCATCCACACCCAAACTGTTCTATTCACCTGGCAAAGGTCTGTGGACCCTGACTGAAGAGGGCAAAGGGTGGGTGCGGGGCAACCTCAGCAGCTTCCTGCCGGGTGCTTCATCCCTCAGTTCAATGCCAGAAGCCGCTTTAAGCCTTGCCAGTGAGCTTTACACCCCACCTTTTGATATCGACGAGCGCTTCTGCTTCACCACCTTGCATCAGGCCTTCTCCTACGAAGAATTCATTGAAGGCTTCCGCCCTGTGGAAGCTTCCGGGGACAACCCTGGTGGTTTCGCCTTGCAAGACGGTGTATTCAAGTCCTTCAGCAACAAAGCCAGACGCGAGCTGGAAGAGGCCCAGAAGGCAGGTCGTGAAGCACTGAAGTTCCTGCTGGTCCTGGACGAAAGCAACCGGGCCAATCTGGCGAAGGTGCTGGGCGAGCTCATCACCTTGCTTGAAGACGACAAACGCATCGGGACCAAAAACCCGCACCAAGTGACCCTGCCGTACTCCAAGAGCAGCTTCGGTGTGCCTTCCAACCTGTACCTGCTGGCCACCATGAACACCGCTGACCGCAGCATCGCCCTCTTGGACGTGGCCTTGCGCAGGCGCTTCACCTTCATTGAGTGCATGCCCGACCCGGAGGTGCTCTCCACCGACGTGGATTTCGAGGACATCAGCATCAGCCTCAAAACCCTCCTCACCGAAATGAACCTCCGCATCACCGGCCTGCTGGACCGCGACCACCAGATTGGTCACGCCTACCTCACCTCGGTGAGCGGCCCGGAAGAGCTGCAGTACACCTGGTACTACAAAGTCATTCCCCTCCTGCAAGAGTACTTCTACAACGACGGAGCCAAGCTGCACGGGCTGATAGGCGGCGACTTCATCCTCCTCGACAAAGACGCTGCAGGAGACGGCTTTGGGTTCTCCGGACGTACCCGGCAGTCCTACACCGTCAACACCAAACTCCGGCACCCAGAAGCACTCCCCGACTTCATGGTGAGCCTCAGCAAACTGGTTGCACGCTGGAGACCACATCCGAAGGGTACCGGGGCAGCAACCACCGAAATCCCAGAAGAAGGTCCTGAGATTCTGGAAGCCTGAAATCCCCACAACGTCATGCCGAAGACCAAACAGAAAATAAAAGCAACCTCACGTCAGGTGAGGTTGCTTTCTTCAGGCCAATACCATATTGCCCCACTCATCTCTCGTTTCCACCCAGCCGAAGAGTTGAGGGAGCAAACGGTCCTCATCTGGAACGCCTGCAGTGATGAACGAAATGATTTCCTCCCAGAGCTGCACTTCTCGTGAGCACAACTCCAGCAACCCGGCAAGGTGCCGCAATTCCTTGCGCAACACCCTGACCGTCGAGGGCCGCAAATGCGGGTACTGCAAGCAAGACGTCACCTGTTCTATCTGAGCTTGCAACTCTGCTTCCTGCGCTCTGCTGCTGGCTGCACCCTCTTGCGCAGCATGCCAAAGTGGTCTGGTGGCTTTCCGGTACTGGTGGACAGCGTCGTTGAACTTCCTTCTGGTTTCACAAGCATTGCTCATCATGATGATGGCCTCCTTTATGGTGGTGACCTCGCATCCTGCGTCACACACTGGGCCGTCGTTCTCTGCTCCGCTCACGCTGCGCAGCCGCTGCGCGGCAACGACACGCCTTACTGGGCAGCCGCCGCGCCTAGCGTCATTGCCGAAGGAGTAGAGGACGGCACAGTGGTGCCTGGAAAGAATGGTAGGGTCAATTGAAATCCCTGGGCTTGAAAAGAGGACGCAGCTGTGTCTTTGCCGGTGACTGTACCCTCTCAATCGGCAACGACCGCACCTGCGCCGTCAAGCAAGACCGCACCTTGTGGAACTCGACCCGAAAGTCAAGAAGTTCAAATGAAATCCCTCGGCTTGAGTGGAACCCAAACTGGAGGGTCGACCCCACCTCTGGCGGTCCCCAAAAAGACCTGACTGTACGCGGTATAGTACATAGTATAGGGTGACCCTCTGGGGCCTCACTCCCCACTGTCCTCATGCTGACCTTCTCCTTTGCGCCTTTTCCCAGCAGCCCTGTTCAAAAGGTCTTGACCAGCGTCTTGACCTCCTTCAGCCTTTTTTCTCCTGAAGTGTGGGTCCTCAAAGGCATTCCAGGAAGTGGCAAGTCCCACCAGACCCGCGAGGCCATCAAAGCCATGATTGACGCCGGGGAACTGCGCAGGGTGCTGTGGGCTGTGCAGAGCACAGTCAAAGACGATTCTTTCGGCGCAGAAACCATGGCAGAGCTGGCCGCACTGGGCATCTCCAGCCAGGTGATTCTTGGCAAGAAGCATCTGTCCACCAGCCCTGGAGCCTATGAGGCCCAGATGCCGTGGAAGCCAGAGGTGCCGGTCAAAATCATCAGCCATGCCCACCTGGCTTTGCTGTGGGAGCTAGATGCCTCCAGATGTCCTTATCCCATGCAGCCCCTTTATGAGGGCGTTCAGCTGCTGATTGTGGATGAGAACCCGTACAGCAGCCTGATTGAAAGCAACGGCGAAAGCAAAACCCTGGACGGAAGACCTGCCCGCAAAGACATCACCCTGGACGCCTTGAAGCGCCTGCTCACAAGCAAGCCCAAAAGCAGAAAGGCTGTCCAGCACTCTGTTGTGATGAACCGCCTGAAAAATATGCTGGAACAACTGGAGCTGCACACGTTGCCAGGCGAAACCCTGCACGGGGCCAACAAACTGGTGGGTGAAATTCGTGGCGTCCATGGAGAAACCTTCTGGAAACACCTGTCCGGACACTGGAAGCGTCCCATGACCCACACCGAACAGAACGAAGAGTTGAAGCACCTGCAGGATGACTTTGCGAAACTGGGCCATCCCGAATGGGTGGCCAGAGAACTCCTCACAGACCTCAATTCTTTTCTGGGAGGTGGGGGGTCTTCTTTGCGCTTCGGAATGGTGGCTGGCTCCAGAGACAAGAGGGCAACACATCCATGGCACTTGCGGTATGACGTGACTGCTGTTCGTAAACCACAAATCCCCACCTTGATTCTGGACGCCTACGCCAACCAGGAGTTCTACCAGCAGCTGCTTGGCGCACCTGTGAACATCGTCCAACTGGAAAATGAACCGTACAAATTGCCTGTGCTGCACCTGCCGCAATTCAAGGTCAGCAGCCTGAACTACACCCAGAACCGTGCCACCAAACACCTGCGCACCGTTCTGCGCGAAACCCTTCACCGTTTTCGGGAAGACAAAGATGCGAAGCTGCTGTTTCTCGTTCCACAAAACGCTGTAACAACCGTGCAGAGGCTCTGGAAAGAACTGCAAGACCAATACGGCACCAAGCTGGAAACCGAATTCAACTACTGGTACAAAGGCCGGGGAAAAAACACCTGGACTGGCCACCATGTGATTGCCTTCGAGGTGAATCACCTGCCCGTTACGCTGGAAAGCCACATGCTGACGGCCCTTTACCGCGCAGATACCCCTGAAGACAGTGACAGGCGCACCCACCTGCGCACAAGGCTGCAGTCCGAAGAACTCCTACAGATGCTGCACCGAGGCCGCCATTACCGAAATCCGGACGTCAAAGCTGTGCTGTATGGAGAGCTGACAGAGAACCTCCAGAGTGCTCTGAAGGAACAAGTCGAGTTTCATCAGCCGGCACCGCACTACGCTTTTGAAAGCAACAGCAAAAACCAGGATGTACGGGACACTCTGGTGGACCACTGCCCAGAGGTGCATCAACTGCTGGGCGGCATCCCCAAGCATGTTTTGGTCCTGCTTGGTATCTATGCACCACAAGAAACCAATCCCGCCTTGATGGCAGAGCGCGAACACCGTCTTCAGGAACGCATTGAAGATGCAATCAAAAGCGGGATGCACCTTCCGATGCTAGAGCACTGGGCGCGCCACAAGCGACCCTGTGTGCTGCCAGACTTCAAACCCCGCAAGGGTTGGCACATTCGGAGCAAACTGGAAGATTTTATTTGCCACACCGTACCAGGAAAGCAGCTTCAGCCCCATGAAATCCGCTTCAAGTCAACCCAACACACTGTCTATGCCGAAAATGAAGCGGCTGCTAGTGCAAGATCACAGGTGAGGTTGTTTGCCCCTCTCAGAAAAGTTTACAGTTCACAGCCAACAGTTCACAGCGAAAGATTTTGTTCAACATACCATCAATTCACCAGCATCATCCGTGAAGTTGCACTAGGCATGCTCTGGAAACCTGGCTGAAGTAAAGCGTCCATTGCGCGGGGCGGGGCAGCAGGGTGTGTTTTGTGGCTCATTTTGCCTGTCCAAGCTAACACGGCTCTTGACCGCCGCATTCGCCTTACGGTTGTCACACTCCCCGAAAAACTTACCCCCTTCCCCCCCGAAAAACAGGGCCAGAGGTTTGTATTGCCCTTCTATAGAAATACCCCCCCCTCCCCTGCCGGTCCCGTTGCCCCCCAACAGGCACCACCGCAGGGTTGTAGGGTCCCCCCCTCCCCTGCCACCCCCATGTCACAAACCACTTTCATGAACGGGCTGCGGCACTGAAGAGCAAGGCCAGAGTCCCCTCAAAGTGGGTTCAAACCATGGGGTCGTCCCTTTCCATTGTCACAGGATTTCACATGAACCCTTTTCCACTTCATTGGTGGACTGGGGTTACTTCACTTGCAAGGAGCACCACCATGAACATCGAACTGCTTGTCCCAGAACTGCTGCAATTCCTCACCCAGCGGGGCGTCCCAGAGCCCATCTCCAGAGAGTACGCCACCCTGTGGGGCAACCTACGCGTCATTCAGCTTCTGCTGGGAGACGACCTCGATGACCAGGAAGTACGGATGGACTTCGAACTGGTCCGCATGGAGGCCAGGCTGCGAGACCGCAAAGTGCAACTGGAAACCCAGCATCCAGCCCTGAAACCCCTGCTGCTGGATTTTGTTCAGCAAAAGGCCCCAGAAGGGGCCGGGCCGGAAGACCTCCAGCGGTAAAATGGAGAAAATCCATTCAGCACAAACAGGAACCGGAAGCGTGATGCTTCCGGTTCTGCTTTTGGGGGTCCATCATGAAAGCCACCTCGTCCCTGTCCGCTGCCCGCATCCTGGAAGGTCACCGCCTTGGTCTTCTGGACCGTGAACTTGCCGTCTATGCCGAAGTGAGTCTGGCGACCGTGAAACGGTACCGCAGCAAGCTTGGCCTCTCTGCGAACTGCACCCGCAATCAGCTGGGCCAGACCGGAGAAGCCTTCCTGAAGCAGGAGGCTGAACACAGAGGCCTTCATGCAGAAGCCAGCATCAGCGGCGCAGCTTTTGACCTGCGTATTGATGGTCTGCGCGTAGAGGTGAAGACCTCTGAGACGAAGCAAGGTGAGGCGTTCCGCTTCCGCCTGCAGGAGAAGCGGGTCAGCCACTACGGCCAGTACCAGTACACCAAGTCCTACCAAGAGGACTGTGATGTCCTGGCACTGGTGTGCATGGACCAGGAGACAGGCGAAACCACTGTGTATTTCATTGAAAGCCAGTTCGCTCCGCACGACATCCGCATCAAGCCCAACGACCCCACCTGCGTTTACCACGCTTTCAAAGACGACTGGGGCCTCTTCGCTTAAAGGTCTGACAGTTGTGCCAACAGGCGTGGACTGCGGAGGACCCGGCTGAGCTCATCTGCTGGGTGGATGCTTCGCAGGTCCTCCAACAGCTCTTCCACTTCGCGCAAAGTCGTCAGGTCCTCTCTTTGCAGAGCGCCCTTTTTCTTCAGGTCATGTATCAGGTCTTTGAGTTGTTGCCGCGCAGGTTCGACTCGCCGCAAGTGCTCCAGACGCTGCAGGTAATGCTCCAGGCAGGACAGGGCTGGATACAGGTGCGCCGGTGTCCCACCATGCTGCAAGAAGCCTTCACGCCATGTTGAAGCGTGGGCAGCGAACCACTGGCACAGTGCGTCAAACCACTTCGGCAAAGACTCTGGCTGCGTCTCTGTGTGCTTTAACAAGACCTGGAGGAACGTCACCTGACCTGTAGTGGGACCCAGGAAAGATGCCCCCATGCTGCCCAGCCGGGCTGCCACAGCCCCTTTGCTGGGCAGTCTGGTGCGTCCAGACGTGCGCAAGGATGCTTCTATGGACTCTACTGGAAGCTGTTTGAAGTGCATGCCGGGGTCCTTGAACAGCAGGAGCGCCGTATCCACCAGGTGCTCCACCAGCAGAAGCCGGGCCTGAATCGACAGAAGCCCGTGTTCTTCCCATAGGGCCTTCGGTATCTCCCCCATCAGGTCCAGCAGTCGGTCCATGTGACGGGTGGAGTTCGCTGCTTCTGGGTTATCCATTCGGCAATGCCCTGGCTGCGTATCTTGTTTTTTGACCTTTCTGCGCGGGCTCACAGGAGGTCCACCGGGCTGTTGCGCACATGAATGTCCTTGATGTCGTCGTCGAGGTAGCCCACGTAGCGCCGGGTCATGTCGAGCGTGGTGTGGCCCAGAATCTGCTGCAAGGCGAACAGGTTCCCACCGTTCCGAAGGAACTGCACTGCAAAGCCCCGCCGGAAGGTGTGGGGCGTGCAGTCCTTTCTTTCGAGCCCAATCTTCTTGGCCAGCTTCTCCAGCGCCAGGGCCACCCCGGTGCGGTCCAGAGGAATGCCACCCCGTCCCAGGAACAGCTGCCGAATGCCAGCATGGGCAGGCTTGCGCTCCCGCTGCATGTAGCGGTTGATGGCGAGCATGGCGCTCCCTCCGATGGGCACGAAGCGTTCCTTGTTGCCTTTGCCCACCACCCGCAGCATGCCCCGGTCCATCAGCACGTCTTCGATTTTCAGGCCAGTGATTTCACCGAGGCGAATGCCGGTGTCGAACAACACCAGCAAGATGGCCTTGTCCCGCAGAGGATGCTCGGCGGTCTTGCTGGCCTCCACGAGCTTTTTGAGCTGGGCAGGTTGCACGGCAGGCATGCGCTCCTTGGGCACGCTGGGCAGCTCCAGGCGCTTCACCGGGTCTTTGGAGATGAGCTCTTCCTTGAAGGCCCAATGGAACACCCCCCTCAATGCACGACCATGGGCATGAATACCGCCAGCGTTGAGTTCCTGCTCTTCTTCGAGCCACATCAGGAAGCCCCGCAGGTGCATCACGGTGATGCGTTCCACTTCGTCTGGGAGGTTGTCCTCCCCGGCCTTCTGGTACTTACGCAGGGAAACCAGGGTCGACCGGTAGTAGTGCCGGGTGTACTCGGAGCGCTTCTTGAGCTTCAGGTGGTTCTGGTGGTGCTGCCACAACTCTTCTAAAATCATGTGTTCCCCTCGCGTTTCTGACGAGCTGGACAGGAAATTGAAGGCTGGCAGAGAATCGTTTGCTCAAGTGTGGACCTAACAACACCGCACGATTCGTGGTTTTTGACCCTTTGCACTGCACCGGGTCCAAAACAAAAAATCCCGTCAGAGACGGGACTTGTGCTTGGTGGCGTTGCGCGGACTTGAACCGCGGACCTAACGATTATGAGTCGTTCGCTCTAACCAGCTGAGCTACAACGCCAAGCGTTAAGTATGGTACATGCAAATCCATCTTTTTGCAAGCCCATGTTTAAACCCTATGGAAACACCTGCCCAGCACTCAGTTTTTTACAGTCTCTCTGGACAGCAGGCGCTTCCTGAAGGTGCTGCGGTGCCCTTTGGCTGGAATGGCATTTTTGGTGGCCCCCACCAATCCGAACATGGGCATGTTGGCATAAACAGATTCCACCTGGTCCGGCTGGATCACGTAGGTTTCGTGCCAGATGCCCACACTGCCATCTGTCCCCACCAGTTTGTAGAACTCCTGCCAGGCTTTGAGGTGGGGATCGTTGGGATTGCGGGCAAAGTTTTCCAGGTGCTCTGGGCTTTTCCAGTAACTGACCAGAATGGTGGTGAGGGGACCAAGCCGGAAGAAGCTCTCTCCATGCAGCATGCCTTTGTCGGGGTGCTTCATGAGTGTTTCGATCATGGGGGGCATGGCACGGGCCACTTTCAGCCATCTGGAGAGGGGCAGCAGTTTGTTGACCCGCATGCCGATCAGGAAAACGGTGATGGGTTCGGTGATTTCGGTGGTGATACGGTCTTTGTACACCATAAATCTTCCTCCTGATCATATATATGTAGAATCATATATATGATGAAATCAGCATACGGGTTAAGCTGTACCCTGTCAAGGAGAGTTATGGCATTGCCCCACGCAATACTTGGATTTTTGAGCCTGGAACCCATGACAGGCTACGACCTGAAGACCCAGTGCTTTGACCGCAGTGTCAGGTACTTCTGGAGCGCCGATCAGGCCCAGATTTACCGCACCCTGGACAAACTGCAGCAAGAAGGCCACATCCAGAGCGAACTGGAAATCCAGGAAGGCAAACCCAACCGCAAGGTGTACCACCTCACCCCCAGCGGACAGGCGGTGTTGCTGGCATGGCTGAAAGAACCCCAGGATTTGCCGGTCTTCAAAGAACCCTTTCTGATGCAGCTTTATTTCTCCTCAGGGCTTTCCAATGAAGAAATCCTCAAGCACATTCAGTATCAGAAGCAACAGCATGAAACGCGCCTGAGCGAGTATTTTGCCATCAGGGATCAGTTTGAAGAGGTGCTGGACAGGCACCCTCAGGATCCCATGCACCGTGCCCATCAATTGCAGTTCCTCACCCTGAAGTTCGGGATTCAGCTGGAAGAACTTTACCTGAAGTGGCTGGATGATGCTGCGCAGGTGATCGAGGGTCCGCAGGAGCACTGAATGGGCAAAACACTGATTCTTTTGGGGTTGATTCTGGTGGTTGTGGGGGTGCTGTGGGTGTATTTCCCAAAAGCCCTCACCTGGTTTGGTCACTTGCCGGGTGACATCCGCTTCAAAAGTGGCAATGCAACAGTGTTTTTCCCCATCACCAGTATGATTCTGGTCAGTGTGGTGCTGAGTTTGCTCGCCCGACTGTTCGGAGGTTCAAGATGATCAAAATGTACACCACGTCCTGGTGCCCGGATTGCCATGTCACCAAGGCCGTGCTGCAAAAGAAAGGCATTCCTTACGAGGAAATCAACATCGAAGCTGTTGCAGGTGCCGCAGACTACGTGATGAAAGTCAATGGTGGCAAACGCAGCGTGCCCACCCTGGAATACAACGGCATGGCCGAATCCATGAGCCGTTTCTCCAGAGAAAAACTGGACACCTACCTGAAAAGGGTTGGATTGCAATAGTTTCAGGCCACAACTGAAGCAACGTCCATTTGGCGGATGTGGAAAAAACCACATCCGTCTACTCTTTTTGACATGATCACTGTGCGCAAATTGATGCCTGATGATTTTGATGCCATCTGGCCCATGCTGGAAGAAATGAAACACATCGATTCCAAGGAACAGGTGGAAGCCCGTTTTCGAATGTATTGCTTTAAAGACGAATGGTTCCTGCTGGGTGCAGAGCTGAATGGGAAAATGATCGGATACACAGCAGGGCAGGATTATGGAACAGATTTCCGTTCAGGAGACACCCACCGGGAATGCAAGATGCACGACCTCTTTGTTTTTCCCGAATTTCGCAGACAGGGGGCAGGAAAAGCCCTGGTGGAAGCGGCAAAAGAATGGGCCAGGTCCCGTTCAGTGCGGTATTTTTACTGGTATGCCAGCAAGGGGGCCATCCCTTTCTACGAAAAGCTGGGGGTGACCGGAGTCGAGAACTCCCACCCCGATCATCCTTATTTTGAGGTGGATTTCCATGCCTGAGATTCGTGTGCTTTCTGCTGCCGATGCCCCCATTTACCGTGAAGTGCGTTTAAATGCCCTCACCCATGACCCGAATGCGTTTCTGGTGGATCCAGACCAGTACAGGCAAGTTCCACTGGAAACCATCGAAGGCCAGCTTTCCAGCGAACTGAACGGGAAATTCACCCTGGGGGCTTTTCTGGATGGAGGGCTGGTAGGCATGTGCACGTTCATTCGGGAAACCCACCCCAAGATTCGCCACAAGGGGAAAGTGGTGGCCGTGTATGTGGCCCCTGCAGCCAGAGGTCAGGGCATGGCCAGAAGCCTGATGGAAACCCTGATTGCACGGGTAAGAAGCTATGGAGATGTGGAGCAGATCCAGCTGGGGGTCAGCCACACCCAGATTGCAGCCCAGCAGCTTTACACCAGCCTGGGATTTGTGGTGTTTGGTCTTGAAAAGAAAGCCATCAAGCAAAACGGTCAATACCTGGATGAAGAATGGCGGGTGCTGGAGCTCTAAGCCGTCAGCCATCAGGATTCAGCCGTCAGGAAAAACAAAAGCCTGGTGCTGGGTTTTCCCTCCTTTAAATTTTCTGGTTGCCCTGAAGCCTTCTTGGAGGAGACCCGAAAATGTGGCAAACTGACCCTGATGACTGCTTCGCCGGGTTCTTCAAGAGGTTCTTCTAAAACACGTCTTTTTGTCAGTGTTTTGTGCAATGTGCTGGTGTGGGCAGCGGTGCTGTGGTGGTACACACTGGAACTTCCCAAATGGCTGGGCTTCATTCGGAATGCAGGGCTTACTCCCAGTCCTGAATTGCAAAATGTCCTTTTCCTGCATCCTTATGCAGGCGTTTTGCTGGGGGCCATCGTGCTGCTGTTCAGTTTGCTGCTGTCCAGAGGCCGCAGTTTAAGCACATCTGTGAACTTGCAGTTCCTGAGCACTTTTGTGGCCCTGCTGGCTCTGGGCTGGGTGATGTGGGGCGTGTACCAGAGCGCCAAAAATGCCATGCCTCACCTTTCCATTTTCTGATCCCTTTTCTGAGGGTTTGCAATTTCACCTGGCTTTGTTAAACTGCTTGGCATGACGACACCTGTACAATTCATCACCGCCAGACGGCACACAGGGTCTGTTCCCACCACCGCCTGGCGGTAAACTTATGATTTCCCCCACCACAGAAGAATAAACACCAGAGGTTGTCAGGGTGAGTTTGCATGCCCTGCCTTCGAAGCCCTTAGAATGGACTGCTGAAACCCTGTCTTCAGGAACTGTCCCGCGTTTGAAAGCGTTTGAAAGGTCGTGAACCATGCACGTTGTGCTGCCGGATGGAAAGAAACTGGAATTTGACCACAATGCCACGGGTCTGGATGTGGCTGCTGCCATTGGTCCCAGGCTGGCCCAGGATGCTGTTGCTGTAAAAGTGCAGGGCGAACTGAAAGACCTGCTCTCCCCTCTAGAGAATGGTGCAGAGGTCAGCATCGTCACCAAGAAGAACATCGAGGAGATCCCTGGGTTCTTCCGTCACACGCTGGCCCACGTGATGGCCCAGGCCGTGCGCGAGTTTTATGCTGCACGGGGCCACGACGCCCAGAGCATCAAGATGGGTGTGGGGCCTGCCATCGACAACGGCTTTTACTACGACTACGACCTTCCCGAGCCGCTCAGGGCAGAAGACCTCCCCGAGATCGAGAAGATCATGAACGACATCATCACCCGTGACCTGAAACTGACCCGCAAGGAAGTGACCCGTGCGGAAGCGTTGCAGGAATTCGGGTATGACCCTTACAAGGTGGAACTGATTCAGGACCTTCCTGAAGATGAAGTGCTGACCTTCTATGTGCAAGACGGCTTCACGGACCTGTGCCGTGGCCCCCATGTGCCCAGAACCGGAGTGATTCCCCGTCACTTCAAACTGATGTCCACCAGCGGAGCCTACTGGCGCGGCAGCGAGAAGAACCCCATGATGCAGCGCATTTACGGGGTGGCCTTTGCAACGAAGCAGGAACTGGACAATTACCTGCACATGCTGGAAGAAGCCAAGCGCCGCGACCACCGCAAGATCGGCAAGGACCTGGAGCTGTTCTTCACCAGTGAGGTGATTGGCCCCGGTCTGCCCCTGTGGCTGCCCAATGGTGCCACCATCCGCCGTGAACTGGAACGCTTCATTGTGGACCTGGAGCTGCGCCAGGGTTACCAGCACGTGTACACCCCCCAGATGGCCAAAACCGAGCTTTACAAGATCTCCGGTCACTGGGACCACTACCAGGAGGACATGTTCCCGGTGATGAAAATCGACCAGGAAGAACTGGTGCTGCGCCCCATGAACTGCCCCCACCACATCCAGGTCTACAGGCACACCCAGCGCTCCTACCGGGACCTCCCCATCAAGATTGCCGAGCTGGGCACCATGTACCGCTTCGAGCAATCCGGAGAGCTGACCGGCCTGAGCCGGGTGCGCTCCATGACCCTCAACGACGCCCACATCTTCGTGCGCCCCGACCAGATCCAGACCGAATTCAAAAAAGTGGTGGAACTGGTCCAGGACGTGTACGAAATTCTGGGCTTCAAAGAGTACAAATGGCGTCTGTCCCTGCGCGACCCCGCAGACAGCGAGAAATACTTCCAGGACGATGAAATGTGGAACAGTGCCGAATCCCAGCTTCGTCAGGCCCTCGACGACATGGGCCTTGAGTACTACGAGTCTCCTGGCGACGCTGCCTTCTACGGTCCCAAACTGGACGTGCAGGTGAAGAGTGCCCTCGGGAAAGACGAAACCATCTCGACGGTGCAACTGGACTTCCTGCTGCCCCAGAAATTCGAGCTGGAATACGTCAACGAGGAATCGGGCCGCTCCAGACCCGTGATGATCCACCGGGGCATCATCTCCACCATGGAACGCATGACCGCCTTCCTGATCGAGAACTGCGCCGGAGATTTCCCCTTCTGGCTGGCCCCCGAGCAGGTGCGCGTGGTGCCCATTGCAGACCGTCACCTCGAATACGCCCAGCAGGTGGAAGCCGAACTGCGCAAGTTTGATCTGCGTGCAAAAGTAGATGACGGCGGCGAACGCATGAACGCCAAAATCCGCAACGCAGAACTGCGCAAAGTGCCTTTCGTGCTGATCGTGGGCGACCAGGAAGCCGAAAAGCAGGAACTCAGCGTGCGTGAACGCCACAAGGGCGAACGCAAGAACGTTCCTCTGGCCGAACTGGTGCAGGAACTGGCCGGACGGTACAGGAACCGGACGCTGTAAAGATGTGCATGTTGGAATCCCCTTCAGGTTGCTGGAGGGGATTTTTTGTTGCCGAGGGTGCAGGGCCGAGGGCCGAGAGCAAGAAAGCTTTTGCTTCAGCATCGCAGATTTGACATTCAGCCATGGCTTTTGCAGCATACGCCCTCAGCCCTGCGCCCTCGGCTCTCGGCTAAGATAAGACCACCATGCTGCAACCCCTGCGCGACTGGTGGCATTTCATCAAGCGTCCCCAGTTTGAACCCCAACCCGTTTCCCAGATCAACCGAACTTTTTTGATCCTGCTGGTTTTCCAGTGTTTGCTGTCTGTGCTGAGCCTGCTCATTCCCAGCACCCTGATTCCCAACTTTGAGAAGCTGGCAGATGACAATTCGGTGCTCAAGATGATTGAGGAATCCGGCTGGTTCTGGACCATTCTGGGTGCAGCTTTCCTGGAGGAGGTCATTTTCAGGCTTCCTGTGGGGCCTTACCATTCCCGGTTTCTGATTCCCAGTGGCCTCTTGCTGCTTCTGCTGGGCTGGGCTTTCAAAGCCCTGTTCTGGATGCAGGTGGTGATGGCTTTTGGAATGGGGATTTTTGTGCTGGGCATTCTGGGCTTGCATTACGAGTACAGGGACATGCTCAGGGATGTGTGGAGAAAAATTTTCCCTGTGGTGTTTTACCTGTTTGCTTTCGTGTTTGCGCTGGTGCACCTGAGCAATTACGAAACAGGCCTGAAGTCCCTGAATCTGCCGACCATGCTGCTGCTGGTCATCCCACAGTTTCTGGCCGGACTGATGTTCGGGTATGTGCGTGTGCGCATGGGGTTTTTAAATGGCGTGGCCCTGCACGCTGCGTACAACGCCGTTTTTCTGGTGCCTCTGGTGGGCTTCAGTTCGCCATGACTTTTTCTCTGGTGGGCACCTTCAGAGAGATGTACCAGATGCCCACCAGTCCCAGTCCTGCAATGCAGGCAGCAATCAGCAGGGCATATTGGCTGTTGCCCGTGCGTTTTAAGATCCTGCCGTAAACCAGCACACTGCTGACCGCACAGGACAGCACAATCATGCCGATGGCCAGCACTTTGGCTTTGTGGGGCATCCCAAGGCCAGCCTGAAAATCCCTGAGCAGGGGTCCTGCCACGGGCAGGTTCAGCAACCAGGTGTAAAATCTGGGGCTGCTGCGGGCAAAACAGGCGGCTGCCAGCACAAAAAACACCGTTCCGGGCATCCCGGGAGTGTAGAAACCCACAAAACCCAGTCCAACGCAAACAAAGCCTGCCACAATCCACAACGGACGCAGCCATGCAGGGGCCTGTTTCACCGACATGGGAACAGTTTATGGAAAGGGACCGGATCACATGAATCAGTCACTTACAATTGCCTGTTTCACCAGCCCCAGGTCTTCCCGGTCCTGTTTGGGCAGTCCTTTTGCCACCAGTGCATAAGAGTGGTCGATCAGCTCTCGCACCAGACCATCAGGCAAAGTGCCGTCCAGCAAAACCGTGTTCCAGTGTTTCTTGTTCATGTGCCAGCCGCCCTGGATGTGATCTGGGTGCTCTTCCCGCAGTTTGATGGCCCGTTCGGGGTTGCATTTGAGGTTCACCGTGATGGGGTCCTGGGTGATGTCTGTCAGGGCAAAGATTTTGCCCCTGACCCTGAGGACCAGCGTTTCAAATCCGAAGGGAAAATCTTCTGTGGTGCCCCTTTTGCTCAGGCTGTGTTCTCTGAGTTCAGTGATGGTTTGCATGTCCTGATGATACCGCATCTGAATGTTTTTGGCGTATTTCTTAAAAAAATTCTGCCATCGGTGTATTTTCTTGCTTTCCAGCTTTTGATTTCTGCAAATCCCTCAGCTCCACTTAAGATTTTTGTATGTTTTCTGATGCTAAGCTGAACCATGCCCACCATCATTCTGAGCAGTGCGATCCATGCCTCAATCGACGTGGTGTTCGATCTGAGCCGCAGCATTGACCTCCACATGATTGGTGCTGCACACACCCAGGAAAAAGCCGTTGCCGGCAGAACCAGTGGTCTGATCGGCCTGGGAGAAGATGTCACCTGGAAAGCCACCCATTTTGGGCTCCCTTTCACGCTGCAAACCCGGGTCACCCGTCTGGAACGCCCTTACTACTTTGTGACCGAAATGGTCAGCGGTCCATTCAAAGCCCTGAAACATGAACACCGTTTCCGGGTCTTGCAAAACGGCGAAACCGAGATGAAGGAAATCTTCGAGTTCAAGTTGCCCCTCGGGGTGATGGGGAGTGCCGCCGAGCGCATGTTCCTGACCCGTTACTTCCAGCGTTTCCTGTCTTACCGCAACAACACCATCCTGGAATATGCCGAAACCGACCAGTGGATGGATTTGCTCCACCCTGCAACCCACCCGATTGGCGAGTGGCACTTCAGTTGAAAACAAACCCTCCTGCCCGTCAAGCAGGAGGGTTTTTCTTGAGCATGGATGCTTACTTGATTCCACCAAAAGCAGCAAATACGCTGTTCTTGTGCAGGATGTCCACCTGTGCGAAACCCACCTTGCGGAGCATGTCAATCTGGAACATCAGGGGTTTTGGTGTGTCTTCCTGTGAGATGTAATCGAACACATGGTCCCGGTAGGCCTCATCCTTGAGGCCTGTGAGGTAATCCCCGTAACGCTCCCACATCAGACCCTGGATGGCAGGAATCGAGTGCTCGATCAGGTCAGAGATCCAGAAAGATCCTCCAGGCCTGAGGGCCTCAAAACATTGCCGGAAGACCTTTTCCCACTCCTCATCGGTGCGCATGTGGTGGAAGACCGCTGCACCCATGATCACATCAAAGCGCTCCTTTCCAAGGTCCAGTTCCCGGATGTCCCCCTGTATGGAGGTGATCTGTCCTGAAGTCACAGCGCTGACCCTTTCCCTGGCCCGGTCCAGCATGGGCTGGGAAAGGTCCATCAAAGTGCAATTGCAACCCGGCACCACCGAAAGAAACTTGAGGGTGTAATTTCCAGCACCACATCCGATGTCCAGCACATCTCTGGCATGGGGGGTCAGGGTGCCTGCAGCACGGGTGATCAGGTCCATGTTGAGGGGAGCATCGATGGAACTGGCCTGTCCGGTGTCCAGGTTGGAGAAACGCTCCACATCACTGTCGAAACGGGCTTTGATTTCTGCAACTGTGCTTTTACCAGTGCTTTTGACCTTGCTTTGGTTGTTTGACATTTTGAGCATCCTTTCTGAAGAAGGACCCTTCCGAAAAGGGCTATGCTGAAAGCATGGAAATGGGTCTGAAAGAATTCATTCTGCTGGGGCTGGCCCTGATGCTGCCGGTGGCGTTCATCTATGTGGTGACCACCTACTTTGCCACCCCCAAACGCTTCAACGAGCATGACCAGAAGGTTCTGCTGGAAAAACGCAACAGGAAAAAGAAAGATGGCGGGTCCTGAAACCCGCCACCGCTTGCACTGAAAATCCTGTTACGCGGTAACGGTTTCCTTCAGCACGTTTAGCACGGTCTGGGTGAACTCCTGGGTGCCAGCAGTGCCCCCGAGGTCCTTTGTGGGGTTCTCGTTGAGGGCCTTGAGGACCGCAGCATCAATGCGGTCTGCAGCTTCAGGACGGTTCAGGCTGTACCTGAGCAGCAGGGCAGCACTGAGGATGGTTGCCGTGGGGTTGGCAATGCCCTGACCAGCAATGTCAGGCGCAGAGCCGTGGATGGGCTCGTACAGGCCTGCACCATCGCCCAGAGAGGCAGAGGGCATCAGGCCCAGAGAACCGGGCAGCACCGCACCCAGGTCAGAGAGGATGTCTCCGAACAGGTTCTCGGTGACGATCACGTCATAACGGCTGGGGTTGGTGACCAGCAGCATCGCCACGCTGTCCACATATTCATGGTTGAGGGCCACATCGCTGTATTCTGCCTGCTGGACTTTGACCACTTCACGCCGCCAGAACTCACTGACCTCCAGCACGTTGGCCTTGTCCACACTGGTGACCTTGTTGCGGCGACCCTGTGCGGCTTTGAAAGCCACGCGGGCAATGCGCTCCACTTCGTGCTTCTTGTAACGCATGGCGTTGAAGCCTTCATCGTCGCGGATGTAACGCTCAGGGTCGAAGTACACGCCGCCCAGCAGTTCACGAACCACCAGCACATCCACACCACGGGCCAGTTCGGGCTTCAGGGGAGACAGGTGCTCCATGCCCTCATAGACCTTGATGGGACGCAGGTTGGCGTACACGCCCAGCGCTTTTCTCAGGGCCAGCAGGCCAGACTCGGGGCGCAGGTGGCGGGGCAGGGTATTCCAGTGGGAATCCTGAGCGCCACCAATGCTGCCCAGCAGCACGGCATCTGCAGTTTGCACGGCTTCCTGGGTGGCAGCCGTAAAAGGTTCACCGTAAGCATCAATGGAAGCTCCACCGAATTTGTGCTCATCGTATTCGAGGTCAGGGGCGACCACTTTCAGGACTTCAATGGCGCTGGCGACAATCTCGGGGCCGATTCCGTCACCGGGCAGAACAACAATTTTAGGCATCAGTTCAGCACCTCATATTCAAAAAGGGCGAGGCATGCCTCGCCCCTACAGGGTCTTAATTGAACGTTTCTTTCATGTACTCAAGCCAGCCACCCGATTTCTGCACATCGAGGGCAAACTGGGGCACGGGCACAAAAGTCACGACCTGACCGGTGCGCTTGTTGGTGATCACACCTGCAGTGAGGTCCAGATCGGCTTCATCTCCATCCTGAAATGCAGCAACAATGTCTGCACATTCCAGGGCCAGAAAGCCGTTGTTGATGGCATTGCGGTAGAAAATGCGGGCAAAGTTGGGGGCCAGCACAGCCGCCACCCCTGCGCCCCGGATGGCCCAGACGGCGTGTTCACGGCTGCTTCCGCAACCGAAGTCTGCTCCGGCCACGATGATGTCACCGGGCTGCACCCGCTTCACGAAATCGCGGTCATAATCTTCCATCGCAAACTTGGCCAGTTCTGATTCCACATCGGTGGTCAGGTGGCGGGCAGGGATGATTTCATCGGTGTTGATGTGGTCACGACCAAACACATGCACTTTTGGCATTGATTTACTCCTTGGGAAAGCCCTCAGCTGTCAGCAATCAGCCTTCGGCTGAGAGGAACAACAATCTCAAATTCCAGATCAGTCTGCAGCAGACCCAGCGCCAATGAAGTCGCGGGGATCACTGATGTAACCGTTCACCGCACTGGCAGCCACAGTTGCTGGGCTGGCCAGGTAGATCTGGGCACTGGGGTCACCCATGCGGCCCACGAAATTGCGGTTGGAGCTGGAGATGCACACGTCGTTCGGACCGAGCACCCCGGAGTGCATGCCAAGGCAGGCACCGCAGGAGGGGTAGGACACGCTGGCTCCGGCATCCACGAAGATTTCCAGCAGGCCTTCCTGGGCGGCCTGTTTCCAGATGAGCTGGGTGGCAGGCACCACGATCATCTGCACCCCATCGGCAACCTTGCGGCCTTTGAGGATGTTGGCGACTTCACGCAGGTCGGAGATGCGTCCGTTGGTGCAGCTTCCCACGTAGGCATGGGTCACAGCGATCTTGTCGGTGCCAGCCACTTTGCCGTTGGAGGGGATGTGGGGGTAGGCCACGGTGGGTTCCAGCGCGCCAGCATCAATCTCGATGACCACTTTGTATTTGGCATCTGCATCAGACTGGTATTCGGTGTACTGGTCGGGGGTCACGCCACGGGCACCCAGGTATGCGCGGGTGGTGTCATCCACGGCCACGATGCCGGTTTTGCCGCCTGCCTCGATGGCCATGTTGGTGAGGGTGAAACGGCCTTCCATGTCCAGGTTGTCGATGGTTTCGCCCACCCATTCCATCACCATGTAATTTGCCCCGTCTGCACCAATTTGCTTGATGACTTCCAGCACGAGGTCTTTGGGGGTCACACCGGGGTTGAATTTGCCGGTGACTTTGATCAGCATGGTTTCGGGAACCTTGAACCAGACTTTTCCAGAGTAGATGGCTCCAGCAAGGTCGGTGGAACCCACGCCCGTGGCAAATGCGCCCAGAGCGCCAGCGTTGCAGGTGTGGCTGTCTCCGGAGACCAGGGTGTCACCAGGCTTCACCAGACCGGTATTTTCCAGCACCACGTGCGCAATGCCACCACGTCCCACATCGTAGAAGTGCTTGATGCCTTTTTCGTGCACCCAGCTCTTGAGTTTCTGGTACATCTTGGCGGCCTTGATGTTCATGGCAGGCACAGAGTGGTCAGGAACGGCCACAATCTGGTCCGGGTTGAACACCTTGTCCATGCCCCGTTCTTCCAGCATGCGCAGGGCTGCGGGGGTGGTGATCTCGTGGCAGAGCACCCATGAGGTGTCGCACATGATGAGTTGCCCTGGAACCACCGAAACGTTCCCACTGCGGGCGGCCAAAATCTTCTCTGCAATCGTCATACCCATCTTTTCGTTCCTCCTTCGTCCAACGAAAAGCCCCGAAACTTACCTAAAAGTTTCGGGGTGTATTGGCATAGGTCAATGTTCGCCAGCTTACCCCTGACGGTGTGGTAGCAGGTTGTAACTTCTGGTGGTGAACATTGCCCCCATCATAGTGTTGTCTTCACGCAAAAACAAGACAGCAGATGAATTTGCTTACACAAGCGGCAAGGGCGGGCAGGGATGAGGGGGACTGGTGGTTCGCTCTGTCCTGCAGCTCCTGGCAACAAAATCCTCAAAATCTCCGACAGAGAGATTCCTCCCCCAAAGAGGGGAGGAGCGCAGCGTCAGCAAGCGGGTGGGGTTACAACCGCACCGTCTGGTACCGCACCGGCCTGCCAAATTGATGCAGCTTGCCGTTCTTGCGCATCATGCCCTGAAACACCGTGACCTCCAGGTTGTTGGGATCAAAGCCATCCAGGCGCACGCAGCAGATCCGTCCGGTGTTGTAGCCGCCGGTGTCAATGAACAGGTGCTTGCCGAACATCATGGGTTCCAGGGTGGGGGTGTGGCCGTGGATGCTCATCACCACGCCATCTGGCAGCGGAAACGGACCTTCGTAGGGCCGGATCCACATGGCCACATCTTCGGGGGTGTGACCGCCTCTGGCGTGGGGTGGGGCGGCGTGGGAGACCAGCACACTGCCTTCCTGGGGGTAATCGGTGATGCCTTCGGGCCCCACAAACATCGCAATGCGCCCAAGTTCCAGGTAAGCCAGCAAATCTTCCGGATAATTTTCGATGGTGAAACGCTGGTATTCCCGGATCACCGTTTCTCCGCCTGCTTCACGCCAGTTGCGGAAGTCCTCGAAGGCCCGCTGGTATTCCCGCATGTTTTTGCTGCTCAGGTGGTTCTGGTAATGCCGGTGGGGCATCAGGGCCATCTCTTCGTGGTTGCCCCGGATCACGGTGGCCCGTCCTGCGGCATGCAGGTCCAGTACAGCTTTCATGGCTGCTCGGTTTTGCGGTCCCCGGTCAATCACATCGCCCAGGAAAACGTAGTGGGTGTCGTCCGGGTAATGTCCGAGGATTCGCTCCAGAATGTCATATCTTCCGTGGATGTCACCAATGCAAACTATCATCGGCCTCATTGTGGCACATCTGCCTCCGGGCTTCTGTGTGTTTTCAGAGGGGATGGTCCAGATCTGGAAGCACCATCTGCACCTGCAAGCCGTTCATCTTACCGGCGATTTACAGGACGTTTGCCCGTAAAGCAAGCGAATCAAACCGTTTCGATCAGGGTTTTCTAGGTGCATGAATATGCATCTTTTTTGAGGAACATTTACAATTCATGGGCATCGTTGAAAACAGGTTGCCGCCTGTGATGCGGGAGGAAAGCCATGAAAGTTCTCACTGTTTGTCTCGGAAACATCTGCCGTTCTCCACTGGCCGAGGTGCTGGTCCGCAAAGCCCTGCAAGACGCGGGCATCGAAGCCTCTGTGGACAGTGCGGGCACTGGAGCGTGGCACCTGGGTGAGCAGCCCGACCCCAGAGCCCAGAAAGTTGCTGCAAAGCACGGTCTGCCTCTTGGACACGCAGCACGAAAGATTTCCGAGCAGGACTTTTTTGATTTCGACCACATCCTGGTGATGGACGAGCAGAACCTGCGCAACGTGAAAAACCTGCAACCCACCTCCTCCAAAGCCAGAATCAAGATGATCCGTGACTTTGATCCCGTGGGCAAAGGCGCTGTCCCTGACCCTTACTACGGCACCGATGAGGACTTCCAGGTGGTCTGGACCATGCTGGAACGGGCAGCACAGGGATTTGCCGCCTCTGTGTCTGAAAAGCAGGCTGTCAAGCTCTGATCTGGCCCTGATCTCAATCTTGTTTTCAGACCCCGGGCTGCTCTTTTAATCCGGGGTTTTTGCTGTGGAAGTCTGGTCCAGAAAAGGCAGGTCCTGCACAGTTTCATACTTTCCATGGGACTTTTTGATGGCCAGACGCAAAAACCTTGCTGTGAACTCTGCTTGCTGGAACAGTTCACTGGCCTCCTGAATTTGCCTGGAGGTCGGGCTGTACAGCAGCGTCAGGTGCATCTGGTAGGCCTCTCCTTCAAAAAATTGAGGCTGGGGAGGATGGCCCACTGCCAGCAAGGTGTGCAGGTGCAAGGTCCTGGCCCCCGGAGAAACCACATCCCAGAACAGCACCCTGGGGCCAAAGGTGCGAACACCTGAAAGCTGCACCTGAAATGGAGCAGTGGCAGCACACAAAGCCTGCACCCTGGGAAGCCAGTCCAGATCCGGGGTGAGGCCCGCCTTGAATTTGATGGTGATGTGCGGCTCCATGCTGGGCCGGGTGTACTGCAACTGGTACTGCAAAACCCGCTCTGAGATGTCCTGCGGTGGGATCAGGGCCAGCACATAAGTGGGGGCTGTGCCTCCCGTGTCAGAGGTCATGGAGAAACCTGAACCTGCTCTGTTGCAGAGATGGCCTGATGGTGCACCCGTCTGGCATTGATGCCGGTCAGCACCTCGTATTCGATGGTGTTGGCATGGGGGGCAAGCTGGGTGGCGGTGACTGCATCAAAACCCATCACTTCCACATAATCTCCCACCTGCACCTGCAGACCCGTGACCTCCATCATGCACTGGTCCATGCAAATCCGCCCGATGATCTCCCGCCATTCCGAGCCGTGTCTGGCCAGGGCATGCCCGGTGGCCGATCTGGGGTACCCATCGGCATAGCCAATTTGCAGGGTGGCCACCAGGGTGTCTCTTTCTGCCGTCCAGAGTTCACCGTAAGACACCTTCTCCCCCGCTTGCATGGTGTGCAGATATCCGATGCGGGCCATCAGGCGCATCACGGGTTTGAGGGGAAGCCCGGTTTCCGGGCGGGTGGTGAAGCCATAAGCGGCAATGCCAGGACGGATCAGGTTGAAAGCCGCTTCATGACCAAAAGCCTCAATGCCTGCTGAATTGCTCATGTGGTAGATCAGACCGTTCATCCCGGCGTGCTCCAGGCTGGATTTGACCTCTTTAAAAAGCTCCAGTTGTCTGCGGGCACTCTGGTTGTCCTGGGCATCTGCACTGGCAAAGTGGGAAAAAATGCCTTCCACGATCACCCCACGGTGCTGGGCGGTCTGGGCCACCCTCACCACGTCTTCAGGGCGCATGCCCAGGCGGTTCATGCCGGTGTTCACTTTCAGGTGGATGCGGGAACCTGCAGGCAGGTACAGCAGTTCTTCCAGGCTGCTGAGGGTCAGGCGCACCCCCTGCCGGGCCAGTTGCGCAGCCTCCTCCCAGGCCGGAGGGGTCAGGAGCAGCACTGGCTTGCGGGTCAGCGGCATGATTTCCAGCGCTTCCTCGGGAGAGGCCACCGCGTACCCCCAGATCAGCTTCCAGTCGCTGGTGTGCTGCACCACCAGGGCCGCACTGTGCCCATAAGCGTTGGCTTTGACCGGAAGCAGCACATGCGAAGAAGCCGCATGCCTGGAGAGGGCCAGCAGGTTGGCGTACAGGTGGGTGAGGTGGATTTCAGCAATGACCCGCGGTGTCATGGGAAACATGGTAACGCATGGGAGCAGAAAGCAGCGCTCCAGTTTTGATCGGGGCCGTCCCGAGGCACGCTTTCAGGAGCAAGAAGGAGGCAGAAGACCAGATGCCGAGGGCCTTGTAGGGGCGAGCGGGCTGAGGGACCAAAATGCGGTCCCTCGTACAGCCCAAGACGGCGGGCAGAGAATCCAGCTTGCGGATTCGCGTTTTGCACAAGACAGCATGCCTCGCCCTTTTCCCAGAGCAAAGAGCAAAAGAGGTCCTGTCCTTATCGCATGACAAAAGGAACGCATGGGGATCTGCATTCTCAGGGTCAGGAACTTCCCTGCTTTGTTTGTACCCAGTCCAGAGTTTCTCGATGCATCCAAACACACAGAACTTGCAAATCAGTCTTCAGAAGCAGGATGTGAGGTGACACCTCCCGCTCTGCGACAGCCAGAAGCATGAATGACCTCCCTGAACGAAACGGCACATCCGTTTCCGGGCAGTGTGCTGTTGTGCTGCTGGAAAACCCAAAAGGAGAACACCATGAAAAAATTTCTGACCGTTTCCACCACCCTGGCCCTGACCCTGGGCATGACCGCATTCGCCGCCGACATGAACGCTTTTGTGCGTGTGGTTCACGCTGTGCCTGATGCCCCTGCTGTGGATGTGTATGTGGACGGCACCCGCACCGTCACCAATGCCCCCTTCAAGGCCGTCACCCCTTATGGCGATGTGCCCGCAGGCAAGCACCATGTGATCATCACTGCTGCTGGAGACATGAGCGCCAAAGTCTTTGAAGGGGATGTCACCCTCAGGGCTGGCAAGTACTACACCGTGGCCGCCATCGGATACTTGAAAACCCTGAAACCCAAGATCTTCATGGCCAACAGCCTGAACATGAACAAGGAAAAAGCCCAGGTGAACGTGTTCCACCTGTCTCCCAACGGTCCCCGCATTGATGCCATTGCCCCGGACTACGACAATGCCCGCATCGTGCCCAACCTGTCTTATGGCCGCATGTACAAAGCCATGGTCAGCCCCATGGGTGTGAACCTCAACATCGTTCCAGCCATGAAAATGACCCCTGTGGTGAAGAACCTCAGTGGCATCAGCGTGAATGCTGGCAAGACCTACAGCGTGTTTGCCGTGGGTCTGGTGGGAGGCATGGGCACCCAGGCTTTTGACCTGATCGCCACCGAAGACAAAGTGGTGATGGGGTCCATGAGCGGCAAGTAAGCTTCACCGCACACTGCAATTCGTCTGACGGCACAGGCCGTTTCTACTTCCAGAGGTCAGGGGTTTTCCCTGGCCTGCTTGTTTGAGGAGGATCATGTTCAGGCTTCCATCCAGTTTGATTGTGGGTTTCAGTGCAGCGGTGCTGCTCAGTGGGCTGGGTTTGCTGGCCAGAATGTGGGCAGCTGCCCCCTATCCGCCCCAGGTTCTTTTTGACCGCATCAGCCAGTTTCTGGGCACTCCGGCCATGTTCAACCTGATCCACCATCTGTTGGGGGTGGGTCAGGGCGGTAAAATTGCAGCTTTTCTGGGGGTTTTGCTGTTGTGGCTGGGTGGATTGACGTTGCTGGGGGTGCTGGGACCTGTGATTGCAACAGGGGTTCTTTTGCTGGTGCTGCTTTTTGTGGTTCCTGCTGGCTGGGCTGTGGGTTACGCCGTTCTTTATTTGCTGATCCGTCTGGCCTTGCAACCTGCTGTCATACAGCACCAGCAAGGCCGCCGTGAAGCCCTGAATGCTCTTGGGGTGGGTTCGCTGGCCATCACCGTGGCGGCTTCGGGGAGTCTCCTGAAAAAAGTTCTGGATGGCACGGACCAGACGGCTGCCTCTGCTTTCAAAGCTGGATCTCCCCTCCCAGAAGGCATTGTGTCTCAGGACGATCTGTATTACGTCAGCAAGAACCTGGAAGGGTTTGATCCGCTGCTCAGTGCAGAGAAATGGTCCCTCAAGATCAAAGGCATGGTCGAGAAACCAGGAGACCTGACCCTCTCAGACCTCAAAAAATTCCGGCAACGGGACCTGGAACTCACCCTGAATTGCATTTCCAACCCGGTGGGGGGTTTCCTGATTGGAAACGCCATCTGGACGGGCTTCACCCTGCGGGATCTGCTGAACCAGGTGGGGGTCAAGCAGGGGGCGAAATTCATCCTCTGGAAAGCAGCAGACGGGTACATCGAATCCCTGCCTCTGGGAGAGGCTTACGAGGAGGACGTGATGCTGGTCCACAGCATCAACGGTGAACCCCTCACCCCCAAACATGGTTTTCCACTGCGGGTGCTGATTCCAGGCAGGTACGGCATGAAGCAACCCCGCTGGATCACCGAGATGGAACTGTCCAGCAGCGATGTGCCTTCTTACTGGAGCCAGAGGGGATGGGACAAAGAGGCGTTCATCAAGCCTTCCAGCCGTTTTGATGTGCCCGAAGAAGGCAAACCCGTGGTGGCCGGAAAAGAACTGATGATGAAAGGGGTGGCTTTTGCAGGCAAGGTGCCCATCACACGGGTGGAGGTTTCTGTGGATGGAGGGAAAACCTGGCAGGAAGCTGCCTTGAAAGACAGGCGCTCCAAACACGCCTGGACGCTGTGGTCGCTTCCCTGGACCCCAGAGGCGGGAATTCATGAGGTGGTGGTTCGGGCTTATGGTGCCGGGAAACTGCAAACCGATCAGACCGCAGATCCCCTGCCCAGTGGCTCCACAGGCTGGCACAGGTTTCTGGTCAATGCCTCCTGAGCTTCCTGTCTGGCCTGTCCATTCTGCAGTCATCTGAACTTAAACTGAGCGTTTTGCCAATTTTGCTGTCATTTCTTAAGCTTCGCCTCCAGAATCCCACACGCAAACCCGGCCCGGACAGGAATAGACTTGGGGATATGCACCGTCCCCTCAGCGTGATGTTCATGCTGCTCTTCTCTGCCACCCTGCCTGCCCCCACCGCCCCATCTGTATTTCAGGCGTTTCTGGAACTTCCCGTCAAAATGCTGGGCTACCAGCAGGATTTGCCCCGTGAGAAAGTGATCGGGCAAACCCACCGCACCGAGAAGCGGGAAATGCCCTGGGGCGAGGGCAGCATCGAGGTCCGCAAAAACGTCAGCACCCAGTTCCTGAAGGTGTTCATGATCGAATCTGGGTCCAGCACCCTGTACACCCTCAGGGCTTTCAATTCCACGGAGGGGCACAGGGTTTTTCTGGTGCAGAAACAATACTGTTTTGTACCAGGATGCGACACCACCATCGGGGTGTTCGAAAAGCAGGGCAAGACCTGGAAAGACCTCTCAGAGAGCCTGCTGCCCGATTTCTCCCAGACGGTCCTGACCCGTGCCTACATGGAAACCACCGGCAAAAAACCCTCTGAAAGCGGTGAAGAGCTGGACTACCACCTGCAAATCCCCGAGGAAGGCAGTGTGGTGGAAGTCTGGAACCGTTACGACGAAAAAATCTTTTCCCTGAGCTGGACGGGACAGAAGTTTGTGATCAAAACCAGTTGATGTTCAGCCAGCTCAATGTCCTCTGGGTACCCCAACATGCAGCTCTCCGCCGTACACCTGCATCACCTCGTACTTGGGCAGCAGCGAAAAATAATCCATGGAGTGGTTCACAAACACCGTCCAGAGCACCCAGGCCCACAGAAACAGGTAAAAGCCATACCTGTAAGGTTCCCGGATGCGTTTGAAGTAGGGTTGCAGGGGGTAGGTCAGCAGGCCCACCACCAGCACATACACCAGCAAATCCAGCAAAAAAGGCAGCAAATACACGTTAAAAGAGCGGGAACTGATCATGCTGTAATGCTGGAATGGCAAGGGGAAGCCGTAAAAGCTGACCGTGGTCTTCCCTGCTGTCAGAAAAGGCACTTCCAGCAACACCCTGCTTTTCAGGGTGAGGTGTTCCAGCAAGAGCCAGGCCAGGGGCAAGCTCCACATCCAGAATTTTTTCAGGTAGGCCTTCAGACTTCCAGACATACCTCCAGAGTAAGAAAGCCACCTTCAGCCCAGATGGGAGTTGCCTTGAGAGAGGGTTGCCTACGGTCTCATCAAGGATATTCAGTCAGGGATTTCGGTGAGGGCCTGTCCATCCCGGATTCTCAGGATGGTGTGCGCCAGTTCGGCCACGCTGGGATCGTGGGTGATCAGCACCACGGTTTTTCCTTCAGAGGCGGGTTTTAAAAGCAAATCCAGAATGCTTTTCCCCGTGCGGGTGTCGAGGTTTCCGGTGGGTTCGTCTGCCAGAATCACACTGGGGTTGGTGATCAGGGCTCGGGCAATCGCCACCCGTTGCTGTTCTCCTCCAGAAAGCTGTGAAGGGTAATGGGTCAGGCGGTGCCCCAGTCCCAGCTGTTCCAGCAGGGCTTTTGAGCGTCTGGTGCGCTCTGCCCTGGGCACCCCCTGCAAGGTGAGGGGGAATTCAACGTTTTCTGAAGCCGTCAGGATGCTGACCAGGTTGTAATTCTGGAACACGAATCCAAAATGCCTGAGGCGGTAATCTGCCAGCTGTGCATCATTGAGGGTGGAAAGGTCAGTCTGGTCGTGCATGATCTTGCCGCTTGATGGGCGGTCAAAGCCAGCCAGCAAATTCAGCAGGGTGCTTTTTCCGCTGCCAGAAGGTCCAATGATGGCGGTCACCTTGCCTGCCTCGAAAGCAAAACTCACCTGACTGAGGGCCGTGACGGTGCTGTCTCCAGAGGGATAGATTTTGCTGAGGTTCTCGACGCGCAGCATGTCAGTTCCTCCCCAGCGCTTCGGTGATCACGATGCGACCTGCACTGCGGGCAGGCAGCAGGCCCGAGAGCAATCCCAGCGCAAAACTGACCGCAAAGGCCAGCAGGGTGAGCCTGGGGGTCAGGGCAGCCGCACTGATGCTGGCCAGTTGCTGGGTGTAGTAATTGACCACCTGAATCCCCAGAAAGCCCAGCAGGATGCCGCCCAGGCCACCCATGAAGGCCAGCAGCAGGCTTTCCAGCAACACCAGGTTGCGAATGAAACCCGGCTTGGCCCCGATGGCCCGCATGGTGCCAAATTCACGGGTGCGCTCGAAGACCCCCATCATCACGGTGTTGGCCACGGCCAGACCGCCCACAATCAGGGCAATCAGGCTGATGCCAAAGCGAATCGCGTCGCTGATGCTGACCGCGCGATCCAGCACCTTCAGGAAATCCGACTGGGTTTGCGCTTCCACATCCAGGGTTTCAGAGATCTGTTTGGCCACCGTTCTGGCCTGGGATGGATCCTGCAGCTTGATGGCAATGAAAGAAATCTGGTTTTCCACGCCCATGGCTTTCTGCAGGGTGGATCTGGGCACAAAAATAAAAGAATCGGTGAAGCCTCCCTCTTCTTTGAGGATGCCCACCACCTTGAAGAAATTGCGGCGGTTGAAGCGCACATCCGATCCGATCTTCAGACCCGCATTCTCTGCAGCCTTGAAACCCAGCACAGCCACCAGTTTGCCTTCATCGGCAGCTTCCAGCAACCTGCCCTCTGTGACCTGCACGCCCGGAGAGATGTCCAGCACGCTTTCAGCTGTGGGATAACCATAAATCAAAAAAGACTGCCTGGGATCAAAACCCCCCTTGGCCGAAATCACCACCGGAATGATGCTGCGGATGCCCCAGTCTTCCCGGTGCTGCTCCACTTTTGCCACCAGGCTTTCCGGCAAGTCGGGGGTGCGGGGCAACCCTTCCTGGATTCCATTGAGGGAAATTTGCACGTCCGGGCCAATGTTGCCCAGTTCCTGGGTGAACACCCGACGGATGCCCTCCCCCAGCGAGAGAAAAATCACCATGCTGGCCACCGCCACCACGATGCCCAGCACCGTCAGGGTGGTGCGCACCGCCCGGCGGGTCAGCCCCCGCAACGCCAGTTGAAAGAGGTCAGAGATCGGCATACCTCCCATCCTAACCGGGATGGGGAATTTTTCTGCAGGGACCTTAGCCCCGGTGCTTCAGGGCTTCCCGAACAGTCCTGGCAAACTCCACAGCATGTGCTCCATCTCCGTGCAGACAGAGGGTGTCTGCTTGCAGTTCGATGCGTTCTCCATTCAGGGCAACCACAAAGCCATCTGCGATGTTCAGGGCCTGCTGCAATGCAGCTTCCGTGGACTGGTGCAAGGCCTGCGGGTGGCTTCTGGGGGTCAGGCTGCCCTCTGGCTGATAGGTGCGGTCCAGAAAAGCCTCCTGCCAGACTTTCATGCCGATTTCTTGAGCGGCCTGAATCTGGGCACTTCCAGCCAGACCGTAAAAAACCACATCCTGATGCTGCTCCAGAATGCCGTGCACCGCAGCACGCGCCAGCTTCAGGTCCCTGGCGGTCTGGTTGTAGAGGGCACCATGCAATTTGACATGGTGGAGGGGCAAATCCAGCGGGTTCAGAATGCCCAGCACACCTGCCACCTGAAAAGTCACCAGTTCGTAGACTTCCTGCGGGGTGAGCGGGTGTTCCAGGCGGCCAAAATTTTCACGGTCCAGATGACCGGGGTGGGCTCCAATGTGAACACCATGGTCCAGGCACAGCAGGGCGGTTTCACGCAGCAGGGAGGGGCTTCCGGCGTGAAAGCCGCAGGCAATGTTGGCACTGTCGATCAGTTCAATGAGTTCACGGTCAAAAGCAGCCCCTTCGCCAAGGTCACAATTCAAGTCCAGGATCCGGTCCATGATGCTGTCACTTTATCCTGCCGGTTGTGCTGCTGTGTTTCGGCTGTACAGTTCCAGGGCTTTTTGCAGACGGAACAGTTTCTGTTCATAAGCCTGCAGGGCCTGTTCAGCTTCCATAAAATTCACCACCCTGAAATGGAGCTGCTGTCCAGGGAGCACCTGACCCAGCTTCCACAAATCGGCCTGGATCACCTGAAACATCCTGGGATAACCACCGGTGGTCTGGGCATCGGAAAGCAGGACCAGGGGCTGTCCTCCAGCAGGAAGTTGCACGGTTCCGGGCAGCACGGCCACGCTGAACATCTCAGCGGTTCTGGCAAGCTTCACCGGGTCTCCCTGCAAGCGCAAACCCATGCGGTCTGCCTGGGCGGTCACCCGAAAAACCTGTTGCAGTTCAGGCAGGTCTTCCCATTCTGGACCCCTCAGCACCCGGATCGAAAGCACCGCTGGGAAGGGTTTGACCGGGACAAACCTTTTGAAGTTGCTGCCTGCAGTTGCACTTCTGGCCTGCAACACCATGCCTGCCTCCAGAGCAGCGGGTCCCAGACGGCTGTTCTGATGGGTGCTGCTGCTGCCCAGAACTTCTGGCACCTCCAGTCCTCCCTGAAAAGCAACATAAGCCCTGGCCCCCAGAGAGGTGTATTGCAACTCCAGCACATCTCCGGCCTGCAGGTGCAATGCCCGCTGACCCACCACAACCTGCCCATTGTGCGATGCCCTGAGTCCCAGACCTGCCAGGGCCACACAGCCTGCAGTGAGGGCCTGCAGCCTGAGTCCCCCCAGAGCCGCCTCCAGGGTGGCATTTTCAGGTGGATTGCCCAGCAAAAGGTTGGCCAGTTGCTGGCTGTAAGAATCCACTGCTCCCGCTGGAGACACCCCATATTGCCGATGCCCCCAGCGTCCTCTGTCCTGAATGAGGGTCTTGACTCCTGCTTTTAAAACCTGCATGCGAAGAAAGTCCATGGTGTGCAGTTCAGTTTGCCTGAAGAAATCTCCCCGGAGATGAGTCAGGTCCTGCTGGTTTTCTGGCTTTCTGGTCTTTCGGGTTCGTTTGCAACAAAAAGCGATTTTGCTGCTGCCGTCATCACAACAGACCCCACAAAAAAGTTCATAATAAGAAAAATGTGAAAGGGGAGGAAGAAAATGAAACACCATTTGTGGCTGGGTCTGGGAATTTTGTTGCTGGTGGCCTGTACACCCAAAACACCCGAAGTGACGGGAACCAAAATCAAAGGCAGTGAAGGGGGCACCGTCAAAGCAGACAATCCTGATGACGGTGAGTTGAACATTGACAAGGGTTCCCTGGTCAAAGATGCCATCATTTCGGTGGGCAAAACCACCCCACCTGCAGCCCCCGCCGACTCTGGGATCGAGGGTGGATTCACGGCCCTGTGGGTCAAAAGCACTGGAATCAGCGTGAAGCCCCAACCCGGCAAACAGGAAATTGAGTTGCCCTGCAATTCTGGCATTCGCCTGAAAATCACCTTCCCGGCCAACACCCCGGCAGAAAAAGCCAATTTGCTGGAGATGTTCCAGATCACCAGACAAGATGGGGCAGTCTTCTGGCAAGCCCTGCCTTCCAAAGTCAACATGGCCAGCCATTATGTGGTGGGTTGCCTGAATGGCCTTCCCGAAGGAGAATCCGTGTACACCCTGGGGGTTTACAACAGGCTCAGAATGGCCGGGGGCACCTCTCAGGAAGTGGTCAAGGTGGATGGTCAGCTGTTGCAGAAGTCCTACACAGCCTTCAGAACAAAATATGTGGCTCCACCCCAGATTGCCCAGCAGGCCATTGTGGTGCTGCCCAAGATTGAAATCATGGGTCCAGCAGGCTGGAACAACAACCAGCCCTTCACCTACACCCTGAATCCTGCCCAGACCTCGGCCCTGACCTTCTCTGCACCCACTCCGCCCGTCAGTGGGGATTACCATTACAGCTACAACAATGGGCAGAGAACCTACATGGGGACCTTCCAGATCAACAAAGATCTGGTGCTGGCCCGTCCCAGCAACCTGCAGTTGACCCCCAACTTTGGTGAAACAGATGCAACCTTCACCATCAACTGGACTGCACCTGCCGGAGCAGATCTGGCCACCCAGCAAGCCACGGTTTCCCTGCTGAACAGCTCTGACACCACCCCACTGGACACCAAGAGTGGACCTTCTCCTCTGGTGTTGACCGTGAACAATTTCAGTTTCTCAGACACCTATGCTTTCTGCATCCTGGCCTGGAGCAAAAATCCCCTGACCACCCCCTTCCCTGAACAGGTGAATGAAGCCCGCAATTGCATTCCTTTCAGCAACAACACCCTGACATCAAAATTGCAATAAATCACACTGCAACCATCAATTGTAACAGAATTGCAATAAACTTTGCCCTCTCCATATACCTTAACGGTTGCCTCCTGTAAGTGACGACAGGAGGCAATTTATTGTTGATGGTGTCAAAATGGAGAGTATGGCAGTTTTTGATGGCATGATCCACATGATGCACCTGGAGGAAGCCCGGACAGGGCAAGATCCCGTCCAATGGCTTGAGGCCGCTCTGGAGGTCAGCCGGACTTCCCTCTCAACAGGAGCCAGTGAAGAGGGTTTGCGATTTGCCCATACCATTGTCAATCATGCCAGAGAGCAAAATTCCAATGTCCATCTGATCAGTGCACTCAACAACCTGGGAACTTTTCTTTTTTTGAACAGTGACCCCTATGATTCACTTAATGTTGTCCTTGAAGCAAAATTTTTAATTGACACCCATCAGATTTTCCAAGAGAAGGGTAGAAATTTAAATCTTCTGGGCGGAATTTATCAATTGCTCAGCAGTCTGGATCTGGCATATGCTTCTTATGAAGAATCCCTGTCCATTGCCAGAGCCAACAACGATCAGATTTCTGAAGCAAGAACCCTGAACAACATGGCCCTTCTTCTGCAACAACAGAAAAAATACAGCGAATCCCTGTCTCTGTATCAGCAAGCAGAGGGCATCTGGCGATCCACCCAGAATGATCTGGAGTTGTGCAAAACCTTGCTCAACAAGATCAGCTTGCATTTACAGAAAGATGATGAATACACCGCTTCTCTCAGTACAGAAATCGAACAGAGCATGCTGGAAGTGCGCCAGATTCTCAAAGACCATGATGCCAAACATCTTTACATCGCCCTCTTGCAATCCGAAGCCCACCACGAAAAAAACCTTGGCCACCTCGAAAAGGCAGAAAAAATTTCTGAGGAAGCCTTATACCTCGCCACCGATTATCACCACGTTGAGCTCGAAGCACACACCTATCTGATTCTGGGAAACATCTACCACAAAAAGAACAAAGATGAAACCGCGCTGGACTACTTCACCAAAGCCAGAAACATCTTTGCTGACCTGAATTACAAGGACAACCGTCTGGATGTCCTGACCCTGATGGTGGTGAGCCTCAAACGCCTGGGTCGTTTTGAAGAAGCCCTGCAATACCACGAGGAAATGTACCAGTTGGACCGGGAAATCCGCAACGAGGCCACCAGCAAACAACTGGAAATGCTGGCCTTTCAACGCAAACTGGAGCAAAGCCAGCACGAAGCTGAACTGGAAAAGATTCGCAACGAAGAACTGGAATCGCTGGTGCAGGAACGCACTGCAGAACTCGAATCCGCTTACCTGGAGATGCTGGAACGTCTGGCCATCGCAGCAGAATTCCGGGACACCGACACGGGAGAACACACCGTGCGGGTGGGGGAACGTGCTGCAGAGGTGGCCCGCGAACTGAACATGCCAGAAGAACGGGTGCGCACGCTGCGTCTGGCTGCCCGCCTGCATGATGTGGGCAAAATTGCCATCTCAGACACCATTTTACATAAACCGGGCAAACTCACCGAAGACGAATACCTCACCATGAAGGCCCACACCCTGGCCGGAGCCAAGATGCTCTCCGAGGCCCGCTCAGAACTGATTCGCATGGCAGAAATGATTGCCCTGACCCATCACGAGAAATGGGATGGCACAGGCTATCCCAATGGGCTCAGTGGCGAAGACATCCCTCTGGAAGGGCGCATTGTGGCTGTGGTGGATGTGCTGGATGCCCTGACCAGCCTGAGGCCTTACAAGAAAGCCTGGAGCATGGACGAAGCCCTGGCTGAAATTGAGAAGCAAGCAGGGGTGCATTTTGATCCCCAGGTGGTGCAGGCCCTGATGAACATTTACCGCCGCTGAGCTCCTCTGGCTGGCGGGCACTGTGCAGAACGCAGGGTTGTGTGACACAAAGCCATGTAGACTGAAACCGTGAAGTTCAGTGAAGGCATTGAGTGGTCCATCCATTGTGTGGCTGTGCTGGCCGGAATTCCCAGCGGAGCCACCCTGAGCAATGCCTCGCTGGCAGAGTACCACGGGGTGTCAGAAAGCTATCTGGTCAAACACCTGAAAGCCCTGGTCAAGGCAGGAATTCTGGAGTCGGTTCCGGGTCCCAGAGGAGGCTTCAGGATTGCCCGTCTGCCTGCAGAAATCACTTTGCTGCAGATTCTGGAGGCCATTGAAGGCAGAGAACCCATGTTCCAGTGTGAGGAAATCCGGGGACGCTTTCCAGGTTGCCCACAGCAGTCATTTTCCAAACCCTGTTCCATCCATGCCGCCATGCTGAAAGCCGAACTGGAGTGGCGCAAATCCCTGCAAGGGACGACCATTCAGGACATCAATGCCCAGGTGAAATCCTCCCCGGAGCGCCAGCAGGCCGATGAAATCTGGATGCAGAAACACCTGCGCTTGCCTGTGGGGCAGGCAGCGGTGAAATCTTGAGGGTCAAATCAGAAGAGAGGGAGGCAAATGCCTCCCTCTCTTCACCCAGGTGAATGTGCTGAAATGTGCTGGCTTCAGGCCAGCTGGGGCAGGGCAGCGTGCATGCCCACCAGGTTGACCAGCCGGTTCCAGCCGTTGATGGACACGTTGATCAGGCCCAGTTCCATGATCTGCTGGGGGGTGAACTGCACGGCCAATTCCTGACGTGTGGCTTCTGAGAGGCCTTTTTCGGGCAGGAAAGCCAGTTCTTCCGCCATCTTGAGGGCGGCTTTTTCAGCCCCTGTAAAATGGGGGACTTCCATGAAGGCCGTGATCAGGGCCAGCCGCTCTGGGCTTTGCCCCAGTTTGAGGGCTTCCTGGGTGTGCATGTCGATGCACAGAGAGCACCCATTGATGATGGACACCCGCAATTTCACCAGGGTGCGGATCAGGGCACTGATGGAAGTGCTTTTGCAGTAGTCTTCCAGCTGGCTCATGGCGGCATAGGCTTCGGGGTGGGTGTGGGTCAGGCTGAGGGGGTTGGTCATGGATCCTCCTGATGGGACTGTGCTGATGGGATTTTGAAAAGGCAAAGCCGTGGATGCTGGACATCCAACTTGCTCAAATCAAGGATATCATATATCCAGGATATTTTTTATCTTTGATTCTTCAAAACCAGCAAAAAGCTGCCCGAGCAAAGCCAGGCAGCCAGATTCAAGCTGTTTAACGGACCAGTTTTTCCAGGTGTGTCCTGCGGAAATGGGCCACCTTGGGCGCAATCACCGCACGGCAATACCCCTGACCGGGATTGTTGAGGTAGAAATTCTGGTGGTGGTCCTCTGCTTTGTAGAACACTTCCAGAGGCTTCACTTCTGTCACGATGGATTGATCAAAAAGACCCAGTTCATTCAGGTGCCGGATGACTTCCCCCGCCACCTCCTGCTGGTCCTCGTTGTGGTACAGGATGATCGAACGGTATTGGGAGCCCACATCTGCACCCTGACGGTTGGGGGTGGTGGGATCGTGAATGCTGAAAAAAACCTCCAGCAACTCCCGGTAAGTCACCTCGGCAGGATCGTAAGTGATGTTCACCACCTCGGCATGGCCTGTGGTTTCGGCGCACACCTCCTTGTAAGTGGGATCTTCGGTGAAGCCCCCGCTGTACCCGGACTCCACATGCAGCACCCCTCTGATCTGCTGAAAGACTGCTTCCAAACACCAAAAACAACCGCCACCCAGTGTGGCGTAATGCATGGGTTGCAACATCCCCGCCCTCCCTTCAGAGACACATACGGAACCTCCCTGCAGGCAGGTTCAATGGTCATTGTACGCCCTTTGAAAAACAGAATTGTGGGATTTAAGCTGCTGTCACTCAGGGATTTTCCAGCAGCCGATTTGCACAAAACGTATCATGAGGCCCATGGAATACCCACCAGAGTTCTTTTCCTGCGCCCTTTGCCCCCGACTCAAACTCTGGCGGGAGCAGGTGGCCCAGGACAAACGCAAAGCCTACCAGGACGAAGTGTACTGGGGAAAACCCGTTCCCGGATTCGGAGCTCCAGACGCCCACATCTTGCTGATGGGTCTGGCACCAGGGGCACACGGCTCAAACCGCACTGGACGCATGTTCACTGGAGATGCCAGCGGAAACTTCCTGTATCCTGCCCTGTTCCGGGTGGGCCTGAGCAACCAGCCCCACTCTGTGCACAAAAACGATGGCCTGGAGCTGTTTGATGTGTTCATCTCTGGAGTGGCCCGCTGTGTTCCGCCAGACAACAAACCCACCCCGGAAGAGTTGCGCACCTGCCAGACCTGGCTGAAGTTCGATCTGGACCGCCTGCAAAACCGCAAGGTGACGGTGGCCCTTGGAACCATTGGGCATGAGTATTTCCTGCGGGCACTGGGACTGAAACCCTCGATCTATCCTTTCAAGCATGGGGCTGAGCATGCATTGCCAGATGGCACTTTCTTGCTGGACTCCTACCACGTCAGCCAGCAGAACACCGCCACAGGTCGCCTGACCGCAGAGATGTTCGATGCAGTGCTGGAACGGGCGAAAGTGCTGGCCAGAGGGCAATGAAAAACCGCCATCATCTAAGTGAAAACCCCTAACCCAAATGTCAGGTTCTGGAGAGAAGCAGGCTTTAGACTTTTAAACAAGGAGTCAACATGGAACTTGCTGCCCAGCTGGAAGCTTTTGCAAAACAGATCCCATCCCGACTGGCCCACATTCAGGGAGAAGAAGCGACCAAACAGGCCCTGATTCTTCCTTTTCTGGGCTTACTGGGTTATGACGTTTACAATCCCACCGAAGTCAGACCTGAATATGCAGCAGATTTTGCGACCAAAAAACGGGGGCAATTTGAAAAAGTCGATTATGCCATTTGTATCAATGGCGAAGTCTCCATGCTCATCGAAGCCAAAGCCCACAACCAGAAAACCGAAATTTACAGTGGCCAATTGGCCCGGTATTTCAATTCCACGACAACGGCCAGGGTGGCCATTGTCACCAACGGGACAGAATACCGTTTCTTCACCGATCTTAAAGAAAAAAACATCATGGACAGTGATGCATTCATGGTTTTCAATGTGCTGGATCACGACAGCAGTGACCTGGAGCTTTTGCAGCGTTTCACCCGGGCCCAATATCAGGCAGCTTCCATCAGCACACTGGCCGAAGAAGTGATGTGTTTGCAGAACATCACCACCTACATTTACAACCAGTTGCAAAATCCCTCTGAAGGTTTTGTGCGATTTGTAGTGGATGAATTGGGTTTGCGCCAGCGCATCACCACCCGGGTGGTGGAAAGATACACCCCCATCCTGCGCACTGCCATTCAAAACGCTCTGGCAGAAATCCAGCATGCAACAGAGCAGCCTGTGCTGGTTTCACCTGCTCTTCCCGCAACTCCAACCCGCTCTTCCAGCCTGCCAAAACGCTCTCGGGCTGAAACACCCAGCACGGAGCCTGTCCGTCCTTCTCTGTCGGAAGACGAGATTGCCGTTCTGGACAGCATTTGTGAAATCCTACAGTGTGAACTGCACCCTCAGAAAGACGAAGAGTGTGTGGTGATTGCCCATCCATCTGGTCAGGGCTGGGCTTTGCGTTACAACACCGTGCATCCCAAACCCCACATCGTTTTCAATCTGCCTCTGGATGCAGCGAGGGCCATTGCCAGCCATGTGTTCTTTTTCGGTCATCCCCTGGGCACCAAAGCCAATTTTTCAGCCTTGAGTGATCTTTATGCCCTGCGAGAGGTGATCCATGAAGCATATCGAACCTGAAACCTGCCCATCCTGCACCACCCATAAAATAAACATCACCTCCACCCAGCAAGGCCTTTTGCAGTAAAGTCCTGATTAACCCAGGCGCTCCTGAAGGCTGCATGGCCCGGAGCATCCTCATTCGCCCTTTGCTCTGTTTTTAAGAGGTGAGTTGTGTACGAAAAATTTGATGTGGTGGTCCATCCCGTGTCCGAACTGCGGGGTGTTTTGACCGCACAGCCCAGCAAGAATTACACCACCCGTTACCTGATTGCGGCGGCCCTCTCTGGCACGGAAACCCTGGTGAAAGGGGTCGCCACCAGCGAGGACAGCCACGCCCTGCAGGAGTGCCTGAAAACCTGGGGTGCAGCATTGACCCCCGAAGGCCGGGACATGCGGGTGAAAGGCTTTGGCAGCACCCCTCTGGACCAGCAGACCCTCAATCCACACAATGCTGGAGCGGTGGCCCGTTTCCTGATGGCCCTGGCAGGACTGACCTCCCACACAAAGTTCATCACCGATTACCCGGACAGCCTGGGAAAACGGCCCCACGGCGACCTTTTGAAGGCCCTGGAAAGCCTGGGGGCAAAAACCACCTCCCAGGACGGCAAACTGCCCATCGAAATCTGGGGAAATCTGCAGGGCGGCAAGGTGTCCATCAGTGCCCAGCTGTCCAGCCAGTACACCTCGGGTCTGATTTTTCTGGCTCCTTTGCTTCCTGAAGGGCTGGAAATCACCCTGCTGGGAGACATCAAGAGCCCTGGTCCCCTGAAGCAGACCATCGAAACCCTGAGGGTCTTTGGGGTGAAGGTGGAACATGCCGATGACCTGCGCACCATCACCATCCCTGGAGGACAGCAGTACCATGCCCCTGAAGTGACGGTGCCTGGAGATTACCCGGGCAGCAGTGCCTTGCTGAGCGCCGCTGCAGTGATGCCTGGAGAAGTGGTGGTCCACAACCTGCGCGAAAACGACCTGCAAGGGGAACGCCTGAGCATTGATGTGCTGAAAAGCATGGGGGCAGACATCACCCGTGATGGCAGCACCGTGACTGTGCGCGGCGGCAAACCCCTGCATGCCGTGGTCACCGACGGAGATCTGTTCACAGACGCTGTGCAGGCCCTCAGTGCCTCTGCTGCCAGTGCCTCTGGCCAGACCACCTGGGAGAACGTGTACACCCTGCGCCTCAAGGAATGCGACCGCATCTCGGACACACGGGCTGAACTGCTGAAACTTGGCATTGAGGCCAGTGAGACCGAGGACAGCCTGAGCATCGTGGGCAAGGAGCAGATTGAGGGAGGCATTGTGCTGGACGGTCACGGAGACCACCGCATGATCATGATGCTTTCCATCCTGGGAATGCGGGCCAGCAAACCCATCACCATCACGGGTGCCCATCACATCCGCAAGAGTTACCCGGAGTTCTTCCAGCACATGCAGGGCCTCGGGGCAAAGTTTGATTTCATTGAGCTTTAAATCCTGAGAAAAACCGCCTGGAAACACATGTCCGGGCGGTTTTTTGTTGAGATTCAGAACAGAATGGCGTCCTGCATCCCCATTTTCCTGAGGTTTTCCAGCCACACGCCCCGCTTTTCTCCGGTCTGCATGTCGATCAGGTCATCGAGGGGGTGCAGCAGCAGTTCTCCTTTTGTGAAATGCACGCTTTCTCCGGGGCGTGCGTCGATGTGCCAGCCGGTGTTGAACAGACCCACCGCGATCAGAAAACGCACCACCAGCCAGGGGTAGGTGTCGTCCTGGGGGGCCCTGGGATGACGCATGCTTTCAAAGAGCCTGAAGCGTCTGGCATCGTCCAGAAGCTGGAAAGCAATCTGTTCCAGGGTCTGGTTTGACAGCAGGTGGCGGTGGGGTTCGCTGAATTCCCGCCAGAACGGCACCCACACCCGTTCTCCCACGGTGTTCCAGTCAATGTCCTTCAGTTTGCTGAAGGCCTCCTGACCACCCAGAAATTTCAGCAATTGCAGCTCCTGGGTTTCGGGTGCCGTCAGCAGGGAGATGGCACTCTGGCCCTGCTGATGCTGTCCCTGAATTTTCAGTTTGCTCAGGGCTTCAATGCGTTTTTGCATGCTGGGGTGGGTTTGCAGGGCGTGTTCCTGTTCGTTGCTCTCTTCGTAGTGGTTTTTCCAGAGCTGCTGGATTTTTTCAACGTCCAGGTAAGCATAATACCCATGCATGATGGGAGGTTTGTAACCAGAGTTCAGCACGGGCACCACTTCGCTGCTCCAGTAGTGGTCAAAGCTGCCTCCCAGGTGGCCCACCTTTTGCAGGGCTGCGGTCATGGTGCTGGGACTGGTGTGCTGGGCGGCAAAACGGTCTGCCTGATACTCCTGCTGTCTGGAAATGCCGTGGGTGAGCTTCAGGTACATGTTGCCGTAAGCAATGAAAATCTTGCCAATGAAGTTGTCAGACATGTTCTGCACGGTGCGGAAGAGGGCTGCACGGGTCTGGTAAATAAAGGCCCCCAGACGGGTGTCTCCCCCATGGTAGTGGCCATATTCATGGGCCAGCACAGCCCGAAATTCCTGTTCACTCAGCATGTGCATCAGGGGCAGACCGATGGCCATGCGGCGCTTGCGAAACAGCCCAAAAAAGCCGATGTTTTCTTGCACCCAGGCATTGTTTTCAAAAATCAGGTACACCTCGTCAGGCATGTTCTGGCCGGTTTTCTGGCTGAGGTCCTGCAGCACCTTCTTCAAGGGAGGGTGCTGGTCCAGATTCAATTTCAGACCCGGAGCCTGGAAGCGTTCAAATCTGGGCAGAATGCTCCAGATGATGATGCCTCCTCCAATGAAAGACAGGAGGTAAAGTTTGATCAGACCGATGTGAAAAGAATGGGACCACAGGGTCACGAATACAGGCAAACCCAGCAAAAAAATGCCAAGGCCCAGGGCAAGCACATAAAAACCAATCATCAATACCAGCGCCAACAAGGCACGAGAAAGCAGGGTTTGATTCATATTCAGCCCATCATACAATCCAGAAACACGCCGCTGGATGAGTCATGTGGCTGATTTTGCTTGTTTCTCTGCATTTTCACTGCAAAGACAGCTGGGCCTTTTGCAGCAGGACGCTGACCTGGCCTCACAATTTGTGTGCCAATGCATAATTTGTACTTGGTATAAAGTGATATCATTTCGATATAGGAGGGGTTATGGAAAGCAGAGAAAACCGTTTGATCAGCCTGCCCGGAGGCCTGATGTTTCTGGTCAACCTGGCCATTTTTGGGTTCGGCATTTATTGTTTCGCGCAGGAAAACAGGGATTTCGCCTTGTGGGGACTGCTGCTGATGGTGCTGGGCTTTTTCGTGCTGTTCGGGAATTACATTGTGCAGCCCAACCAGGCAGTGGTGGCCACCCTGTTTGGCCGTTACGTGGGCACCAACCGGGTGAACGGGTGGTACTGGACCAACCCCTTCACCAGCCGCAAAAGCATCTCTCTGCGGATCCGCAACTTCAACAGCGAGCGCCTGAAAGTCAACGATCTGCAGGGCAACCCCATTGAAATTGCTGCTGTGATTGTCTGGCGGGTGGTGGAATCTGCCCGGGCCAGCTTCGATGTGGAAAACTACAAGGATTTCGTGGCCATCCAGAGCGAAACCGCCCTGCGCCATCTGGCTTCCCGCTACCCTTACGATGACCACGATGCTGCAGGCCTGTCTTTGAGGGGCAATGCAGACGAAGTGGTCAAAACCCTCACAGATGAGCTGCAAGCCCGTCTGGCAGCTGCTGGAGTGGAAATTCTGGAAGCCCGCCTCTCCCACCTGGCCTATTCACCTGAAATTGCCCAGGCCATGCTGCAACGCCAGCAGGCCAGTGCCATTCTGGCCGCCCGCCAGATCATTGTGGAAGGTGCAGTGGGCATGGTGCAAATGGCCCTGCAGAAACTGTCTGAGCAGCAAATTGTGGAGCTTGATGAAGAACGCAAAGCCCAGATGGTCTCCAACCTGCTGGTGGTGCTCACCTCCGAGCGCAGCACCCAGCCTGTCATCAACGCTGGAAGCCTGTATTGAGATGGGGGTCTGCAGCACAGGTCAGGAGGTGATGCCCTTTGGGCCGCAAGAATTTCCCTCTGCGCATCCAACTTGAGCTTTTCGATGTGCTGGAGCGCTGGGCCAGCGATGAGTTTCGCAGTGTCAACAGCCAGATCGAGTACCTCTTGATGGAAGCTGCCCGCAAATCGGGTCGTCTGAAACTTAAGGGTTCTAAAGAAACCAAAGAATCTTTTGATCTTGAAGATGAGACATCCTGAACGGGTGTCTTTTCTTCTGTGGGGCAAACTTTGGGTGTCTCCAGGGGTCATTGAAACATGAGGACCAGAACATTTTACTCATTTTTTATTTAATGAAGGAGCTTTGTGAAAAATTTTTCATTTTACTTGAAGAACGTTAAATATCCCCTCTCACACAACTCTTTTATGCATCAGAACACTCTTTTCCGTCTTTTACACAACAATTACAGGGTTGCCTTGCTGACCAATATCTGTTAGAATTTGTCTATGGGTCATTTGTATACAATCGCTATCTGCAGAAATCTGCAAATGACCACCGAGAATCTTCAAACCATCTAGCAAACCGCAGCCCGAACGCAACGTCTGGGCTGTTTTTGTGTTGGAACAATGCCCCTCCTCCTTTACAGGGGCATCAGGAAAGGGTGTTAGTGTGAAAAAGTACCTTTACAATACAGGTGACCGCGTCGTGCTGCCCCCCTACGGTGTTGGAGTGGTCAGCGGCATCTCCACCAAGTGTGTTGCCAACGCCACCTGCTCCTACTACCAGGTGGAATTCCCCAACGGAACCTCCAAGGCTTACGTGCCCGTCGAGTCTGCCGCCAACCTGCGCCCCGCCCTCAATGAGCAGGATGTTCCCGAGATCCTCAACCGCCTGACCCAGGGCCGCTACGCCCTGCCCCGTCAATGGTCTGCCCGCCACCGCAAGGTGACCGACATTCTGGCCACCGGCAACCCCTTCGAAATCGCCACCCTGGCCGCAGAACTGCGCCGCTGGAATGTGGAACGCGGCCTGCCTGATCTGGACCGCCAGGCCTTCCGCAAAGCCCTGAAACTGATCGGACAGGAAATCTCCGAGCTGGCCACCGATGGCGTGGAAACCATCCGTGACATCATTCAGGAAGAACTGCAAAACGACGCCAACTGAACCCACAAAGACTTTCTACCCCCGACAACCCTGTTGGGGGTTTGTTTTGGTGATTTGCTCAGGAGCCAGATATAGGCTGATCGGCGTGGTTTTGCTGCCCCACTTCTATACTGATGGCATGCTCAAGGAGCTCTTCTCTCAGGCCCGCATCGCAAGCCGCACCCTGGCCCAGGCGAACCGCAATCAGGCTTTAAATGCCATCAAAAAACACCTTGCCCTCCACACCCCTGAAATCCTCAAAGAGAACAGGCTGGATGTGGAAAACGAACGCCAGAAAGGCACCAGTGCCGCGCTGGTGGACCGCCTCACCCTCACCGAAAAACGCATGGAAGGCATGCTGGAAGCCATCGATCAGGTGGTGGCCTTGCCTGACCCGGTGGGCCGCGTGCTGGAAGGCTGGAGACACCCCCAGGGCATGCAGATGGAGAAAGTCACCGTGCCTTTCGGGGTGATCGGGATGATTTACGAATCCCGGCCCAATGTCACTGTAGATGCGGCCATCCTCTGCCTGAAAGCCGGAAGTGCAGTGATCCTGCGCGGCAGCAGCAATGCCCTGAACTCCAACCGTGCCCTGGTCAAAGCCATGCGTGCTGGCCTGAAAGAAGCGGGCCTCAACGAGAACGCGATTTCCCTGATTGACTCCACAGACCGATCCAGCGTGACCGAACTGCTGACCGCCCGTGGTCTGGTGGATCTGGTGATTCCCCGTGGAGGCGCAGGCCTGATCAACCACGTGGTGCAAAACGCCAAAGTGCCCGTGATTGAAACCGGGGTGGGAAACTGTCACCTGTACGTGCACCGGGACGCAGACCTGGGCAGTGCCTTGAAGATCCTGATGAATGGCAAAACCCAGCGTCCTGGCGTATGCAATGCCCTGGAAACCCTGCTGATCGACCAGGAGATTGCCAGTGCCTTCGTGCCTGTGGCGGTCAAAGCCCTCAGGGATGCAGGCGTGGAAGTGCGCGGGGATGAGGACACCCAGATGTACGCTCCTGGCGTGGTTCCTGCCACTGCAGAAGACTGGGACACCGAATTTCTGGATCTGATCCTCGCGGTCAAGGTGGTGAAAGGGCTGGATGCAGCCATAGAGCACATCAACACCCACGGATCTCAGCACAGTGAGGCCATTGTCACCAGCAGCCTGAAAACCGCAGAACAATTCCAGAACAGGGTGGATGCCGCTGCTGTTTATGTGAACGCCTCCACACGCTTCACAGATGGCTTTGAATTTGGGTTTGGGGCGGAAATTGGGATTTCCACCCAGAAAATGCACGCCCGTGGTCCCATGGGACTGCGTGAAATGGTGACGGTGCAGTACCGCATTCGGGGTGAGGGGCAGATCCGATGAAACGCAGAATCGTCCTGAAAATTGGCTCCAGCAGCCTCACGGACGAAGCTGGACGCATTGAACCTGAACGGCTGCAGGCCATAGCAGATGCTTTTCTTGCCCTGGACGCAGAAGTTTGCCTGGTGTCTTCCGGGGCCGTGGCTGCCGGGTGTGGCCTCTTGAATGTCCCCAGACCCCGCACCCTTCCCGAAAAACAGGCGCTGGCTGCGGTGGGTCAGGCGGCCCTGATGCAGGAATGGGCCAAAGTCTTTGCTCCCAGAGCGGTGGCCCAGATCCTGTTGAGTGCGGGAGACATCCAGGACCGCAAGCGCTTTGTGAACGCCAAACACGCGCTGGAAGCGGCTTTCAAACTCGGGGTGGTCCCCATCATCAATGAGAATGACACAGTGGCCACGCAGGAATTGCGCCTCGGAGACAACGACACCCTCAGTGCCTGGGTGGCCTACCTGTGTGAAGCCACTGAACTGATCCTGCTCACCGATGTGGAAGGCCTTTACACCGCCAACCCACGCGTGGACCCCACCGCCCAGAGGTTGTCTCTGGTGGAAAACGTGGCCGAAGTGCTGCATCTGGCAGGTGGAGCAGGCTCCTCCAGAGGCACCGGAGGCATGCAAACCAAGCTCAAAGCCGCCCAGATCGCCTCAGAAGCCGGAATTGACACCCTGATTGTTGGGGGTGGAGGGGCAGGTTTGAAAGCCTTCTTTGGGGGCGCAGACACCGGAACCCGCATCAAAGCCCAGAAACACACCGCACGCAGAGGCTGGATTCTGCACCAGCCCAGCAAAGGTTCCCTCTACGTGGACGCTGGAGCAGAAAAAGCCCTGAGAAGCGGCAAGAGCCTGTTGCCCAGAGGCATCACCGGACTGGCCGGAGAATTCCAGTACGGAGAAATCGTGCGTCTAGAAGGCGAACACGGCCCCATCGGGCAGGGCATTGTGAATTACGCCGCCCATGAAGTCCAGCGCATCTTCAGACGCCACACCGAAGAAATCGAAGAAATCCTGGGGTACAAGGATTTTGATGAGGTGGTGCACCGGAACCATCTGGCGCTTTATTGAGGAGAAAGGACCAAAGGTCCCTTCTCCTGCCGAGGGCATCCACAAAGCTTTTGCAAGGGCTTTTTTACTGCTTGAAGACCCTCACTGTTCAGAGCGCAATGCTCTCGGCTCTCGGCCATCGGCCTCTCTCCACCATCAAAAACCCCATCAAAATCCTCCGCTACTTTGACACACTTCTTTTGACACTTCTTTTGACGCTTCTTTCACAGCCCCTTTTGCATACTGAAGTCACTTCAAGGGAGTGGCATGCAAAACGTGCCAGAGGAGGAAGTGCATGACGGTCAACATTCAAACCAAACTGAGCACCGGGATTCTGGGGGGACTGGCAGGGGGCGTGGTGTTCGGGTTCATCATGCAGGCACAGGGGCTCTTGCCGATCATTGCGCGGCTGATTGGGTCGGATTCGGCCTTTGTGGGGTACATCGTGCACATGCTGATTGCTGCATTCATCGGGGCGGTTTTCGGGATGGTGTACGGTCCTGCCCAGACGCTGGGGGTGGCCCTCAGAAGCGGCTGCATTTACGGCCTGATCTGGTGGGTGCTGGGACCACAGGTGATCATGCCGATCTGGCTGGGATTGCCCATGCCAGACACGTTTGGTGGCTGGATTGACCGTGCACTTTCTGCTGGGCTGCTCTGGAGTTTGTTCGGGCACCTGCTGTATGGCATGGTGAGCTCCGTGCTGGGGCAGGTGCTGCAGGGTCTGGTCAGTGGACTTTTTCTGGGCTTCAAAGAGCGAGCACAGGCCTGAAAGGGGTTTGAGCCATGAAACATAAAGTCAGACGCACCTGTGAGCACTGCCAGCAGGCCTGGACTGCAGACCTGGACTTCGAAGCCAAACTCACCCGTGAAATTGTGCGGGGTTCCCCCAGGGCCAGCCGTGCAGACCTTTTCAGCCTGGACCTGGGTCAGGCCATCCAGCAGCGCATCAGAGCCCAGGTGGTGGATGTGGCACTGGGCGATTCCATGGCCGCTCAGGAACTCAAACTGGCCCGCACTTGCCCCAGTTGCCGCACTTACCTGCGTTACCGGGAAGTCCAGCTTTCTGAGAAGGACCTGGCAGGGCTACTGAATCCTGTTCAGGCCCAGCCCCAGGCACAGGTGGGGGTGCTGGCTGCCCTTTCAGAGTTTGACCGCCTCCTGGATTTGCTGGCAAATGACCAGATCACCCCACAGGAGTTCACCAAGCGCAGACAGAAGATCATGTCTTTTTAGTGCGTTTTTCAGAAGGACAGACAGGAAGTGGATGTCGCAAGAAGTCAACAGTTCACAGTTCACAGCGGGCTTTTTTGCCCCATCCACTTCACAGAAAATTGCCTTCAACATCTGAACTTGCTGCAAAGGCCTGGAAAACCCCAGGCTTTTTTTGTGATTTTTTTGCACTCAGTTCAGTCAAAGTGCTGTTGAACTTTCTGCTGAACTTTTTGCCCGGCACTTTCCGTACTTCACACCAAGGAGGAGATCATGCAGCAGAAACACAACGTTCAGGAAAGAGTCAGTGCTGGAGCCCTGGGGGGTCTGGCAGGTGGAGTGGCTTTTGGTTTCATCATGCACTGGCAGGGGGTGTTGCCCGTGGTGGCGAAACTGGTGGGGGCAGACACCGTGCTGGTGGGTTACATCGTGCACATGGTGATCTCTGCCATCATCGGGGCCATTTTCGGCCTGCTGTACGGACCTGCCCAGACTGTGGCCACAGCGCTGAAAACCGGAACGTTGTACGGCGTGATCTGGTGGTTTTTAGGGCCACAGATCATTCTGCCCATCTGGCTGGGCATGCCCCTGCCAGACAGTTTTGCTGCATGGGTGCACAATGCTTTCTTCACCTGGTTGATCTGGAGTCTGGTGGGCCACATTCTGTATGGCATCATCAGTGCGCTGCTGGGACAGATCCTGCAGGGTGTGGTGGGAGGCCTCTTCCTGGGTCTCAGGGAACGCGCCAGAGCCTGAATTTTCACCATCAAAACCGTGTTCTGAAGCCGCTCACCCCCCGATCAGGGGGGTTTCTGCTGTTGCAGCACGGGCCTCTTCAGCGGAGAAATTCTGTCTGAAGGTGAAAGCCTGGGGGGTGGGGCCGTGTTTTCTGAGGTGTTCCAGACGGTCTCTGGCTTCAAAAACTGTGGGAAGATGATTGTCTTCGATCCACCAGAGCACCATGTAAGCTTCTTTCATGTGCTCGAACCACTGCTTGCGGTCTTTCATGACCTGCACGTGGTCGCTTTTGTACGTGTAGTTTTTCAGGGATTCCAGGTCGCTCCAGACGCTCATGTTCACAATGATCATCTCGTCTTCGTAAGGGCGCAGGCTGGTGGCGTCGTTGCCCTCTCCGGTCAGCCGCCAGACAAAGCCCGGGGTGCTTTCTGCAAGGGCATTGATTTCATCGAGTCTGGAAACAAAACCAGCAAGTTGTGGGCTGTCAATGGGGGCCAGCAAACGGCCAATGTTCACCTGGGCGAGTTGCATGCTTCAACATAACAATTTTTGATGAGATGTGGGATTTGACACCAAAACAGGGAAAGCCCTGAGCCATATCCCTTTTGGAAATCTGGACCAGGGCTTCAAGAGGTCTTGCCTGGATCAGGAAGGAAGTTCTACTGCGGCCTGCACTTCAATGGAAGGGTTTCCCTGTTTGAAGGCAGCCACGTAAGCCACCACTTCTCCTCCGGCCCGTTCGGTCAGTTTGGCCAGGGCCACCTGGGTGCTGCCTGTCACCACCACATCCCCGATCACCACCACTTTTTTGCCTTTCAGTTTTTCGGCCTGGCGCTGGTCCAGCCAGAGGGTTTCATTGACCCCCAGGGTCATGCTGTCCACAGCCTGGATCAGGGGGTCTTGCATGTAAGTGCGGCGGCGTTTGCGGGCTGCAGCGTAGGGTTTCTTGATGCGTTCTGCAATGGCATGGGTGAGGGGCACCCCACTGACGGTGCTGGTCAGCAGCACATCAAATTTTCTGGGAAGCAGTTTGACCATTTCATCTGCAATGGCATTGGTCAGTTCCCAGTCACCCACCAGTTCCACAATGGGAAGGGTGGAGTTGGCATTGACACGGACATAGGGAAATTCTCGGGTGACATTCCCGATGCTCAGGGAGTAGTTGGGCATGGCTTTACTATAACCCGTGTTTAGACAACTGCAAGCCAGGTTCAATTGGATCCAATTTATAGCGGTAAAAAATCCCTGATTCGCCCCACAAAAAGTCGGGGAGCCCTGTGGACTCCCCTGAAGCAGGCGACGAATTGTAAGTTCAAGTGTTCTGATGTGGGTCTTGAAGACCTTGAGAAGTGTTGTGGTTCAGGTGTTGTTTCTGTCAGAAGGGTTATCTAAAGACGCGCAGGGCACGCAGGACCCAGATCAGGATCACAGCGCCCAGAATGCCCCAGAAAATCCCGGCCAGGGAGAAAGCACCAGCAGTGGTGGCTCCACCGATGTGCAGCACGTCAGCGAAAATCCAGCGTCCCAGTGCAGCACCGATGATCCCCACCAGAATGTTGGCAATCGCGCCCTGCTGGGCGTCGGTCCGCATCACGAGGCTTGCCAGCCAGCCAATCAGGGCACCTACCAAAATAGCAATGATCCAATCCATAGTGATTACCTCCTCTAAGTAACTGCTGCAGATCTTTAATTGTAAGATTTGTTATCTTGTTCTTTTCGACAAGATCACCTTACACATAACCCTGCTTCTGTCTTGAGTCGATCTCTCGCAGTTCTGAGTTTAGAATAGCAATCTTCTCTGAAAAACAATGCTCATTTTACTAAAGATCCCCTAAATTCTCTCACAAAAGGCATTTACACTGCACACATCCAGCTTCCTTGCATTAAATCAGCGAACAACTGAAGCCAAACTGAAAGCAGATGAGACAAATCCACCCCTCATGCTTTAAGCTCAGGAGAGGAGACAGCATGCAACGAATACTCACCATTGACGACGACCCGAGTTTGAGAAGCTTCCTGCGTCGCGGTCTAACTTACGAAGGTTTTCAGGTGCAGGTGGCCGCCTCTGGCGACGAAGGCCTCAAACTGATCCGCCAGCAGGCCCCCAACCTGGTGATTCTGGACGTGATGATGCCCGGCATGGACGGCTTTCAGGTGCTGCGTGAACTCAGGGGCTCCCACCCCAAACTTCCCGTGATCATGCTGACCGCCAAAGACGAAGAAGGCTCCCAGGTGCAGGGCCTCAATGAAGGCGCAGACGATTATGTGGTCAAACCCATCAGCCTGGATGTGCTGCTGGCCCGCATCCGCGCAGTGCTGCGCAGACAGGGACTGCAGGTTTCACAGGTGCTGAAATTCCAGGACCTCACCATGGACCTGCAATCGTTCAGCGTCAAACGCGTGGACCGCACCGTTCCCCTCACCAACCTGGAATTCAAATTGCTGCAGGAGTTCATGGAGCAACCCGAACGGGTGATGAGCAAGAGCTACCTGCTCTCCCGGGTGTGGGGCAACCACAGCACCGCAGACCTGAACCTGGTCGAGGTCTACATCAAGCAACTCAGGCAGAAACTGGAAGCCAACGGCGAACAGCGCCTGATCCACACCATCCGTCACGTTGGCTACGTGATGCGCACCGTCTGAAAACATCTGGCCCCTGTTCTGCAGGATTCTGTCGGATTTCACACCATTTCAGGACATCTCTAAGGGGAGAAAGGAGGTTTTTCCTTTCTCCTTTTCTTTTTTCGGGTTAAGCTAAAGGCATGTGTTCTTTCCGTGACCGTCCTGATCTGCCCGTGTCTTTCCTCCGGGACCTTCAACAGGTAAGCTGAAACCATGGACATGGAAGGTCAACTCTGGGTGTTCAGGCAGCAGGAGGTCCTGCAGTACAGCCTGAGCTGGCTCAGGTGGTGGGCAGACAACCCCACCATCCTGACCCACACCGATCTGATGTCCTGGCACACCTTGCTGTCTGCTGGGCAACTGGCCGTGGAACAGGACCGTCCGGTGAGTTTTCCCATGCTGCTGCAACTTCCAGGAGGCGGCAGGTGGGTGCAGTGCCGGGCCAGACGCCTGAATGAAACCGACTGGGAGGTGCTCAGCAAACTGGCCCCGGCAGGCGTGATGGACACAGCCTACAGTGTGCTGTACCACGCTCCAGTGGGTCTGGGGGTGCTGGACAAAGCCCTGAACCCCATCGAGACCAATCCCCGTCTGGAACAGATGCTGGTGATCCTGCGCACCGACACCGGAGCCCAGTACACCTTCAGAACCTCCTGTGAGCGCACCCTCAACACCCGGCAGGACCAGCAGACCATCTTGCACCTCTCGGACCTGACCCTCACCATCAAAACCTTTCCGGTTCCCCTCCCTGAACTGCATGTGGGGGTGAGCATTCAGGATGTCACCGACCAGTTGCGCACCGCCTCTGCCCTGCAGGAATCCCGCCAGAGTTTCCGCAGGCTGCTGGAAAACATCACCGACGCCGTGTTTGCCGTGGACCGGGAGCACAAATTTGTGTACCTGAATCCCCCGGTGGAAAAGCTGCTGGGCCGCTCAGGATCCGACATGATGGGCCGTCATTTGTGGACCGAATTCCCAGATCTGGCCGCGCATCCCATCTTCGGTCAGTACCAGCGCTCTCCCGACCACACCGAGAAAGTGGCCTTTGAAATGCACTTTGTGCAGCAGAACGTCTGGATGGAAGTGCGGGCCCACCCTTCCCGTGAAGGCCTGATCGTGTTCTTTCAGGATGTCACCGAACGCCACCTCGCAGATGCCCGCCTCAGACAGAGTGAGGAACGTTTCCGCAGCCTCTCCGAATCCAACCTGACCGGGGTGGTGTTCAGCCGCACCAATGGCAAACTGATCTACATCAACGATGCTTTCTGCCGCATCACCGGATATTCCCGCGAAGAGCTTTTCTTCATGGACTGGAACGAGCTCACCCCTGTGGAATGGGAAGGCGTGGAAGCCGAGGCCAGAGAACACCTCACCCTGTATGGCAGCATGCAGCCCTACCAGAAGGAGTTCTTCCACAAATCAGGAGACCGCATCCCGGTGATGGTCAGCCCCACCCGTTTCACCGTGCAGGGCGAAGAACACTACGCAGCTTTCATTCTGGACCTCACCGAGATCAAACGCACCGAACAGGCCCTGAGGGACAGTGAATCCCGCCTGCGCGGCATGATCGAGGTGCAAAAACGCTTTGTCTCGGATGCCAGCCACGAACTGCGTGCGCCCCTGACCGCCATTCAGGGCAACATCGAACTGCTCAAGAAATACCCCCGCATGCCTGCCGAGGACAAGCAGGAAGCCCTGGACGAAGCACAAAGAGAAGCCCAGCGTCTGGGCCGCCTGGTGTCTGATCTGCTGGCCCTGGCCCGCAGCGACGCTGGAGCACAACTGCGCCTGGGCATCGTGCGTCTGAAACCCCTGATCATGCAGGCCTGGAGCGAAGCGCACCACCTGCTGAGAGGGCAACGCCTGATCCTCAGCGAAATCGATGACATCGAACTCGAAGGCAATGCAGACCGCCTGAAACAGCTGCTGGTGATTTTGCTGGACAATGCCATCAAATACACCCTGGAAGACGGCAAGGTGGACCTCAGCCTGACCCGCAACCAGGCCCATGCCATCCTGAAGGTCAAAGACACCGGCATTGGCATTGCTGCAGAAGACCTGCCCCGGGTGTTTGACCGTTTCTACCGTGCAGACCCCTCCAGAACCCGCGATCAGGAAGATCCAGGCGGTTCAGGACTCGGGCTGTCCATTGCCCACTGGATTGTGGAACAACACAAGGGCCACATCCGCCTGGAAAGCCAGCTGGGGGTGGGCACCACCGTGATTGTGGAATTGCCCCTGTCGGTGCATCAGGAATCTGTGCGGGCCTGACCTGTCTCCGCCTGCCAATCCCAACTTCAAGCCCCTTTGCAACCTCCCTCGAAGGGTAAAATGGGCTCCATGCTTGAGCTTGGTTACAGTTTCTGTCCCAATGACACTTTCATCTTCTATGCCCTGACCCACGGCAGAATTCACACCCCCCAGCCTGTGCAGGAAGTGCTGGAGGATGTGGAGACCCTCAACCAGTGGGCCCTGCAAAGCAGATTGCAGATCACCAAAATCAGTTATCGGGCCTATGCAGAGGTGCGTGACCAGTACGTGGCCCTGCGTGCTGGAGGAGCACTGGGACGGGGGGTTGGCCCCTTGATTGTCAGCAAAACGGCCCTGCAAAACCTGAACGGCAAAACCATCGCCTCTCCGGGAGCCCTCACCACAGCAGAAAGCCTGCTGAAACTTTACGCCCCGGAAGCCCGCATCGTGCGCAAAAGGTACGACCAGATCATGCCTGCAGTGCAATCGGGCGAGATTGATGCTGGCCTGATCATCCATGAGAGCCGTTTCACCTATCCGGATTACGGCCTGCAAAAACACCTGGACCTGGGCGCATGGTGGGAGGAGAAAACCGGTCTTCCCCTCCCCCTCGGAGCCATTCTGGTGCGTCGGGATCTGCCACTGGACCTTCAAAAGCAGCTCAATCAGGCGGTGCGCAGCAGTCTGGAATACGCCTATGTCCATCCCCAGGAACCCAGAGCCTACATCCGGCAACACGCCCTGGAAATGAGCGATCAGGTGATGCAGGCCCACATTGATCTGTACGTCAATCCTTTTTCGCTGGATGTGGGCGAAGATGGAGAAAAAGCCGTGCGTGAACTGTTTGGCAGACTGGAAAAGGCGGGGATCATTCAGAAGTCGGATTTGCCGTTGTTCGTGGGGTAGACCCCACCACGAGCTACGCTCGGTCCTCCCCTACAGAGGGGAGGACATCCCTCCTTGACCTTCGCTGCTGCTTTCAGCAGATCCTCTCCCTGAGGGAGAGGAAAGCGAAGCGCAAGCAAGCGAGGTGAGGGTCAAAAAGCAACCCCTTCCAGAACATCTCTGCAGGCTTTCAGGGCCAGGGGGATGTTCCAGCTTTCCCGGTCTCTGGGGCCAACCATGTTGCTGATGCCGCGCACTTCCAGCACGGGGAGGTCCAGCCTCAGGCCTGCCAGGGCAACACCTGCCCCTTCCATGCCTTCGGTGAGGGCTTCTGGGTAGCAGTTCTGCAGTTTTTCCAGGGTGTGTTTTGTGCCTGTCACGGTGTCCAGGGTCAGCATTTCTCCGGTCTGCACCCCCAACCGCTGGGCCAGATCCTGTGCACCTTCCCAGACAGGAAGCTGGTTGAACAGTTCTCCCTGTAGGGGGAATCCCAGGGCACGCAAATCCAGAAAGCCTCCATCGTGGTTTTCGGCTCCCACACAGGCGTAAGTGATCTGGCTGGACAGGGCCACATCTCCAATGTTGAGGCCCTTGCCCGGAAAAGCTCCAGCAATTCCAGCATTGATGATGAGGTCTGGTCTGGATGCACCAGCAGCTTGCAGGGTGGTGAGGGCAGCATTGACGGCTCCAATGCCGCTGACGGCAACTTCCAGGCCCAGTGCCCCAAAAAACAGGGCTTCTCCTTCGGTGGCAACAATGAGCAGGATCTGCATGTCAGCCTCTGGGCACCAGGTACAGCAGTTCGATGGCCTCGTACCAGTTGCCCAGCATCAGGAACACCAGGGCGACCAGCAGGCTCAGGGGGTAATCTTTCATGGCTTTTCCAAACCCTTCCTTGAAGATGCGGACCACCGTGACCATGGCAAAAGAGGCCACAAAAACGTAGCCCTGCAATTCCAGCACCATCACCGGAATGTGCGGCACAAAATGCGAGGTGGGAATCAGGGCCGGAGACAGGCCAAGCCCCAGCACCAGAAAACGGAACAGGTTGAAAAGCACCGCTGGAACGCCAAGCAGCAAACCGGGCAGGAAGGTGGTCAGCACAGCCCCACTGATGAAATTCCACAGGGTGATGGCGGTGGCAAGGCTCAGCACTCCTGTTCCCACAAATTGCTGGATGCCTGTGGAGCTCAGGTTGGAGTTCAGGTAGCCTTGCAGTTCACGGGCAAATTCCAGGTCCTGGTAGGCCACACTGAGCCCCAGCACAAAACCGCCATACAGGATGACCTGGGTGGTCCAGAACACCACCCGGTAAGGCGGGCTGAGGGCAATCTTCCAGGCCCGTACAAATCCCCTTCTGATGGGTGTGGGAAACAGCAGTCCCAGCAACACCACTGCAGTGAGCAGGGTGAACAGCCAGGAGAAGATGGGGGCTTTCAACCAGGAGGGAATGCCCACGTTTTGCAGGGAGGTGTGCACGCTGTGGGCCACCCAGCGGCCTGAAACCTGCTGCACCTCCACCTGAACTGTTCCCTTGACGGAACCCTCCAAAGGATAAACGTAGTATTCACGGGCGTTCTGGGCGGCCAGAAATTTGCCCTGCTCCGGGTCCATTTTGTCTGCGAGCACGGACTGCTGAAACTTCAGGAAGTGCAGCAGGGCCTCTCTGGGATTCTGCATTTCTGCTGTGGACAGTTTGTATTTGCCTTTCACCCAGTCCTGCACCGCCTGGTCTGCGGTCTGCCGGGCTTCCGGGGTCTGGGCCAGGGCCAGCGGGCACAGCAAGGCCCACAGCACCGCCATGAAGCGTAAAAAGGAGGGGGTCATGTGAGGTATTGTGTCACAACAAAAAAATGGATCATGAAAGCCATGATCCATTTTTGGGTCCATCCAGGCCCAGTCCGGGTTCAGATTTCCTGCAGGGGCCTTTCGGAGAGCCAGTCCGGCAGGCTGTCGGGCAGGTAGGTGTCGAAGTAAAGCTGGGTCAGGGACACCACTTTGTGGCCTTCCAGCAGGTCTTCGGGGTTCTTGCGGCGGTCAATGATGCAGGCGATGCCCAGACATTTCGCACCCATTTTTTCAGCAGCCTGCACGGCTTTCAGCACGCTGCCTCCGGTGGTGATCACATCTTCCACGGCCACGAAACTCTGGTTGCTCAGGCTCTCTCCGAAGGCTTCGCGGATTTTCATGCCGCCCTGTCCGTCTTTTTCAGCGAAAATGGCGCGGGTGCCCATTGGCCTGGCGGTCACGTAAGCCAGCACCACCCCACCCATGGCCGGGCCAATCACGAAATCGGGACGCCAGCCAGCATCGCGCACGTGCCTCCCCAGGTCCTCACCAAACTGGTCTGCGGCAACCGGGTGTTGCAGCACGGTGGTGGATTGCAGGAAATAGGGGGAATGCCGTCCTGAAGCAAGCAAAAAATGCCCTTCATGGAACGCGCCGTAGTACTTGTAGGTTTGCAAGACGTCCATGCGTCCATTCTAACCATCAAGGGTTGCAGAAAGCAGACTCGTGCAGGCAAATCTGTGGTTTTTCGTACAGCAGGGGTTTTCCCTGAAAAAATTGGTGTCTTCTGGACACCGGTGTACACGGGTGTGTTTTGTTGCCATCTTTCTCCTCTGCTGACTTGGTATAAAGGCGTTGATGAATCCTGAAGATGTCAAAACCTTCTTTCGCAAACACTGGACCGTTCGCAACTACCAGCCTTTTCAGCTTCCAGAAGAACATCTGGATGCCATTCTTTATGCTGCCCAGCGGGCTCCCACCGATGCCACGGCCCAGATGTACACCTTCATTCGCCTGACCGATCCTGTCTTAAAACAGCAGATGGGTGAACTCACCAGAAATGCCCACATGGGCACCGCCAGCGAGAGTTTCGTGATCTGTGCAGACATCCACCGCCTGAACAGCCTGCTGGAGTTTCGGGGCTACACCCCCGGAGATTATCCTGCTGTGGCAGTACATTTTGCTGTGGGTGACGCTGTGATGGCCGCCCAGAACATGCTGATTGCCGCAGAAATGCTGGGTTACATGGGCTGCTGGATTGGCGGGGTGATGAATGCCCTTCCACAGATTCAGCAGCTCCTCAAGCTGCCCAGAGGGGTGTTTCCTTTTGCGGCCCTGACCATTGGGGTGCCTGCGGAGGAGCATAAACTGCGCCCCAGATTGGACCGTGCCCTGGTGATCCATGAGAACAGCTATCAGGACCCCACCCCGGAAGCGCTGGATCAGGCCTATCAGGAAATGGCGGCCATCACCTCCCGGGGAGACTGGGGTCTCAGCCTCAGCAGGTACTTTGCAAAAGGCGGATCCATGGAAATCAGAGAAGGCCACCTGAGGGACTTGCTGGCCCAGCAGGGCTTTGACCATGTGCAGCCCAGAAACAACCTTGACGCCGATGCTGTGTTCCAGCAGGCCGTGCAGGCAGGTTTCCCTGAACTGGTGGTGCGCCAGAAAGCGGCAGGTCTGGAAGCCTGGCTGGACCAGGGTCATCTGGCCTACCGTGGTGATGGAACCAGCCTGACCGAAGCCCTGAAGAATGCTTTAATGGAAGCACTGAAGGAGCACGCTGAATGAAAGCCATTATTCCTGCTGCCGGTCTGGGCACCCGACTTCGCCCCCTCACTTACACAAGACCCAAACCGGTTCTGAAAGTTGCCAACAAACCCATCATTCTTTTCGCCATTGAAAACCTGCTGGCTGCAGGCATTTCGGACATTGGCATCATCGTTTCGGGCCTGACCCGCAAGGACATCGAGGAGGCCATCAACGGCACCCCCGGCGTCAACATCACCTACATCCACCAGGGGGAAACCCTGGGGCTGGGCCACGCAGTCAAAATGGCCAAGGAATTTGTGGGAGACGACGATTTCTGTGTGTACCTTGGAGACAACCTTTTTGGAAACGGCATCACCTCTTATGTGGAGCGTTTTCAGGAAACCGGAGCAGATGCAGTGATTGCCCTGGTGGAGGTTGAAAACCCGAGTTCCTTCGGTGTAGCAGTGCTGAACGAAGAAGGGCAGATCACCCAGCTGATCGAGAAGCCCAAGGATCCACCCAGCAATCTGGCGGTGGCCGGGGTCTACTGCTTCAAACCGGGCATCATGAACATCCTGGAAAACCTCAAGCCTTCTGCCCGTGGCGAGTACGAGATCACCGATGCCATTGCCGAACTGATCCATTCGGGCCAGACCGTGATTGGTGAACGGGTGCAGGGCTGGTGGAAAGACACCGGAAAACCCTACGATCTGATCGATGCCAACCGCCTGCTGCTGGAAGACCTGGAACCCCGCATGGATGGCGAGGTCGTCGAATCGCGCATCACGGGTCGGGTGGTGATCGAGGAAGGCGCGATGGTGAAAAACAGCATCGTCATGGGTCCAGCCCTGATCGGCAAGGATGTGGTCATCGAGAACGCCTATGTGGGGCCGTTCACCAGCATCGGGCGCAAGAGCCGCATCTGCAATTCAGAGGTGGAATACAGCGTGATCGATGCTGAAGTGGTGATTGAGAACGTGGATGTGCGCTTGCAGGAATGCCTGCTGGGCCTGAGGGCACAGATCAAGGGCAAAACTGGGGTGCCCCGTGCCCACCGGTTCATCCTGTCGGATGCCAGTGTGCTGGACCTCAGCGTGCAGTGATCTGACTCCAGGGTTCAACAAACAATTCATCATAAAAGCACATTCCTTGAGTGTGGTTGTGTTAAGATATTTGCATGACACAGGAGTTCCGTGAAGCCATGGAAAAACTCAAAGCCCAGTATGCAGAAGCGCTGCAGGACATGCCTCTGCCCGCAGGTGTGCCTGAGTATGTGCAGGAACTGATTGCAAAAAACGATCAGGAAACCCTGCTGCTGATGCTGAAGCTTTCCTGGGTGTTTGGTGCCCAGGCGGGTCAGGCTGGTCAGGTGCAGGTTCAAACCACCCGCATTCCCACCGTGCAGGCCTGAGTCTTTCCTTCCTCTTTCTTGCTTTCGAATGACACCTCCCCTCGCGGAGGTGTTTCACTTTTTTCAGGTATACTTCAGGTGAATGTTTTTGCACCTCTCTCATCAAAGGGAAAAATCAGTGCAGAATCAGGCAATACCGTAACCTTCTGCGTTACACCAAAGGGCTTTTGGGGTATTTTCACTGGTTTTTTCAGGCAACTTGCAGTTCCTGTAAGGAAAGCACAATAGCGTAGCTTTGACACAAATGATGTGAAGTATGTAAAATAGTCATACAAGTTGTATACGTTGTACAGGTTTGACCTGTGACTTCAACAAAGTACAACTTTTCGGTTTCTCGCCCACTTCTGCTCAAGGTCCAGCAGCAGCAAACCCCTAGCCCCACCCCCGACCTGGAGGTTGTTCCCTGTGGCCAAATACCCCCTGATCAAGGCAACGCTCAAAGAGCGACTGCTCAGCAGCTACTACCCCGAAGGCATCCCCCTCCCCAGCGAACCCCTGCTCGCCAAAGAATTCGATGTGTCCCGCATGACCGCGCGTCGTGCCATCGACGAACTGGAACGGGAAGGCTACGTGTACCGCATCCAGGGGGCCGGAACCTTCCCCACCGGCAAGCGTTTCCGTCAGGGCGTTTTTCGCATCCGGCCTTTCAGGGAATGGGCCAGGGGCGCAGAAACCCACACACGCATTCTGCAGGCCCGCGTGCTGGACGCCACCCCTGAAATGGGTGTGGTGCTGCAGATCCCCGCAGGCGAACCCATCATCTTCATTCACCGCCTCAGAACCGCTGGCGATGAACCCCTGGTGATCGAAAAACGCTACATCAACTTCCGCATGGCCGGAGATCTGCTGAAGCACAACCTCGCCGTGGAATCCATCCACGAGGTGCTGGTCGAGAAACTGGGCATCCCCCTCACCCGCGTGGAACAGAGTCTGGAAGCCGTGAACCTGCGCCAGGAAGAAGCCGAACTGCTGCGTGTACCCGTGGGCACCGCCGCTTTCCTGCTGCGCCGCACCACTTACAGCGGCCCCACCCGTGTGGCCTACGTCAACTACTGGGTGCGCGGAGACCGTTACGCCTTCCAGGACAGCTTCGAGCCCTGAGCAAAAGAAAAACATGTCCCCTCTGGTTTCCCAGAGGGGATTTTTCTGGGGTTTTTGTTGGCTGAGAGGGCTGAGGGTAAGATCCCCCCGCACCGCGCTTCGCTTGGTGGTCCCCCCGTCAGCGTTGGGGGGTTGGTGGACAACTCCATTTGAAGCCCTCCCAGATGCCCTAAAACCCCCTTCGTTAAGCGCCTCAGTCCGACCCAGCCGCCTGGGGAGCACGTAGTCAGAGGCAAGAAGGGGGACAGCCCTGAGTGAAACGAAGGGCAGGGGGATCTACCCCTCCTCCACCATCAAACTCTTCAGGGTTGCGCCCTGGTGCCATCCCACCTGGTAATTCTTGAAACCCAGGGCATGGGCCAGGGCGTGGCCCAGTTCTTCTTCGGGGGTGCTTTCCAGCTGGAACAGCAGGAATTTGCGGCCTTGTTCGGTGTTGATGCGGATGTACAGGTCGGTGCCCAGTTCAATCTGCTGGGTGCGTCCGGTCTTTTCGGCCCGTTTGAAGGCTTCCTGGATGGCCTGCAAAACGGTGACTGTTACAGTGGGGGGAACCATATCACTCCAGAATGTATTTGATGCCGTCCCAAAAGTCCACCAGTGCAATGTCAGTGGTTTTCAGAATGCGATTTTTCAACCAGGGCATGAACTCAAAGGATTTCTCGCTGCGCAGGAAAGCCCGGAAGCCCAGTTCTGCACCCCTGAGCAGGCCACTTTCCAGGCCTTTGCGCAGTTCATCACGGGCCAGGTTGCGGTCGATGTCTCCGGTCAGGCGGACGGCACGGATGCGGTCTTCTTCTCCGTAAAAGGTGGGGGAAAGGCCCACCCAGCCCCTGATGGCTTCTTCAGCATGGGCGCGGGTCAGATCGGTGGCAAATTTGAGGTGGGCATCGAGTTCAAAGCCACGCTGGCTGAATTCCTTCTGGGGGAGGTTCTGTCTGGCTTCCACATCTGGAGTATACGCCCCATTCAGGGGGCAACCTGTAAGGCTTCCAACTGGGGCAGGTGGTGGTCCAGATGGTAAGGCATGAACTGCGCCCATTCCAGTGCCGTCAATTCTCCGATGTAGAGGTGTGGAAAGGTGCGTTTTCCGGTCAGGTGTGCCTGATCCAGTTGACTCAAGAATTTCTGGTTGGTTCTGCTCCAGCGGGAGGCCAGTTCTGTCTCTGAGGCTTCCAGTTGCACAATTTTAGGGGCCAGCAGTTTGCTGATGGTTCTGGGGGCCTTGCTGCGTTGCTGGGCTGCAGCCACCAGATGCAGCAGGCGGTGGTGGGGCTTTTCAGATTCCAGCACCTTCACCAGCAGTGCCCCGAGTTCATGGGTCTTGATCAGGTGGCCCTGGATTTGCAGGGCATTCCAGCCTTCTGCACGCCAGGGCTGATCTTTGGGCACTTCCCGGAACACCCGCTCAAAGCGCTCCACCGCCAGCCTGAAACTTTCCTGCACCTCTGGTGGGGTCTGGCCATAAGCCTTCAGAGCCTCTCTCTGGTACATCAGGCCTCCCTGCGGTACAGGCTGAGCAGGGCCATCATGTGGTTGCGGGCATCCCAGAGGTATTCCGGGTTGTCGTGCAACTTGGTGAGCAGGATGCCCCCCTCAAACAGCGCAAACAGCACCCGGGAGGTGGCTTCCGGATCCAGTTCGGGTTTGAGCTCCCCCTGCTTGATGCCCACAGCCAGCACCTGGGCGATGAAATTTTGCAAGCTCAGGGCTGCTTTCTGGGCCTGTTCTTTGAGCTGGGGATGGGTGTCATCTGCTTCCACAGAGACATTGAGCACTGGGCAACCTCCAGGCATCACCTCGCCCAGAGCAGACCTGAGGGTCACCTCAAAGATGCCCTGCAATCTGTCCAGGACTCCTTTTCTTCCCTGCTGGGCTTCTTTGTGGGCGGTGCGCAGCAGCTGGATGGCATGGTCAAAGGCTTCCAGGGCCAGTTCGTCCTTGCTCTTGAAATGGTTGTAGAGGCCTCCTTTTTCCAGCCCGGTTTCTCTCAGAACATCCTGAATGCTGGTCCCTGAAAACCCTCTCGTGTTGAAGATGGGGGCGGCCCGTTCCACGATGTGCTGGCGGGTCTGCTCGCCTTTTTTCATGCCGGGCCTGCATTCAGCTGTCTGCGGTGGTGGATCAGGTGGTAGGTGGCCAGTTGCAGCCATTCCAGGGCGTTCATCTCTCCAAAGAAGGGATGGAACACGGTGCGTTCATCCTGCCAGTTGGGCACTTTTTCTGCGGTTTGCACCAGACGGATGTGGGTTTTGATCCACTCGGGTTCCAGGTTTTCCCAGGGTTTTCCCTCGCTCGGCTGTGCGTAAGAGGGGCTTTGCATTTTGCCATTCTGGTAGGTTCCAGGGGTTTTGGGAAAATCAGGGAATTCAGGCAACTGGTAGGCGGTCAGCACCCGCGACATCACTTTGGACACCAGAATCACGTGTTCAGTGATCTGGGCAGGGGTCCAGGCTTCAGTTTCTCTGGGTTCAAACCAATGGTCCTGTTTGTTCAGGGCGGATTCCTGGAAATGCTGAATTTCCTGATGAAGACGGCTCAGAACTTCAGATGGGGTGGCACCCAGTTTGGAAAGAAAGGTTTTGTCAGCAAGCATACCTTAATTTAAGACCGACTGGTCGGTTTGTAAAGCACCTGTAAAGCAGGAATGCAGCAAAACCCCTCACCCCATCAAATCCTGTCAAATTCCGTCAAAATGCCTTTTTTTCAGGAAACCAGCTTCTATACTGGCTGCATGAGCCGCATTCAACTGCATCAGGGAGACATCACAAAACTGAATGTCGATGCCATTGTCAACGCCGCCAACAGCAGTTTGCTGGGAGGCGGAGGGGTGGACGGAGCCATCCACCGTGCAGCAGGACCCCAGTTGGCCCTGGAATGCCTGAAACTGGCAGGTTGCAAAACCGGACAGGCCAAAATCACTGCGGGATACAAACTGCCCGCCCGACATGTCATTCACACTGTAGGACCCTACTGGAGTGGAGGCAACCGCCATGAAGATGAACTGCTGGCCTCCTGCTACCAGCACAGTCTGGAACTTGCAGAGAAGCACGGCCTGAAGACCATTGCCTTTCCAGCCATCAGCACAGGCATTTACCGCTTTCCACTGGAACGGGCCACCCAGATCGCCATCGCCACAGTGAAAACCTTTCTGGAAGAGCATTCCATTCCAGAGCAGGTGACTTTCGTGTGCTTCAGTGCCCACGATTTTCAGGTGTACCAGCGGCTGTTGCAAGAAGCAGGAAACCTGCCAGATCCCATCTGACTGTCAGATTTACTGCAGTCAGATGGGCATGCACAGCCCACAGAATGTAAATTGAATGTAAAAAAGTGCATACTGGAACACATGGGCAAATTCATCAAGATCGAAAGCAGCACCACTGGAATGCACTACCTGAGTGTGGACTCCCTGATGGGCTTCCGTGCCGCCGCCTTTCCCAAGGACAACGCCATCGAACTGATTGCCATCACCAAAGACAACAAGGTGCACTCCCTGAAAAAACAACGGGGACTGCAGGGCATCAACGAAACCGAAGCCATCAAGATCCTGCAGGATTACCTGGAACGCATTGCCAGAAACGATCCTGAAGTGGTGGTTGAACTCTAAAGCAAACAAAATCCTCCCAGCTGGGAGGATTGCTTTTTGGGACTGTTTTGGGACTGTTTTGGAACTGTGTGGAACTGTTGAAGTTTACAGACCTGCAGCTTTAAATGCAGCGCTGACCACTTCACGGGCCTCCTGCATCACCTGTTCCAGATGCTGCTGGCCCTTGAAGGACTCGGCGTAAATCTTGTACACGTCTTCGGTGCCGCTGGGACGGGCTGCGAACCAGGCATTCTCGGTGACCACCTTGAGACCCCCAATGGGTTCATCGTTGCCGGGAGCACGGGTCAGTTTGGCCAGGATGGGTTCTCCAGCCAGCACCGTTGCCGTCACCAGTTCAGGAGACAGGTTGGACAGCACTTTCTTCTGGGCAGGTCCCGCTTCTGCGTCCATGCGGGAGTAAGCCGTGGCCCCGAAACGCCCTTCCAGGTCCTGGTAGTGCTCAGAGGGGCTCTTGCCGGTTTTGGCCAGAATCTCTGCAGCCAGCAGACCCAGAATGATGCCGTCTTTGTCTGTGGACCAGGCAGAGCCATCGAAGCGCTGGAAGGAAGCCCCGGCGCTCTCCTCTCCCCCAAAGCCGATGGTGCCATTTTGCAGGCCGTCCACAAAGTATTTGAAGCCCACTGGAACCTCCACAAGCTTCTTGCCCAGGGAAGCCACCACCCGGTCAATGATGCTGCTGGACACCAGGGTTTTGCCCACCCCGATGTCGCTGTTCCAGTTGCGGTGCTGGTACAGGTAATTGATGCACACCGCGAGGTAGTGGTTGGGGTTCATGATGCCATCTCGGGTCACGATGCCGTGGCGGTCTGCGTCCGGGTCGTTGCCAATGGCAATGTCAAACTGGTCTTTCAGGCCAATCAGGGAGGCCATGGCATAAGGGCTGGAGCAGTCCATGCGGATCTTGCCGTCTCTGTCCACGGTCATGAAGCTGAAGTTGGCATCGATGCGGTCATTGACGATGGTGAGGTCCAGATTGTAATGGTCCCGGATGGCCTGCCAGGTTTCCAGGCTGGCTCCACCCAGCGGATCCACCCCGATTTTCACCCCGGCCTGTTTGATGGCATCGATGTCGATGACCTCTCTCAGCTGCTCCACATAGGGGGTCACAAAATCAAAGACCTCTGCAGCCTTGAAAGCCTCCTCGAGGGGAATGCGTTTGACTCCCTCCAGGCCAGATTCCAGCAACTGGTTGGCCCTTTCTTGCACCACTTTGGTGATGTTGGTGTCTGCAGGACCCCCAGAAGGTGGGTTGTACTTGAAGCCCCCATCCTGGGGTGGGTTGTGGCTGGGGGTGATCACGATGCCGTCTGCCAGATCACTGGTGCGGCCTTTGTTGTGGCCCAGAATGGCATGGGAAATCAGAGGGGTGGGGGTGTAGCCCCGCCCTTTGTCCACCTGGACTTTGACCCCGTTGGCCAGCAGGACTTCCAGAGCGGTGATCCAGGCAGCCTCAGAGAGGGCATGGCTGTCCATCCCAATGAAGAGGGGGCCAGTGATGCCCTGCTCTGCACGGTACTCTGCCACGGCTTGCGAAACGGCCAGAATGTGGTCTTCGTTGAAGGTGCCATTGAAGGAGGTGCCACGGTGACCGCTGGTGCCGAAACCCACCCGTTGCAGGGGATTTTTGGGATCGGGTTTGACGGTGTAATAACTGCTCACCAGGCGGGGAATGTTGACCAGAATGTTGTGAGGAGCGGGTTTGCCAGCCAGTTCGTGCAGCGCCATGTTGCCTCCTGAAATTTCAAAAAAGATGCTCTTTCACTGTCCCGTTGGACAGCTTCTCAGGAGAGTGTAACAGAAGCAAAGCCCCTGGGTCTCACTGCATCTGGGCAGGCCCAGAGGTCACTGCGGTTTCTTTTTGGAGAACCGGGTCACTGCGTCGATCATGCAGAACAAGATCACCAGGGTGCTAAGGTGGATGCTGGTGTTATCCCCACCGTCTTTGCTGGAGAGGTATGCAGGCCACAGCCCAACGACGGCCACAGCCATGACCAGCAAAGACCACACAGGCGCTTTTTTCCTGAACACCACAGCAAGGCATCCAAAAATAAAATACAAACCAAAAATCCAGAAAATCATGTTTTGAGGCGCAAAAAAGGCATGGGTCATAATTGTCAGCCAGTTTTTTTGAGAGAAACAAGAAAATATATATTCTTTATTGTGTTTTTCAATAAAGAAGCCAGAATCAAGAACATCCACCAATCCCCTTCTCCAGTTGCAATCATATAAATAAATAATGCTACCTCAGATGTACTCAGACCAAGTTCAATAAATGTCAAATGCACTTTCCATCTCTGCATAGCACTCTTTAGAAATAAACATACCAATGATCCCACAAATAAAGCAAGAAGAATATACATCAGTTCAAGTTGATTCACATTACTCCTTTTGATTCATTGAAATCTTTATCAGGCCCAAAATTCTGCATATTTAAGAGATATTTTTAGCGTGATCTTTCATGCAACCTCAGTTTACACTTTACTTCAGTGCTAAAACTTTCCGCAACCACAGTTACCATAATTGTTTAGGCACCTTCAACATTCTGAAAACAAAGCCCTTCTCCCAAAAATTTCAAGAGAAGAGCTTAATGTCAAAATTTGATTTCTGGTTGAATCCCATCAAAACGGCTTCTGGTCCAGTGGGATCTTTCGGGCATCCTGCTCCCAGAGGGTTTTTGCACGTTTCCCGAGTTGCAACATGCCCAGCAGCAACACGGCCACACTGCCCAGCAATCCAAAGATGGGCCAGTTTCCGGGAAGCACCCAGGTGAGCAGGATCACCAGCAAGCCACACAGGGTCATCAGGTAGGCTCCTTTGCGATTCACGTCATACCATGCAAGGTCGCTTCTGAGGGTGTAAGCCGTGCGAAAACCAGAGAGGAAATTGCGACTGACCCTCGGTGAGATGTTGCCCGTGAGCATCAGGAACACGCCAACCATGCTGAAAATCACCTTCATCATGCCACTGGTGCCCAGGATGCCCTGCCAGGTGAGCACCTCTCCCAGAGCAATGCCAGAAGGCAGAAGGATCAACATCAGGCGGGCATACTGCTGGATCTGGGCCATGTTCTGCTGGTTCTGCTGGCCTTTCATGCCCAGAACAGTGGATTCCATGAACAGCAGGGCAAAATAGGGCACGATCAGGGCCAGGTTGATGAACACTTCTGCAGGATGTCCATAGCGGTCTGGCACATTCTGGAAGTTGTAGTGCACGGGAACCCTGTCTGGCAGGGATCCGAAGTTGTAAACGATGTATCCCCAGACCAGCACAAAGACCAGCCAGGCCCACAAATCGTTTTTCAGGTTGTTCATGGTTCTTCTCCCACTTTGAAGAGCCCCATGATGTGGGTCAGGGCGTCCTGCATCACGGTGGCATTGAGGTAGTAAGTGATGGTGGTACCTTCTTTTTCGGTGCGCACCAGTCCAGCGGCTTTCAGGACATTGAAATGCCCCGAGAGGGTGCTTTTGGCCAGAGGAAAGAGGTCGGCAAGTTCGCCTGCGGTTTTGGGGCTTTCCCGCAGCACCCGCAAGATTTCTCTGCGGGTGGGGTCAGACAGGGCTTTGAAGACTTCGTTCATGGTTCCTCTGGTGGTCCTGCAGGATCTCAGGGTTTATTTCAGAAATTCTACGATACCCTGCAACAGCCCATCGGCCAGAGGAAGGTCTGGATTGCTGTAGGCCGCCATGTTGGACTTTTGATCTGCAGCCACCGATTTCAGCACATGGTTCATGGTGGGCACCACCAGCAGTCTGGATTTGGGCTGAGCAGCATGCAGCTTTTGTGCGTCCTGCAGTGTCACCTGCAAGTCCCGTTCTCCCTGCACAATCAGGGCTGGGGTGTTCAGGGTGGTAAGAATTCTGGCGGGATCATGCTTGAACCAGGAGATCAGGTAGGGCTGCACCGAGGGGCGGAACAGGGAAGCCAGCGCAGGACTGGGCACAGCTCCGGTCTGCCCTTTGCGCAGTTTGGCGATCAGGTCCGCACTCTGGTCATAGAGGGTTGCAGGAAGCTGGGGTTTGAGCTGCGTCAGCAGGATGTCTGCTGCATTGCTGCCTGCTCCAGAGATGGACACATAGCGGTCCACAGGGTTCTGTTTGGCCACCAGCAATCCAATCAATGCACCTTCACTGTGGCCCAGCACGGCGTAACGGTTGAAGCGCTGGTCTTTTTTCAGGAGGTCCAGAAGGTGGCTGGCATCCTGCACGTAATCCTCAAAAACCAGGTCGTCTTCTTTCATGTTGGGAATGGCACTTGCAGCGATGCCCCGTTTGTCGAAACGCAGTGAAGCGATGCCGTTCTGGGCCAGCCCTTCGGCCAGCATTTTGAGGCTGTTGTTCTTGCCTGCCAGGGGGTTGTTGCCGTCGCGGTCTGTGGGACCAGAGCCTGCAATGATCAGGGCCACCAGGAAAGGGCCTTTGCCTTCGGGGATTTGCAGGGTGCCTTTCAGTTCAAAACCTTTTCCAGGCAGTGAGATGGCTTCTGTGGCGGCAAAGGCACTGCCCATCAGGGCCAGGGTGCTGAGGGTCAGGGTGGTGCGGAAAGTCTGGGGCATGGAATCTCCTTTGTTCGGTATTTCGCCAATCACCGAACTACTGAATTCAATGTAGCACATATTTCGGAATTTTGCGAAATATGCAATTTGACCCACCTTCATCAAAGGAGCAGGTGGCTGTGCCCCTCAGTTCTTCTGCCGCACATGCCTGAGCACCCAGGCATCCTCAATGTCCACCAGACCGCAGAAAGACAGCATTTCCTGACCCAGATTTGACCACTGGATGGGCAGTTCAATGCGGGTTTGTTGCCCCTCTCCATCACAACAGGGACCCTGATAAATCAGGGTGTCCAGGGCCAGCAACCTGATGCGGTCCTCCTCGCAATGGATGCAGATGTCTCCATAGACCACTGCTGCCTTGCCTGGACTGCCCAGCATGTGAATGTGCCCCTGCACCGGAATGCCATTGATCTGACCTGATTGCTGGTGTCTGGAAATGAATTCAGATTGCATGTCCCCTCCTCAAAATGAGTGGGCGGTCAAAGGGAATGGAAAATCAGAAAAACCAGCCACCAGCTCAGGTTAAAATTTGCAGCCTGCAGAGTCGGTCAAAAATCCTGCAAAACCATAAAAAAAGAGGACTTCAATTTCTGAGTCCTCTGGCCCGGGTGGGTCTGGCTGTGGGTTTCTGGATCGCCTCCTGCAAGGCATCCTGGCGTTTCTTGCGCGGTGTGCTGGCCAGTGCTTCCAGTTGAGCTCCGGAAGCCTGCCGGGTGATGCCCCGTTCGCGCAGCGAGTAAATGCACATGCTGCCCACAAACTTCCCAAACAGCATGCCCTGTCTGCGCATTTCTTCCAGGGTGGCTTTGGCTTCACGGGCATTCAGGTTCAGCTGGCTGGACACACCAAAGTGGCTTTCGGCCCTGCCTGTGGCAAACCACTCGCTGAGCCTGGGGAACCACTCTTCATGCACCAGGTCCATGTCGTGGTCAAAAGCACGTTTGATGTAACGCACGGCACTGCTCTTGCCCACGGTCTGTACAAAGCCCTGGGCAATCAATTCTTCCAGCACCCCGTGTGCAGCCACGGCGGGGCAATTCAGCACTTTGCGGATCTCTTCACTGGAGGCAGATTCCTGCAAGTCCAGCAATTGCATCACGGCATCCAGATGGTCCTGGGTGTTCCATTGGGGATTAAAAGTCATGTTTTCTCCTTGGCTCAGGTGCAGGTCAGCACCTGTCGTGAATGGTCGGGTGTCCACGGATTCTGGAGAGTTTCACAACAACACCGCCAGCAAGAAAAAGCTCTGGAAAACTGGCAGGTGTATGGGGTTGGGGTGGGCAATGGACTGCTCCTGGCAGTCCGTGGAGGTCCAGCTTTGCTGCTGACACCTCGCTTGCAACCTGTTCATTGTAGCACTTATAGAGATGAGAATTCTACCGTTTGGATGACAGGACAATCACAAAACAATGCTGTCCAGAACGCATAAATCGAGGATGCATCAGGGGTGCAAATTCCCTCAGAATGGGCTAAAGGTTTCCCGCCTCAGGGAAGTGCCGAGCCACTTCAGAAGGGTTGATTTTCTGGATGCTGCGGGCGGTTCGGGTTAAAGCAAATCCATTCTGGAACTCTTGAGGTAGGGCTTCAAAAGAGTGTTCCAGGCATACCTGGCATGACTGTACTCTTCCTGACAGGTGCTGGAACGCTCTTTTGGGAGGTCATAATCCCTGGGGATGCTCTTGAACTTTTTGGGGTTGCTGCCATAGACCAGGCAGGTCATGTCGTACATGCGCTGCATGTTCAGGGAATGGGAATCTGAGAAATCCAGTTCTCCTTCTGCGTCCTCCTCTGCGTCTGAGAGAAACTGGGTGATGCCACTGTAAATGCCTGCCTCGTCTTCCAGAGAGAGCAAAGCCAGGGTGGCAAACTGGTCTACAGCGTCCTCTTCCCTGCCCGTGGAAGGCAATTTCAGCTGGTCAATCAGGGCGTGCCCCAGTTCATGCAGCAAGGTGAAGACCGTGGCATTGAGCATTCTGTCTTCTTTGCTGGTGTCTTTTTCTTCCAGTTTGCTGTACAGGTTGATCAGTTCGTAGCACATTTCGATGCTGTGGGTGTCCGGGGCGTAATAGGCGTTTTCTTCATCGCAGGAGAGGAACTGGATTTTCAGTTTTCTGGGGAATTTGATGCGGTCATTGAAGTACGTGGCAAAATCTTTCAGGTACTGGCTTTTGGAAAGCACCTGCTGGATGGACTGGTGGGTCTTGGTCTGGCCTTTTTCAAAGGTGAGGGCCAGTTGAGCTGAAGCAGATCCTGCACCCAGGGCCAGCAGCAACAGCATTTTGGAGAAGAAGCGGGGCAATGCCATGATTGCCATGATAAGGGATGGGGTCTTACCATAGCATTTCCAAGGCCGTATCTGATGCCCTCCTGCAGCTCAAAAACATTTTCAAATGATTCCTCACCATCCGATCTTATTATGTTATATACTAAATATAAGATCATTTTTTAGGAGGTTTTATGCTTTACCGACACGGAGATGTGCTGATTCAATCCATTGAACACCTGCCCGCAGGAGCCCAGGAGCGCCCCGGAACCATCCTGGCCAGAGGAGAATTGACCGGACACAGCCACCGCATTCAGGACCCTGCCACCGTGCAACTCTGGCAACTGCACGGCGAAATTTACATTGAAGTCACCGCAGGTCTGGCCCACCTGATCCACGAGGAACACAAAACCATTCCATTGCCAAAAGGCATCTACAAAAGCTGGATGCAGCGCGAGTACACCCCCCAGGCCATCCGCCGGGTGCTGGACTGATGGTGCTGACGGCCCAGGAGGCGCACAAACTGATCCTGTCTGGCCATGCTCCAGAGCATCTGACCGTGCAGGGCACCCTGAGCTTCAAAGGCGAGAAACGCCTGACCCACCTCCCTGCACACCTGACCTGTGATGTGCTGGACGTGCAGGAATGCCCCCGCCTGAAAAGCCTGCCTGAAGGTCTCACCACAGGCACCTTGCTGGCTGGATACACCCATCTGGAAACCCTGCCCTCCTCTTTGAAAGTCAAATTCAAACTGGATCTGGAAGGCTGCACCAGCCTGATTTGTCTTCCACAGGGCCTGAAAGTGGGTTCTCTGATTGTGCGGGACTGCGTGAACCTGAAAACCCTGCCTGAACATCTGGAAGTGTATTTTCTGGATGTCAGTGGCTGCAGTGCCATGGAGCACTTGCCAGCACAGGCAAAGGTGCTGGGGGGCCACGTGGTGCTGCGGGGATGCACCCGCCTGAAAGCCCTGCCCTCCTGGCTCAGCAAGGTGGCCTGCCTGGACCTGAGGGGCTGTGAAAACCTGAAAGAACTGCCCACAACCCTGCAAATCAGCGGATGGGTGGACCTGGCGGATACTGGCATCACCCATGTGAATGACCATCTGCAGGTGCCTCTGCGCTGGAAAGGGGTACCCGTTGAATCCAGAATTGCCTTCCAGCCAGAAACCATCACAGGTCAGGAGGTGCTGGACACCGACAATGCCGAATTGCGCCGCGTCAAACTGGAGCGACTGGGTTATGAAGCTTTCCTGTCAGAAGTGGATGCCCAGATTCTGGACCAGGACACCGACACAGGCGGTCCCAGAAAACTGCTGAAAGTCCAGATGCAGGGAGATGAAGATCTGGTGGCCCTGTGGGTGATCTGCCCCTCCACGGACCGCAATTACGTGATCCGGGTTCCTCCAGGCATGCAAAAAGCCCAGCAGGCCGCAGCCTGGATCGCTGGCTTCGATGACCCCAGACTTTACCAGCCGATCATGGAGACCTGAGCAGTCCTGAACCTTTTTCTGCAGGGATTCTTTCCAGAATGCCCCCCTCAAACACCGGGTACAGTTCCAGTTCTTTCAGGTGCACATACCCGATGTGACAATCACAGAACCTTCTGCTGCACGCCCTGGATTGAAGCGCATTGCGCCAGTCCGGGGCGTGAATGTTGCCCAGCACCTGATCCACAAAATGACAGCGCCGGATGTCTCCGTGCTCGTCCACAGTGACCACCGTTTCGCCTGCAAAACAGGACTTTCCACGGCTGGCATATTTTCGGGTGTTCAGTTCAAACAACGGGTCGATGCTGCCCAGAAGCTGGGTTTGCTCTGGGGTGTAAGGGTACATCTGGGAGCCTTTCTGGTAGGCATTGACCCACAGGTACACTTCTTCGGGCAGGTCCCGGCGCAAATCCTGAATCTCCTGAAAATGGGAGGGCTTCCCCACCACCCCCACACTGAACCTCACCCCCCAGGATTTGAGAGCATGGCACTGTTGCAAAAACTTCTCCCGCTTCACCTGGGAAGGATGGTAGGTGCACCAGAAGGCCAGTTTCCCCTTCTGGCACTCCTGCAGAAAATCCAGTCTGGCGCTCAGGTTGGTTTGCATCACCACCTTCTCCACATGTGGAAAATGGGACAGCTCTGCAATGGCTTTCTGATACCGCTGGATGGGCAGGGCCTCTCCCCAGGGCGTGAAGAAAATGCTGAACTGCACATCGGTTTCCCGGCGCACCCAGCCCAGAAATTTCTCCAGGCTTTCCGTGTCCTGCTGGCGTTTTTCTGGGGTCTCCGGGCGTTTTGCAAAAGGGCAATACGAGCAATCGTAATTGCAGGTTTCCAGTGCTCCCCGATACAACACCGAAAGGTTCATTCTTCGTCCAGTTCAAAGAACAGGTTCTCACCAGCGAGCCAGGCTTCAAACCAATCCTGCAGGCTGGATTTCTGCCAGAAAATACAATCTTCTGCAGGCGTGCTTTCATCCCAGCCTTCCAGATCCAGCACCCCCACCTGTTCGGTCTGCAGGTTGATCACCGAATAGATGGTGCAACCCCAGCAGCAGAACATCAGCAGGTGTTCAGGCCAGCCTTTTTCCAGAAAAGACTGGTACAGGGGCAGCACGGCTGCAGAACTGGAGGTGTATTTGTGGTCCTTGAAAGGCATCAGGCCGTAACCCGGGCCAAAATTCCCCTCCCCCACCTGCGTGTATACCTGACGGAGCAATTCGGGCAAACCAGACCCCATTTCCTGCTCCAGCTCAAAAAGTCGCTCTGGCGTCAACACAGGACTGGCCACATGGCTGATGGGTGGCGTCCAGCCCGGATCAAGGTGTTCATCGGTGGCCCTGGTGGGGTCCAGGGCACGTTCACGAAGGCGTTCGATCAGAGAAATATCACCGGGCATCATGGGTCACCTTAAAATGAAGTCGGACATGCGGTCCTGAATCTCCGGGGCATAAAACCACGGTCCAATCACATCCGAGACCTCCAGCCCTGCAGGGGTCAGGGTCCAGGTTCCTGCCTGATCGGTGGCAAGTCCAAGGTTCAGCAGGTCCAGCAACTCAGGGTAATCCTGAGCAAAATCTGTTGCAAAAAGCTTCTGGTAATGGTGCTGGCTCAGGCCAGAGGCATGCAGGATGGATTGCAGAATGAATCGCCGTTTGCGGGTGTCCAGATCCAGCTGAATGCCATACTGAACCTGCTGAAAAGATGTGGTATCCCGTTTCACATAATCCCAGAGGATTTCTTTGACCCCAGTCTGGCCCACGGCGTATTCGCTGGAGTAGTGCAGGTTGCTGGTGTAAGAGCGTGCACCACAGCCCAGACCCACCATCCCATCCTCCTGACAGCAATACACAGGCGCAGCTGTTCCAGACGCAGATTTTCTGAAAAAGCGCATGCTGACCTGTTCGTAACCCTCAGAAAGCAGGAAATCGCGACCCAGACGGTACAGTTCCAGACGCTCGTCCTCCCAGCTGCGTCCAGAACGGCCAATTCCGGTCAGGGGCCTGACATAGAGGGGATACAAAAACATTTCTTCGGGGCTGTATTCCATGGCTTTTTTCAGCGACTGCAGCCAGCTTTCAGGCGTCTGGTGGGACAGGCCATAAATCAGATCCAGGTTGAGGACTGGAATGCCTGCTTCCCGGATGGTGCTGAGCGCCTGATGCACCGTGCTGTTGTCCTGGGTGCGCCCCACCGATTTGACTTCCTGTTCCAGAAAACTCTGGATTCCAATGCTGACCCGGTTCACCTGATGCCCTGAGAGCACCTGCAGGCGGTCTGGAGTGGCAGTGGCTGGACTGGTTTCCACACTGGTGGGCACCTTCTCAAAGGCCACGCCAAACAACGCAGCAATGTCAAACAGCCTTTCAAGGTCTGCAGGTTCCAGGTGGGTGGGGGTCCCGCCTCCAATGGCAAAACGGGAGAAGTGGGCCTCACCCAGCCTTTCACGGGTGGTTCTGGCCTGCAGCTCCAGGGTGTCCAGATAGGCTTTTTCCAGGGGTCTGGGGGCATTCACCGTGGTGAACAGGTTGCAGAACCCACAGCGCATTTCACAGAAGGGGATGTGCAGGTACAGAAAAAGCTGGCTTCTGTCCTGGTCTTTCCAGACGTCTTGCAAATCTACAGGAGGCAAATCCCGATAAGCCGTCTTGTGCGGGTAAGCATAGGTGTAGCCCAGATAAGGGTTTCTGGCGTCCAGCAGAGATTTCAGGTTGGGTTTTGCACTCATGGTCCAGCTCCGATCACACATTCAGCGTAAGGCACCGTCCAGACCACCTCATGGCCCAGGCGGTGCCCATGGAAACCCTCTTCTCCGAAAGCTTCACCGTGGTCTGAGGTGATGATCACCAGTGCAGGGCCACGAGCATCCTGAGCTTCCAGAAGCTCCACCAGATGGTTTTCGGCCTGTTCCAGGGCAGCCTGCTGGGTTTCTGCAGAATCTTGTTGCAGTTCAGGGTGAAAGATGTGGGTGGGCCGGTGGGTGGCACTGAGGTTGAGAAACAGAAAGAGCCTCTGGTCTGCAGGCTGTTCCCGCAACACATTCAGGGCCACTCTGATCTGGGCCTGCGTGGAGTGCCGCCGGGTCACCCCCATGTCCCTGCTCCAGTGGCTTTCCTGAAAGAGCCCTGGAAGCACCTGTCCCAGTGGGGTTTCCTGATTGAAGAAACCCACCCCACCAATGCATACCGTGCGGTAACCTCTGGCCGCCAGTGCTTCTGGAAGGGTGGCCTCCTCAAAGACAAAAGTCTCCGGGTGGGTGGTCTCCGAACCCTGAAAACGGGCTGCAAAAAGCCTGGGATGCCGTCCGGGTCGGGCAGGCGTGGGCAAAAAGCCCGAGAAAAACGCATGGTGGGCAGCGTAAGTGAAGCTGGCTGGACTGTGCCGTTTCTCCCATGCAGAAAAGTGCTTTTTCAGGTGGGGCAACTGGGCTTTTTCAGCCACATCGAAACGCAGGCTGTCCAGCGTGATCATAAAAACATCATGGGTGCCGATCATGGCCCGCACATTCAGCATGGTTGCCTCTCCTGCAGTTTGAAAAGCTGGGCCGTAAAGGTGTCCATGCCCTGCCAGAACACGTTGCGGTGGTAATCCCCAAAAGCATTCCCTTCCAGCAAACAATGCCGCCGAAAATCCGAGCGCAAAAGCACATCCAGACCTGCATACAGCGATTTTGGAAACACCTGCATGGCTTTCTGGCAGGTCGCCTCCAGTTCGGACCAGTGTGAACCCATACGGTCTTGCAGGGCCTGCACATCTCCCCTCTCGTTGCCCAGATGCAGGTTGGTCATGGGTCCCTGCCCCAGACGCACCATGGCCTGCATGGGGGTCTGGCCAATCACCACCACCCGCAGATCCATCGGTTTGCCCTGAAAGGTGGCCTTGGGCACCCAGGCTTCGACCTGAAGGGGATGCCGACACAGCAGGTTGATGAGGGTCTGGATGTCTGCCCACTGGTCGTAGTGGCGCAGTTTTCTGGAGTTGTACAGCCTCCCATTTTCCATCTCCACGGTGCTGATAACCCGGAGGCGAGACTCCACAGTTTTTCCAGAAACCTGCCCCGAGATGTGCAGTGCCACCGCACCACTGGCACTGCTGCCATGGGCCAGTTTCACAAAAACCCTGGACAGCCCTGAGGCTTTCATGTGTTCCAGCAAATCCTCAAAATCATGGGGTTCAGACAAGAAGGGAGGCACAGGAAGCCCTGCCTGCTGCCATCTCCTGGAAGTGATGCGCTTGTCGAAAAGCTGCAGGGCCTCCTGAAAGTCGATGGTGCACTGGTGATGTGGAGCCTGCTGCAACTGGGTTTGCAGCAAAGCAAAATAACGCTGCAAACCCAGGTACCACTGCCCTGAAGGCAGGATCTCTCCTCTTTCCAGGTCCAGGGTTTCTGCATCTGTGCTATCCAGACCCTCCTGTCCCAGTTTCAGCAGGGCACGCTCGGTTTGCAAGCATTCACCAGAAGCGTCGATGCGCACCACACTGCCCTGTGGCACCACAGCAGCCAGATCCACTTTTTTCTGGATGACTTCCAGCGGAGAAACCACCCGGGCAGCAGGCCAGCCCAGTTCTTGCAGGCTGGCCTGAAAAGCCTTCACCCGTCTGCTTGCAGGAGGAGCAACCACCACCACAGGTCGGGAAGGCAGCAGCATGGTTTTATTCGCCAATGCTGACAAAACGCCAGTCGTCATTGGTGTCCTGGGGATCTCCCAGGTCGATCAGGGGTTTGAGGGGTTCAAAGCGTTCCTGAACCTCTTCAGTGATGAAGTGGTGTTGCAAATTCAGACGCTGCAGGTGCTCCCAGGCTTCTGCATGGTTCAGCAGGGCCTGTGCCCCCTCATCGGTGAGGATCCCCAGAGAGAGGTCCAGCACTTCAAGCTGGGCCAGCACAGGGGCATTCACGATCACCTGTGCAATCTCATCCTGGTTCTGGGCATTTTTGAGACCAAGATGCTTCAGTTTTGGAAACAGGGTGCCGTCCAGAATGGGCGTGAGGTCTGCCATCTCATAACTGGCCCCGTATTCCTCGGTGCCCAGGTACAGTTCCAGATGAATCAGTTCAGGCAACTGTGCCTGCATGATGTCGCGCACAGTGTCTGCAGACATGCCTCCGGTTTGCACGATCAGGGTTTGCAGTTTCAGGGCTTTCAGGCCAGTGAAACGCAGGTCATTGCCACCCCGGGTTCCGTAGTGCAGCAGGTTGGGGTAAGCCTCAAAAACCGGGCGGTGGTCGGTGTTGTAGATCCAGGAAATCTCATTTTCCTCGTAGGTGATGTCTCCAAAGAAAAGGGCTTCCAGCAAGGGCAACTGTTGTTTTGCTGCAACCAGTGCCTGCAGGGCCTCCGTTGCAGATTCTTCACTGTCGGTGCCCCACATGCCCACCACCAGACCACGGGATGCCCCGGAGCCCACAGTGTTCAGGTAAGACTGCAGCTTTTCCACCCAGGAGGTCTTGTCATCGTATTCCACAGAAATGCGGTAAATGGTGTTTTCCAGATGGTTCAGGGGCTGTCCAGGTTCCCAGTTGCGCACCTGAAATCCGCCAAAAGTGGTCCAATGTTCGCTGATGGCCATGTCAAATCCTCCGTTATGTGGTTAACAGAATAACCCACTTCTGTCTGAAATCAAACCCCGGACAGACCCAGCAACTCAGCCATTCTTCCCCTGGGGGTCCGGTATCCACTGCGCACATGCAGGGCTTCCCGGTAATCTGGATTGAAGGCATAAATCAATTCCACATTCATGCCATACGAATCCACCCGAAACCCATTGATGAAAAAACCCGCTTTGAGTTTGGGCAGAATCACCTGGTTGTTGGTTTGCCTGTGGTAACTGAGCACCATTTCAAACCCCAGGGCTTCAAACAGCTTCAAAAGCTCAGGCAGCAACCGGGAATACAGCCCTTTGTTCTGATGATCAGCAAGCCACCCAGTGTCCTTCATGACGATGGTCTGGGCATTCAGTTGCTCTGAATATTGCCAGCCAATCAGTTCCCCTTCAAAAAACAAACCCAGGCACACCTGAATGCCTTTTGGCATTTTCCCCAGTTCCTGAATTCGGGCCTGCTGCTCAGGGGTGCGGGTGTCTGTCCAGCGAAACGCAAAATAATCTCCAAAAATCCGGTCTTCAATTCTGGCGCAAGCGTCCAGATACTCCTGATAAGTGATGGGCTGAATGCGGTACCCCTGCCCAAGATCCATGTCAATCAAAATGACCTCCTCAAATGGGATTTAAAGCACTTTACCAGAACCGGAATCGGTCAGCGCACCACTTCAAAAGCCAGGTGGGCCAGTTCATCCCGCAGCAAACCCTCCCAGCCGGTCTGAACGGCATTGAGGCTTCCAGGAAGGGCAAAAAGCAGGGTCTTTCCAGCCAGACCTCCCACAGCCCTCGACAGCATGGCGGCCCCCTTCACCTGCTGGTAAGACAGCATCCTGAAAAGCTCACCGAACCCTGGCATGGGTTTCTCGATCAGGCTTTCCATGACCGGAATGGTCACATCCCGACCTGTGATGCCCGTCCCACCTGAACTGATCACGATCTGGGCCTCCTGCATGAAACCCTGAAAAGCCGCCTTGATCTGGTCTTTTTCGTCTTTGACGATGGTCCGACCCACCAGCAGATGACCTGCTTTTTCCAGCTCTGAAATCAGATAATTGCCGCTGTGGTCATTGTCCAGCGTGCGGGTGTCAGAAATGGTGATGATGGCCATCCGCACCTGCCGGGGAGCCTGGGATTTGTGTTCGGGTTGGGTCATGGGAACAATTTATCATGGGCAAACCCGAAGCCCACCCCCGTTTCTACCTGTGTGTCTCCACTTTTAAAGCATGCTGCACAGGTTCAGGAAGTTTCTTCCACCATTTGCGGTCTATGGATTCCAGTTTCTGGGCGTATTCCAGGGCCAGCATCACGTAAGAGCGTTCCTGCAAGCGTTTTTGCAGGGCAGCCTCTCCTTTGGACTGAATGAAGTCCAGCAAAACATCGCTGAGTTGTTTCTGGACGTTTTCAAAGGCGATGTGGGCTGCCACCTTCAGGCCATCCTCGGTCAGGTAGGGGAATTTTTCAAGTTGAAACTGCAAATCTGGATTGTCCTGCAGTTTTCTGGCCACCGATTGCACCTGGTTGCTTAACGTCAGGTCCCGGCAGGGCAAACACAGGCCTTCCCGATCGGTCAGGGTCCTGCAGGCAGGGCAGGGCTTGAAGCCCTTCTGGGAGCGCAGGCGTTTGGATTGCAGCACCGCCTCTGCAGCTTTGCGTGCGGTTTCCCGGAAGTGCTCTGGCACATCCTCAATCAGGTGCTCCACAGTTTCCAGGTCACGGGCGGTCAGCCTGGGAGGAGAAGGAGGCCTGGGCTGGTCCACCGGGGAATTCACCGTGCCCACCACAAATTTGATGTCCTGGATTCTGCCCTCTCCCAGCACCTCGGACAGTCGGGTCACAAAGCGGGTGCGCTGCAAGGAGAGGTGGTGGGCCACCACCGAATCCTGCACCTCCACCACCAGAACCTTGTCCTGCACCGCACGGGCACGGGTCATTTTGCTGAGTTGGGGTCCCACCACCTGGGGCCACACGGCCACTGCACGGGCACGCTCCACACCACCCTGGAGACCCTGTCTGCGCATCATTTTGAACAGCAGGTTATTGAATTCTTTCAAGGTGGCCTCCCTCCATGCGGTAGTGGTGTGCTGCGTGGGGCAGGGGTTCGGTTCCGGTGATCAGGGCTTGAGGACTGCGTTTTGCCAGTTCGATCAGGGCATTTCTGCGCTCTGGATCGAGTTCTGCACTGAAGTCGTCAATCAAGAGGATGGGGTTTTCCTGGTAGCGTTCAAACAAGAGTTCGTACTCGGCGTACCTGAGGGCGAGCGCTATGGTTCTGGCTTCTCCCCTGCTGGCAAAATCTGAAGCTGGCTGACCCCGCAAAGTCAAAACCAGATCGTCCCGGTGAGGTCCAATCACCGTGCTCTGGCGGGCAAATTCCTCTGAGCGCCTCAGAAGAAAATCCCTGGCGTATCCCTGAATGGAGGTGGTTTCTTGCAAGGTGATGCCCAGTTCCCCCCTGCCCCCAATGCGGGTGTGGGCATCGCTGGCATACTGCTGGATTTTCTGGATGGCCCGTTGACGGAGGTCCATCAGCAGGGTGCCCAGTTCGGTCAGTTTGGCATCGAAGACTTCTAAAGCCCACTGTTCATCGTTCTTGAGGGCTGCATTGCGCTGGGCCAGGTTTTTCTGGTACAGGTCCAGGCCCTGGGCATAGCGGGCACTGATTTTGGACAGCAGATCATCCAGAAATTTTCTGCGCCCACTGGGGCTGCCAAACACAATCTCGCTGTCTTCTGGGGCAATGAAAACGGCCCCTCCACGCAGCAGTTCTGCGCTTTTGACCCGAATGCCGTCCAGTTTCATCAGGCGTTTTCCCCGGCCAATCCCAACTTCTGCGATGCTGTGGCCTTCATCGCGCTCCAGGGTGGCTTTCACGTAGGCTTCGGTTTCTTCAAAGCGCACCAGTTGCTGCAGCCTGCCTGCATCCACCACGCCTGTTAAAACCAGATAGATGGCTTCCAGAACGTTGGTTTTTCCCTGTCCGTTCAGTCCTGAAATGGAGTGGATGCCGTCTTCAAAACGCATGTCCTGGTCTCTGAGGTTGCGGTAGTTGAGGGTGGTGAGGAGGCGCAGAATCACGAGCATCATCCTACAGCATGTGCCTTTGTGACTCCATGCGGGGAACAGAGCAGAAGGCAGAAGTCGGAAGGCAGAAGGCCATAAACGATGTATCAATGGAGGATTTTCCTTGCGATGTCTTTGTGCTTTTCAGAACAGACTTGCCAGATCCACTACTTTGTGTAACTATGTAGCCATACAAAGTAGATGAAAGGAGGTTTATGGACGCCAACACTTTAAAAGGACACCTCGACCTGATCCTGCTGGCCACCCTGGAAAAAGAGCCGCTGTATGGGCTGCGCATCATTCAGGAAGTGCAGGTGCAAACCGAAGGCTTTTTCAGCTTCAAAGAGGGCACGCTGTATCCTGCCCTGCACCGTCTGGAAAAAGCAGGCTGGATTGACACCGAAACCCAGCCCTCCCCCATTGGGGGTCCACCCCGCAAATATTACAAACTCACCGAATCAGGAAGGAAAGCCCTGCAAGACAAACGCCAGGAATGGCAGAGCTTCCAGCAGGCCATGAAAGCCTTCGGAGGAAACAGACATGCAAAAGCAAATTGAACAGTACCTGAATCGGGCAACCCGTGGGTTGTGGGGTCAGAAACGCCAGCACATCAAACAGGAATTGTATTCCCACATCTACGAGAAAATGCACTTTCAGATGGCATTTGGCAAATCCGAACAGGAGGCCCTGGAAAGTGCCTTGCAGTCTCTGGGAAAACCACAGGAACTGAATGCCGGACTGCTGAAAACCCATGGGCTTCCTGCTTTTGGGAAAGCTTTGATGGTCACTGCACTGGTGGGAACACTGCTGGTCACACAGGCGCAGAACCTGAGAACCATAGAGGTGTTCCAGAAAACCCCTCCCTGCACGTCCAGCAATAGCTGTCTTTTGCCCCAGCACTACATTTCATTGCACGACCTCACACCCTTGCTGCAGCAACTGGACATCACCGCAGAGTTCAGGATGGAAGGTCTGCTGCAGAAAGCCCCACAGCTGTACCTCAATGGGGAAAACATCCACCTGCCTTCCACCCATCTGCTGGGCACCACCCCTGAGAACGCTGCTGTGGAGGTCTCTGTTCTGCTGCGCGGGCTTTACATCAACAAAAACATCAAGGTTTCTGGCCTGATCAACCCACAAATCGAAATGCAAAATTCCAGGGTCAAGTTTGAAAACCAGACCATCCCTTATGACGCTACAGATTTCTACCTTTCCCTGATCCAGAAAGACATCGAAGACCTCACCCAGACCCAGCTGGTTTTCATGAACGACGAATACACCAGAACCCACTCTGAACGCATCACCATCAAGGTTCCAGACGCACCAGACGGAGAGGTTTATGCACTGCTGCAAAAACCTTCTGCAGACCTTTACGATGCCCAGGGCAAACCTCTTCGTGCCCTTTCCATGGTGCTGGGAGAGGCCCTGAACGGCAAAGTGGCTTTATACACCAATCCCAGAGAGCTGCAGCCCGTTTCGCTCAAAAACGCAAAAACCGGAGATGTGTTTCTCAGGCTTTCTGGAGATCCTGCAAAGCCAAAATACACTGAAATCTTCCCGAATCCAGAAGACATCGCCCGGCATTTCTGACCTTTCCACCTGCACATCCACGGCACACTCCTGCAAAAACCCCCGAGGCATTCTCGGGGGTCTGTTTTGTTGCATCAGGTTCAGGCTGAGGGTTTAAGACTGGCCCATGGAACGCTTGAGGGCTTCAAGCTCCTCGTCAATCTCTTTGTCGCGGCCCAGGTCTTTGAGCTGCTCATCGATGTCAGATTCCTTGCGAAGCTGTCCCATGGCCTTGGCCTGGTCTTCCATGCCAGAAACCTTGCGCTCCATGTCTTCAAAAGCAGACATGGCCCCTTTGCTCTTGTCAAAACCAGAGATGCGCTCCAGGGTCTGGGTGGCCTCTGCACCTTTCTGGCGGGCCTGCAGCAGTTCCTTCTTGGCCTGGAATTCGCTGATCTTGCCTTCCAGAGCCCGCAACTGGGTTTTCAGCTCTTCAATGATGCTGTCCTGCTGCTGGATCTGGGTGGAGTATGCGTTGGCGATGTCCTCGTAGTTCTTCTTGCGGGTCAGCGCTTCACGGGCCAGGTTTTCATTGCCCAGTTTGAGGGCTTCCTGGGCTTTGACCACATACTCCTCGGAGAGCTTTTTGTTGAGCATCTGCTCACGCTTGAGCTTTTCACCCTGGGCCATGGATTCGGCCACTTCCTTGCGGGCCTGGGCGTAAGCGTCTCGCATGTCCATCATGCTCTGCTCGATGATTTTTTCGGGGTCTTCCGCGCGGGAAATCAGGTCGTTGACATTGGCACGAATCAGGCGGCTTAAACGGTCAAGAATGCTCATGGGTGTTCCTCCTGTTTGCTGATACGCATGTTCAAATCTCAAAGTTGCGGCTTGGGGCTTCATCTATTTTAAGGGTTCAATCTGATTGTACTGTGATGATTCACGCTGAGGAAAAAGCCCAGAGCCCAGAGCCCATGACCGAGGGCCACACCAAAAGCGTTTGCATCAGCTTCTGAGGTCAACCCTTTGCTTGAGCTACAGCAGCTCTGGGTTCTCTCCCCTGACCCTCGGCCGCTCAGTATGCTCAATCCACCCTGCCCCTTCAGACTTCTGGGGTATACTCTTCTTTGCGTCACCGGGGGTGCCCCAAAATGCGCTTTGAACAGCGCTTGCGGGCTGAGATCATACCCCATCACCTGATCTGGTTCGGACCAGCGGAGGGAGAGTGCCACCGTTTCACAGCATTCTCTCCTTTCGACGCGAAAGGAGATTTTTTCATGAGAAAGACCCTGTTTTTCACCCTGCCCCTGCTTGCCACGTCCCTGTTTGCCTCTGCCCATGCTGCTGACCTGCGGGTGGTCACCCACAGTTCTTTCAACCTGGACAAGAAACTGCTTGCAAAGTTCGAGCAGGAAAATGACGTCAAACTGCAACTGATCAAGGCTGGAGATGCCGGAGAGATGGTTTCCAAACTGATCCTCACCAGAAATGCTCCCATTGCCGATGTGGTGTATGGCATCGACAACACCCTGCTGTCCAGAGCCCTGACAGCAGACCTCCTGGCCCCATACCAGTCGGCAGCCCTGAAAAACGTGCCCAAAAAGTACCTGCTGAATGGGGCTTTTAACCCTGTGGATTACGGTCATGTGGCCCTCAACATCGACAAGGCTTTCTTTCAGAAAAACAAACTGGCCCTGCCCAGAACCCTGGGGGACCTGCTGAAACCCGAGTACAAAAACCTGCTGGTCGTGGAGAACCCTGCCACCTCCAGTCCCGGTCTGGCTTTCCTGCTGGCCACCATCAAAGAACTGGGAGAGAAAGGCGCATACAGCTTCTGGGCTGGTCTGCGGGACAATGGCGTGAAGGTCTCCAAAGGCTGGGAAGACGCTTACTACACCGAATTCAGCCGCAACGGAGGGTCCAGACCCATTGTGGTCAGTTACTCCTCTTCCCCTGCTGCCGAAGTGTTCTACGCCGAGAAGAAACCCAAAACCAGCCCCACCGCCAACCTGTTCCTGCCCGGAAGCAGCTTCCTGCAAATTGAGGGAGCTGCGCTGATCAAAGGCGGCAAGAACGTGGACCTCGCCAAAAAATTCATTGATTTCCTGCTCTCAAAAGAAGCCCAGACAGACATCCCCACCCAGATGTGGGTTTACCCGGTGGCGCAGGGGATCAAACTGGATCCCACCTACCGTTACGCAGGCACCCCGGTCTACACCAAAACCCTGACCCCTGCCGAAATTGCTGCAGGTCAGCAAAAATGGGTGGAAAACTGGACCAAAGTGGTGCTGAGGAATGCGGACCTGAAGGATTTGTAAGATCCCCCATGCAGCGCACCTTCACCACCTTCCTTCTGGCCCTGATCCCTCTGGGATTTCTGGGCTTTTTTCTGATTTACCCGTTTGTCAGGGCTTTGCTGGCAGGAGCTGAAGGTGGGTTCCTGCGCCAGGCGCAGGAAGTGCTGCACGAGAAGTATTACTGGGAGCGCATTGGGTGGTCTTTGCAGCAGGCAACGTATTCCAGTGTGCTCTCGGTGCTGCTGGGAGTCCCGGCAGCCCTGACCCTTGCAAGGCATGATTTTCCGTTCAAAACCACCCTGATGCGCATTCTGATGCTGCCTCTGGTGACGCCCAGCATTGTGGCGGCCATGGGGATCCTCAGTCTGGTGGGAGCCAGGGGTTTGACTGGCATTCATTTGCAGGACACGGCTTTTCTGGTGATTCTGGGGAATGTGTTTTACAACCAGTCCCTGATTGTCCGCTTTGTGTACGCAGGTCTGTTGCGCATTCCCGAGCACACCGTACAGGCGGCCAGAGTGCTGGGGGCAAACCGCTGGAGGGTGCTCTGGCGGGTGACTTTGCCTCTGGTGCTGCCCCACCTGCTGGGGGCGTTCAGTCTGGTGTTTTTGTACTGTTTCAGCAGTTTTTCGCTGGCCCTTTTGCTGGGAGGTCAGAAATTCAGCACCCTGGAGGTGGAGATCTACACCCTGACCCTGTACCAGCTTGATTTGTCCAGTGCAGGAATTCTGGTGCTGGTGCAGTTTCTGATCACAGGTCTGGCGGCTGTGGTGTACACAAATCTGCAAAAACGCACCTCAAGCACCGGAGAATTCAGGACCAGAACCCTTCCCAGACCACAGGGGCTGCAGTGGCTGCAAGTGCTTTTCTGGACGGGCCTGACGGGCCTGATTGCTCTGGCCCCTCTGCTGAGTGTGTTTCTGAAAAGTGTGCTGGGGCAAGAGGGGATCACCTGGGCGTTTTACCGGGGCATCCTCACTTCTGACACGCTGCAGGCCCTGTGGAACACCCTGAAGTTTTCCGGGATCGCCATGGTGCTCAGCGTGGTTGTGGGGGGCTTGCAGGCCATTGTGACCTTCAGGAGGGCCAGTCCAGCGCTGGATGCCCTGAGCCTGCTGCCTTTTCTGGTCTCCATGGTCAGTGTCAGTGTGGGGTACCTGCTGGCCTATCCAGGCCTCAGTGCCAGCCTGACGCTCCTGATCGGGGCTTATGTGCTGCTGGCCCATCCTTTTGTGACCCGCACGGTGCTGGCTGGACTGCGCAGCCTGAGCCCCAGCATGTTGCAGAGCGCACGGGTGCTGGGGGCCAGTCCCCTCAGGGTGTGGCAACGGGTGATTTTGCCGCTTCTGAAGAGCAGCATCCGCACTGGAGCCGCTTTTGCTCTGGCCAGTGCCATTGGGGAATTTGCAGCCACCTTGATCTTGCAGCGGCCCGAATGGACCACCCTCAGCACCCTGATTTACCAGACGCTGGGAAGGCCCGGAGCACAGAACCTCGGGCAGGCTGCGGCTTTATCCAGTATGCTTTTAGGCATCACCTACATGGCTTTTCAGGTGCTGGAAGAAGATGCTGCAGGTCAGAACAGTTTCTAAAAATTACGGTGCCACCCATGCCCTCTCCAATGTCAGTTTCAGCATGCAGGACGGCGAAGCCCTGGCCATTCTGGGGCCTTCTGGGTGTGGAAAATCCACTTTGCTGCGCATCCTGGCCGGTCTGGAACACCCCGATCAGGGGGAGGTCTGGTGGGACGACCTGGAGATCACCACCTTGCCTCCAGAGAAGCGGTTTTTTTCGCTGGTGTTTCAGGATTACGCGCTTTTTCCGCACCTGAACGTGCTGGGCAATGTGATGTTCGGGTTGATTGAACGCAAAATGCCCCGCAAAGCAGCAGAACAACAGGCCCTGCAATGGCTGGAAAAAGTCAATCTGCAAGGCCTGGAAAAGCGCAAAACCACAGAGCTTTCTGGAGGGCAACAGCAGCGGGTGTCTTTTGCACGTGCACTCGCTGTGAATCCCCGTTTGCTGCTGCTCGATGAACCTTTCTCCAATCTGGACCAGCAACTCAGGGAAGAGGTGCAAAACGAACTCCTCAGCACACTGAGAGAAACCCAGAACAGCACCATCCTGGTGACGCACGACCAGCAGGAGGCTTTCAAACTGGCTTCCAGAATTGTGCTGATGCGAGAAGGCCAGATTGAGCAGATGGGCACCCCCACAGACCTGTACCACCACCCGGAAAGCCAGTGGGCCGCCCGTTTTCTGGGCCATGACAATGTTTTTGAGGACTTTTTCATTCCCCAGCATGCCTTCAAGCTGGATGCAGCAGAACCCACCGCAAAAGTGCTGGCTGTGGAGCGTCTGGGCAGCGAGGTTTCTGCACAGGTGGAATTGCGCCAGCAGCACTATCAGGTGCACCTCAGTGAACGGGAAGCATTTGAGCATCAGGTGCATGCAGGGTCTTCCCTGCCCCTGAGGATTGACCGCCAGCTGGTCCGGGGGTTCAGAAGATGATCTGTTACGTGCTGATCAACGGGGAGCTTCATCCCACAGAGCACATGCAGCAGGTGCTGAAAACCCATCCTACCGATCTGGTGGTGGTGGCAGATGGAGGCATCCAGCACGTCAAAACACTGGGGGTGAGGCCAGACGTGTGGCTGGGGGATTTTGATTCCGCTCCACCAGAAACCCTGCTGGACCATCCAGACCTGCAAAGAATTCCCTACCCCACCAACAAGGACCTGCTGGATTCCGAAATTGCCCTGGAATACGCGCTGGAAAAGGGAGCAAAAACCATCATCGTGTGGGGCGCACTGGGAGGCCGCACCGACCACACCCTGGCCGTGATGCTGCTGGCCACCCGTTACCCTCACATTGACCTGATGCTGCACAGCGGAACCGAGAGCGTGCACCCCCTGCATCCGCACCACCCACTGGTTCTGCATACCGTTCCAGAGCAGACCCTCAGTGTGCTGGCTGTGCTGCCCCTGCATCACCTCAACATCAGAGGGGTGCGCTGGGAACTCTTTGATGCCCACGTGGAAAGAGGCTCTGGCTGGACCATGAGCAACGTGGCTGTGCAGCATCAGGTCAAAGTGTGGTGCACAGCAGGTCTGGGGCTGGTGGTGGTGCAGCACACATGAAAAATTCCTCCCCAGGGAGAGGAGGAAAGCATGACTTTGAGAATGGTTCAGTACTCGATTCCGAGCACCTTGTACTTGAGCTGGCGTTTGCCTTCATCGAGGTTGACCACAAAGGAATCCCCAGCTTTGCGGCCCAGCAACTGGGTGCCCACCGGACTGTCTTCAGAGACAATGCGCTGGCCCAGCACCTTGGCCTCAGAAGAACTGACCAGTTGCACTTTGAGCTGCTTGCCGGTCTTTTCGTCTTCCAGGGTCACATAAGCCCCCAGGTTGACGCTTTCTTCCTTGAGGTCTGCGGGAGAAATGATCTTGGCCCTTAAAAGCATGTCTTCGAGCTCTTCGATGCGGGTCTCGATGTTCAGCTTTTCACGCTTGGCTTCTTCGAGGCCGTTGTCTTCCAGATCGTCGGCGGCTTCCATTTGCTCGCTGAGAATGCGAGTGGCTTCTGCGAGGCGCTCCTGTTCATGTTCCAGCGTCCGTTTCAGGCGCTCGAACCCTTCTTGAGTGAGTTTTACTTCGCGGCTCACCGTTACCTCCGGAAAGTGGGGTTCAGATTGATGCCCGACATTGTGCCACAGTTTTTGCAAATACACAATATGGAGGGGCAATGGGGAAAGATGCCGAGGGCCGAGGGCCGAGGGCAAAAAACACATGGCGCGACTTCGCTGTTCCAGCAGAATCACGCTTTAAGAATGCGTTCCATTAGCGCCTGGAGGCAAAACAGGGCCAGCGAGTGCAAACGCAAAAGCGCCTTAAGCTCTCGGCCCTCGGCACATGTCATTTCAATGACATGATCAGCCAGAATTTTGCACTCAATTCAGTGAACCAGTCCCAGCCGTTCCACCAGGTGCTGCAGGCGGTCTCTGGTGGTGCGCCCCAGGCAACCTGCAGTGCGTTCACACAGGCTGATGTACTGGTACAGCCCTTCCCCAATGCGGGCACGGTAGAACACCGCGTCCAGACGGCTGAGGGTGGTGTGGCACAGGTCGCACATCACGGCATGTTTGGCGTGTTTTTCCAGGGGTTCGAGTTCCAGCAGGCGGTCTCCGTACACCAGGGCCAGTTTTCCCGCTTCCACAGCGTACAGTCCCAGGGTGGGCGACGACGGTCCCTGTTCCGAATACAGCTTGCGGGCGGTTTCCGGAAAAAGTTCAAACAACAATTCGCGCTCGGTGTGGTCTGACACCCCCCCATTATAAAGTTTGACCCCTTCAGATGAAGTGAGAAAATGTGGCATTTCTGGCCCCAGAACAGGGTAAAATGGAGGTTGGAGTTTGGGCGCAGCAGGGCATTCCAGCAGCAGGCCAGCAAAGTCTGTGGCCTGGTTTCTGGTTTGTTGTGCAGCTCAATCCCGGAGAGGAAACCACCCAGACCCATGCGTGAACGCTACAAGAACATCTCGGGGATCATTCTGAGGCGCAGCACCACCCCCAATGGGGACATGATCGTGTCTCTCTTGACCCCCAGAGGAAAATTCAAAGGGGTCAGCCGCAAAGCTGCACCTTCTCCCAGCACCCTCAAACTGAACCTCTTTCAACATGTCACGGTGCAAATTTACCACCGGCAGCAGGAAGATCTGGGCCTGCTGACCCAGGTCAAACTGGAAGGAGCCCTCTCACAGCTGGTGAAACCAGAAGTTTATCCGCTGGCCAGTTTTCTGTGCGAACTGGTGGACCATGTGGTGGTTGGAGAAATGGACATCCCCCAGACCTACGACCTGCTGGCAGGCGCTTTGCGAGGCCTCAATTCCCATGATGACCCGGAATGGGTGGCCCTGGTGATGGCGTTCAAACTGCTGGGAAGCCTGGGCATGGCCCACCGCACCGAAGACCCTCAGGGCACATTTTTTGATGCAGACCGTGGGGTGCTCACCAGCAAGAATTCTGGCATCCGCCTTTCTGCCGACAGTGCGGCTTTCCTGGCTTCTGTGCACAACCGCACCGTGCGGGATCTGATGGAACATCCCCAGCCCAACCGCAAGGATCTGTGGATGGTGCTGGAGAAATTCATTGTGACCCACGCTGGAATCCTGAAGTCCTTTGAAGTGCTGCGCTCTGTGCAGTAAAACTTTTCTCAGTCCAGCAAGACAGGAGCGTCTTTCATGATTTTCTGCGCCTCACCGGTGGGTTTGACCTTCCAGACCCACTCGCCATAAGTGTGGTGCAAGGTGCCGTCATGGAAGTACGCTGCAGCCTGTTCATCCAGACCCCAGACCTCCTGCATGTGGAGTTCTGCTGCAGCAGCTTGCAATTCAGCAAAACCATCCCATTCTGAGAAATGGGGAAAAACCAGGGTGCTCATGAAACCAAATCCGGGCAGGTAATGGGGTTGTTCTGGGGAAGTGCGGTCCTCTTCTGGAATCAGGCAGGTCAGGCAACTGAGGATGGCTCCAGCAGAAATCCCCAGGTAAGGTACCCCTGCACGCACTTTCTGGCGGATCAGGTCTGAGAGGGTAGACAGCACATAATGTTGCTGGTACAGGTAGGTGTCGCCTCCGCCCACCACAATGCCACTGGCCCCCTGCAAAATGGCGTGGGCTTTTCTCGGGTTCAATTGACCGTTTTCTTCGCCAATAAATTGCACTTCTGCAGCTCCTGCTGTGGTCAGCACCTGCAGGTAATGGGGAGCGTATCTGGGCCATTTTTCCCCGGCACACAGCACAGCAATACGAGGTTTTTCTCCACACAGGGCCAGAAAATCCTCTTTGACCCGTTCCAGACCGGGGGTGTTGCCAAGCAGAAACAGATGCATGAAAAATCCTCCTATATGTGATTCATCAGTTGATGCAGAATCAGGGCTCCCCCCAGGGTGGCTGGAATGCCGCCGCCGGGATGCACGCCCGTACCAGCCAGCCAGATGCCCCGATAACGGTATCCCGGAAAATGAAAGGGACCCGAGCGGTACCAGGGATTCAGTTTGCCATAAATGGCCCCTCCCCAGGCTCCCCATCTGGAGAGCTGCCAGGGGTCCAGCAAAGCAACATCCTGGATTTTGTCTTGCAAAGAGACTTGCAGCACGTTTTCCACCCGGTTCAGTTGTGCTTTCAGCCAGGGGTGGTCCAGGTCATAAAGCTGTGCATCTGGTGGTGCTGTCAGACCCACAGTAAGCACTGGCAGGGTGTTCCGTGGGTAGATGTGATGGGGCCTGTAATGGTTCACAAAGACCATCGGGGAGGCACTTTGCCTGAGGTTTTGCATGTCCTGAGCCAGTTGCGTGGTGCTCTCTGGCAGCAAAACACTGTGAAACGGCAGGTCTAGCTCCTCTTTCAGGACAGCATAAAGCACCACTCCGCTGCAACTGAGGCGGGCAGGTTTTTGCACAGCCTCCCCCATCAGAACCCGCAGACGCTCGAAATCCAGGGTGGAAACCACCGTGCCCAGGAAGGCACCCGCTGTGGTGTCGATGCGGTTCTTCTGGACTTTCAAAATCGGGGTGTGCTCAAGAATCTTCACCCCCAGATGCAAGCAGGCTGCTCTCAGGCGCAACACCAGCTCATGGATGCCACCCACAGGCACCCGCAAATCCTGCAGCATGGCGTAAGGCACCAGGGCGTGCAGGGCACTGGCTTCCTCCGGTGCAGCCCCGGTGTTCAGGGCATACACGGCCAGGGATTCTTCCAGTTGTGGGGGCAGGTTCAAAGATTGCAAATAACTGCGTGCAGTCAGGTGATGTCCCAGTTCTGCAAAAAGCCTCGCACTCAGGCGCTGAAATTCAGGATTCAAAATCCGGGGAGGAGTGTACAGCAGTTTTTCGATGGTGTCTGTCAAACGGGAAGCCCGTTCAGCATAGCGTTGCCAGCCTGCATCTGCAGGCGTTGGCAGGAGGTCCAGCACCCGTTTCCCATGGTGGGTGCCCAGGGAATCCAACTTGTGGTGAGGCACATCGGCCCACTCTGACAAGCCTGCCTGCAGAAAAACCTCATTCCAGACTGCCGGGAAACTCCAGACCGCAGGCCCCGTGTCGATGCGCTGGCCTGCCACCTCAATCTGGGCACTTTTTCCTCCACAGGTTTCTGCTTCAAAGAGCGTGACCTGATGCCCTCGGGAAGCCGCCAGCAACGCAGAAGCCAGACCAGCAAAGCCTCCTCCCAGCACCAGCAACTCCCCCATCAGAACCTGCTCATCGGACCAGGGAGGCCACCAGCAGAATTCCGGCCACCGTTCCGATCCACAACGGGCTCAGCATGCTGCTGGGATAGATTTTGCGGGCTTCTGCAGGGGTGGGGTTCAGGTGGAGCCGGTACAGCAGGCGGCCATTGACCAGCATCACGGCCAGAGCCACCAGCAAACTGAGTTGCCCGAAGCACAGAAAAGCCACCGTGTACCACGCCGCACTCCAGAACATGGTGCCCTCCACGCCCAGCCGGACGGCTGTGTTGACAATCCCCACCTGACGGTCATGGGGAATGTCCTGAATGGCATCGAAAGCCTGTTTGCCAACGCTCCAGGCCATGGTGCCACACAGAGCCCACCAGGGCACCGCAGACCCCATCAGAAGGGGAATGAACGCCATCGGGAAGGCATAAGCCGCATTGGAAAGGGCATCCCAGTAAGGCCGGGCCTTGAAGCGCACAGGCCGGGCAGAATAACCCACAAAAACCAGCGCGTAGAACAGCATCCACAGCAGGGCCTGCCAGGGCAAGGTCAGGCAGAAATACCCCAGAAAGGGAACATTGAGCACCGCCACCCAGATCCAGATGCGGGGCACATCCTCCGGGTAGATTCTGGCACCCTGCAGCCCACCCTTGCGCGGGTTGAGGGCATCCTCGGCCTGGTCGAAAATGTCATTGATGCCGTAAATCAGCAGGTTGAAAGGCAGGGTGAGCCATGCCATCACCACCCAGAACCGCACATCCAGGGTGTAAAGGTGCCCACTGAGCCACAATCCGGTGACCGCCACCCCCAGCGTGTTGATCCACAAGGCCGGACGGGACACCCAAAACAAACGAAACACGCTCCAAATCCTATCACCCGAACCCCCCGGAACAGGACAGAATGCCCTGTGATTTGCAATTGGATTTGGTTGAAGCCTTGTTGAAGCCTGGGGTTTTCCCTTTCAGCAAACCGAAATGCTAAGCTGAACCTCATGGATCAAGTGAGATTTGTTGCTGATGCCCAGCTTTTCGAAGGCAACCGTGTGCAATTTGACGAACTTCCCGAAACCGTTCAGGCCAGCCTGAAGGCCCAGCTCGGGAGTTTCGAGCTCTCCACCTACGATGTGGTGATCCTGGAAAACGCCACGGTGAACGGCAAACCCCAGACCAGCCCTTACGTGGCCGTGCGCCTCGGGAGCATCAGTTCCATCAATCTTGAACCCTGAATTCTAAAATTCACATCCCAGAGCAACGCTCTGGGATGTTTTCTTTTCTAAGGTGCAACTTTCAGATAAGCCCCTGCAGTCACCCGTTCAAAGGCATCGCTGACCGTGATCAGGCGCTCGTCTTTGAGGGCAGGTGCAATGAACTGGATCCCGATGGGGAGCCCTTTGCCCTCCACGGTTTCAAAACCTGCAGGAACGCTGATGGCAGGCACACCTGCCAGGTTTATGCTGACGGTGTCCACATCGCTCTGGTACATGGCGACAGGATCGCTGGATTTCTCGCCAAATTTGAAAGCCGGGAAGGGACTGGTGGGGGTGACCAGCACATCGAAGTCCTGGAAGGCCCGCTGGAAGTCCTGGGCAATCAATTTGCGCACCTTCATGGCTTTGGAGTAAAAGGCATCGTAGTAACCGCTGGAGAGGGCGTAGGTGCCCATCAGGATGCGGCGCTTGACTTCGTGCCCGAAGTGCTCTCCACGGGTGCGGCTCATGCTGGTGTTGAATTCCTCGGCTGGAACGCGGCTGGAGTAGACCATGCCGTCGTAGCGGGCCAGGTTGGAGGAAGCCTCACTGGTGCAGATCAGGTAGTAGGCGGCAATGCCATACTCCAGGGTGGGCAGGGACACCTCGCTGAAGGTGGCCCCCAGGCTTTCCAGCACTTCACGGGTGCGGTCCAGAGCAGCCTGCACACCAGGGGTGTTTCCTGCTCCCAGGGATTCTTTGATGTAGGCAAAGCGCATGCCTTTGATGTCCTGACCCAGTGCGGAGGCAAAATCGGGTTTGACATCCAGACTGGTGGAATCCAGAGGATCGCGGCCACTGGTGGCATCCATCACCAGAGCGAGGTCTTTTGTGGAGAGGGCAAACGGTCCAATCTGGTCCAGGGAACTGGCAAAGGCCACCAGACCGTAACGGCTCATGCGGCCATAGGTGGGCTTCAGGGCCAGCGTTCCGGTGAAGGCGGCAGGAAGGCGCACACTGCCTCCGGTGTCACTGCCCAGAGAAATGGGGGTGAACCCTGCAGAAACGGCTGCAGCACTGCCTCCAGAGGATCCTCCGGGCACCCGTCCGTGGTCCCAGGGATTCACAGTGCACTTCAGGGCGCTGTTTTCGGTGCTGGAACCCATGGCGAATTCGTCCATGTTGACCTTGCCCACCGGAATGGCTCCGGCGGCCAGCAAACGGTCCACCACGGTGGCGGTGTAGGGACTGACGTAATTTTCCAGAATGCGGGAGGCACAGGTGGTGCGGGTGCCTTTCAAATTCATGTTGTCTTTGATGGCCACCGGAACGCCCGCCAGCGGTCCCACTGGACTTCCCAGGCGCACGGCTTCATCAATCTGGGCGGCACGGTTCAGGGCGAGGTCTTCGGTGAGGCTCACAAAGGCCTGAATTTCGGGGTCTTTTGCTTGAATGGTCTGCAGGGTCTGCTGTGCCACTTCCACAGCACTCAGCTCTCCAGCACGAATTTTTTGGGCGATTTCAGCAGCCGTAAGCATACCTGAACACTATACCACTGGCGTTTCTGGGGGTTGGAGGCACGTACAGAAAAGAGCAGAAGGCAACAACCCATGGCTGCTGAGGGCGCAGGGCCGAGCGCCGAGGGCAAAAGAAGGCTTTTGCTAAAGCTTTGCAGTGTTGAAATTTTGCCAAGGCTTTAGCACCCTACGCTCTTGGCCCTCGGCGCTCGGCCCTTTAGCATTCCTTGCCTTTCAGTTCCCTGTGTCACTTCACCCAATCCCCCCTCAGATGAAGGGCTACGTTAAAAACATGAAAGTCGCAGTGATCATTGGTGTGGGCGCAGGAATTGGGTATGCCGTGGCGGCCAAATTTGCCCGTGCAGGGTATCAGGTGGCGCTGGTGGCAAGGCAGGCAGAGAAGCTGGAGCAGTACAGCCAGCGCATTCAATCTTCGGGGTACCAGGCCCGGAGCTACAGTGCAGATGCAGGGAATCCTGAATCCCTGAAAGAGGTCTTGCAGCAGATCCAGCAGGAACTGGGAGCTGTGGACACGCTGGTGTACAACGCAGCTTCCCACCATGCCGGGGAGCTGGTGACCCTTTCAGATGAGGCTTTTCTGGAGGATTACCGGGTGAATGTGCTGGGGGCTTTTGTGGCGGTGCGCAGTGTGCTGGAAGGGATGCGCACCCTGGGGGGCGGCACCATCTTGCTGACGGGAGGTGGTCTGGCCCTGAATCCCCAGAGTGGTCTGGGATCCCTCTCTCTGGGCAAGGCGGGTCTGAGGGGTCTGGCTTTGCTGCTGGCCGAGGAACTGCGGCCTTACAACATCCAGGTCAGCACCATCACCGTGATGGGTCTGGTCTCCCCCACCACGGCTTTTTCACCCAACCACATTGCCGACAAATTCTGGGAAATCCACCAGATGCCCGTACTGCCTGCAGAAGTGCAGATGGCTCCAGATCCTGAGCCCACGGTCTGAACCTTTAAACCCTCAACCACGCAAAAATTCGGTGAGGCCTTCGAGTTCCAGGGCAGGCAGTTCTGTGAGGTCTTTCAGTCCAAATTCCAGCAGGAATTTCCCGGTGGTGCCGTACAGCAGGGGTTTGCCAATCACCTCTTTGCGGCCCACCACCTTGATGAGTTCGCGTTCCTGCAGGGTGATCAGGCTGCTGGCACTGCTGCCGCGCATCAGTTCGATGTCTGCACGGGTGATGGGTTGTTTGTAGGCCACAATGGCCAGCACCTCCAGGGCCGCCTGGGACAGGGACGGCAGTGCTGGAGGTGCCATCAGGGGCTCCAAGGCAGGCACCAGTTCGGGGGCAACGATCAGGCGGTATCCTCCGGCCACAGCTTCGATGGCCAGACCCACCTGCCTGAGGGTTGGACTGAGGTCCTGCATGCTGCGGTGTACGGCTTCTTCAGGAACCCCCACCAGACGAGCAAGTTCCTGTACCCCCACAGGGCGTCCTGCAGCCAGCAGGGCTGCACCAATCACGTCAAGCATTCAGGGCCTCCTCGATGTCCTGCAACGAAATGGGGCCTTGTCGCAGAATCTGGTGTTTCTCAAAGTCATAAACCGTGCTGGATTGCCCATGGCTGATTTCTCCGGGAAGAAGCACATCGTAGAGTTCATGCAGCTCCAGGGCCTGCTGCTGGCTGAGTGCGGGAGGTTGCTGACTGCGGTTCAGGGAACTGGCCAGCAGGTACCCACCGCAGGCCTGCAAGAGCGCCAGGGTGAGGGGATGGTCTGGCACCCTCACCCCCACTTTTCCATGGGGGGCCACCCAGATGGGAACACTGGAGACCGCTGGCACCACCACCGTGAGGGAGCCTGGGAAAAACCTTGCAGAGAGCCGCTCAAAACGAAGGTGATCGTTTTCATGCAAAGCGGCCAGTGTCCGGGCATGCTCCCTTGAAGCGCACAGCACCTGAGAGGGCTTGGAGGGGTCTCTGCCTTTGACCTGATAGAAGCGCTCCACCGCTGCAGCATTGAACGGGTCGCAGGCCAGCCCCCACACGGTTTCCGTGGGAATGGCCACCAGACCTCCTGCCTGCAGGGTTACAAAAGCTTGATGATTGACTGTGTCCTGATTCATACTGAGATATGCCGACTTTCCAGTATAAGGTACGCTCAGGCAGTGGACAGGTCATCACCTCCACCATTGAGGCGGAAACCATCGACCAGGTACGCAACGCGCTGCGTCAACGCGGCTTTTTCATTGTGGACATCAAGGCTCCTGCCACGGGCCTCAATGCAGACATCAAAATCCCAGGCCTGGAACGGGCTCCCAGCCTCAAAGATGTGGCGATTTTCGCTCGGCAAATGGCCACCATGATTCAGGCCGGTGTGCCCCTGATTCAGGCCCTGGTGATCCTGCAGAAACAAACCGAGAACAAGGGCATGCAGGAAGTCATCCGCAAGGTCCGTTCTGAAGTGGAGAGTGGTCTGTCCTTCTCTGAAGCACTGGCCAAATACCCCAAGGTGTTCAACCGGCTGTTTCTGAACCTGGTGCGTTCCGGTGAGGTGTCCGGTAACCTGGAAGTGGTGCTGGACCGGGTCAGCGGTTTCTACGAAAAAGAACTGGAGCTGCGGGGCAAAATCAAGAATGCCCTGACCTATCCAGCCATCGTGCTGACCTTTGCCATCGGGATCACCTATTTCCTGCTGACCACCATTGTTCCGCAATTCGCCAGCATCCTGACCCAGCTTGGCGCAGAACAACCCCCGCTCACCAAAGCACTGGTGGCCATCTCTGAGTTTTTGCAGCACCAGCTCTGGTTGCTCATCCTGATCGTTGCAGCAGCCGTGGTGGCATTCCGCATGTATTACCAGACCAAACAGGGCCGATGGAACATCGACACCATCAAACTGAAAATCCCGGTGTTTGGCACCCTGGCAAAGCGTTCCACCATTGCCACCTTCTCTCGCACCTTCGGTTTGCTGCTGTCCAGTGGGGTCAACATCATCGAGTCGCTGGACATCACCAAAGGCACTGCCAACAACGTGATTGTGGAGTCCTCGATTTCCAACGCCCAGCTGAGTGTGATGTCCGGGGATCCCATGTCCAACGCCCTGGCCACCTCTCCGGTCTTCCCTCCCATGGTGATCTCCATGATCAGCATCGGTGAGGAAGCAGGTGCGCTGGACCAGATGCTCAACAAGATCGCGGACTACTACGACCGTGAAGTCGAAGAAGCCATCAACTCGCTGACGGCAGCCATCGAGCCCATCATGATCGTGGTGCTCGGGGGCATCGTGGGTTGCATCGTGGCGGGGATGTTCCTGCCCATGTTCTCCATCATCAACGCCCTCAGCAAATAAACCCCAGCCAAAACCTTTCAAAGCAGAAGACCAGGACGCTGTCCTGGTCTTTTTGTTCAGCCCTGATGCTGGTTCTGGGTGGGAGGATCTGCAACATCCCCCTCTGGCCTGGACAGAGGGCTGACGGTCACACGGTTCTTGCCTGTGCGTTTGGAGTGGTACAGGGCTTCATCTGCAGCGTGAACCATCTGCTCGGGGCCCTCAACTTTGAAGTTGTTGGCGACCCCCAGGCTGAGCGTCACTTTCAAATCTGCATGCACCTGTTGCCAGGGGTGATTGGCCACCGTGCTGCGGATGCGTTCGGCCACCATGGTGGCATTGTGCAGGCTGGTGTGGGGCATCACCACCACAAATTCTTCACCCCCATAGCGGGCCACCACATCGCTGGTGCGCAGGGCCTGCAGCAGCAATTCGGCCAGTTTTTTCAGCACCACATCTCCAGTCTGGTGTGAAAAGCGGTCGTTGATGCCCTTGAAATTGTCGATGTCCATGATCAGCACGCTGAATTCCTGTTCCTGTTGCCGCATGGTCTGGAAGGTTTTTTCGCAGCATTCGTTGAGGTAACGCCGGTTGTACACCCCGGTCAGGCCGTCTTTTTCGGTGAGTTCCCGCATGTGCTGGTTGGCTTCTTCCAGCTGGCTTTTTTTCTCCAGCAGGGCCTGCACTTCTTCCATGCGTTCCATCACCAGCTGTTCAAGCTGTGCGCTGCGCAGGCGTTCCAGTTCTGTTTCGTGCTGGGTGCGTTCCAGTTTGCGCTGGTAGGCCAGCACTTCCATTTGCCTGCTGGCTTCTTCGCTGCGCACCTCGCGGTCCAGATGGTAAAGAGCCTCCAGGTGCTGCAGGGCTTCAGGATAGCGTTCCATTTGCTTGAACACCCGCACCAGGACATCCAGGGCATCCAGCAGGTTCTCTTTGAAACCCAGTTCTTCAAAGCCTGCTCTTGCAGCCTGCAGGTGCAGCAAGGCATCTGCAAAATGGCCCTGGGCCAGCCGAATTTCTCCCAGGGTCAAGCAGGCATGGCAGATGGCTTCTTCGTTGTGCAACATCTGGGCGGTTTGCAGTGCCTGCAAACCACAGGCATGGGCCTCTGAGAACCGTCCCTCTTTCAGCAGGTAACGGGCCAGATAATCTTGCACTGAAGCCTGCTGGTTGACATTGGGATGCTGCTGCAGCAACATCTGTGCTTCCAGCAGGTGTTGCATTCCCTGTTGCAACATTTGCTTGCGGTCTGTTTCGCTGGGCTGGGTGTCGGCGGCATTGAGCAGCAAACTGGCCTGATTGATCAACACCAGACAGAGTTCTGGAGGGTTGTTGAGTTCTCTTTGCAGGGCCTCTGCTTCCTGAAAAAGGTCTCTGGCCTCCTGGTGTTTCTGCTGTTGTTGCAGCAGCAAAGCCAGGTTGTTGAGCAGTTTTCCCCGGTACACCTGATCCTGGGCCAGGGTGGCCACTTCCAGGGCCTGGTTGTAATATTTGCAGGCCAGCGGCAAATCCCCCAGAATCTGATGGATGCCGCCCAGCACATTCAGGGTTCTGCGCCTTTCCAGCAGGCTGGCCTGTGCCAGCACATCATGGTGCTCCATCAGCAGTTCCAGAGCGGGGTACATCTGCTGTCCCTGAAACAGCAGGGTGGCCAGGTTGTTGAGGGCCAGGGGCAGATCCTGGAGTTGTCCTTGCTGCTGAATTCGCTTCACCACATCACGGGCCAGATCAACAGCAGGCTGGCTGAACAGGCCCGTCTGGATTTGTCGGCTGGCAATGCTCAGGGCACATGAAATCCAGTCTTCAGGCAGGGTCAGGGTGTCCAGGTGTTGAAGCAGCACTGCGGTGGACTCGCGCTCTGTCATGGTTTCCATTGTGCCATGCGGGTCCCTGCTGAATCCTGAAAGACCCTGATCTACAGTTCGCTCACAGGCACAAACCGCACACCATCCCCTGCAGCAAGCACGGCAGGAGGGTTTCTGTGGGCGTCAAACAACCTGAAGGCTGTGCGACCAATGATCTGCCAGCCTCCTGGCAGATCCAGCGGATAAATTCCAGTTTGTTTTCCAGCCAGCCCCACACTTCCTGCAGGAACCTTCAGGCGAGGGATGGCTTTGCGGGGCACCTTCAGGCGGTCATCCAGCCCACTCAGGTAAGGAAAACCAGGCATGAAACCCAGCATCTGCACCGTGTAGATGGGGGTGCTGTGCAGTTCAATCACCTGTGCCTCCGTGAGGTTCACGTGGAAAGCCACTTCAGGCAGGTCCAGGGCGTACTGTGGGGCATAACACACCGGAATGTCCACCACCCGGGGTGCAGGCAGCGGGGTGGTGGACAGGTCTGCCAGCCGTGCTGCAATGGCTTCTCGCATGACCTGAAAACCTCCAGCATAAAACACCGTGAGGGTCAGGTAGGCAGGCACGCATTCCTGAAACCCTGCAGGCGGATCCTGTTGCAACAGCATCTGCAAGGCCCGGATCTGCCCTGTGACTGCAGCAGAAGGCTGGTCTGCGAAATACACTTCCAGCACCTGTTCTGCCAGGCGCGTGATCTGCACTTCAGGTGGGGATTCTGGCGGCATTCAGACGTACCAGTGCATCACCAGGGCCACCACAATCCCACAGGTGATGAAGGGAGCCAGCGGAAGCTGCTTTTCCTTGAACACCACACGGGACAGCAGACCAAAGAAAATGCCCGTGACAGCCATCACGATCATGCCCTTCCAGAGCCCGGTGATGCCCAGAAAAGCACCCATCACGGCGGCCAGCATCACATCACCAAAACCCACAGCAATGGGGTCAAACTGGTCATCATCGATGAGTTCGCGGGTGGACCAGTACAGGGCCTGGGCCAGCACCGCAATGCCTGCAGAAGTCAGGGCATTCAGCACCGTCTGGGGGTGGGTAAAATAATTGTTTTCCAGCGAGAGCACCACCACCACCAGCAGGGCAGGCAGGGTCAGGAAGTCGGGAATGCGCACCACCCGTTTGAAGATCAGGTTCAGGGCCACCAGCAGCACCACGGCACCGGCACCCCACCAGACCCCAAAAGCTGCGCCAACCACAGCAGCCACGTTGACGGTCATGAAACCAATGGGGTGTTCGGGGAAACGGGGCTCTTTGAAGGCCCGCATCACCCAGCTTCCGTAATTGTTGGCCAGCACAAAACCCCCTGCCCCCAGACACATGGCCTGCAATGCATTCAGGACCGAGGGGAAGTGCAGGGCAGGATAAAGCACCCCTCCCAGGCAAACGGTCAGCAGTCCCAGAGGAACCAGCAGCAGGACCTGTTTGAATTCGATGGTTCGGGTTTCGAAGTCAATCACAGCAAAAACCACCAGGGTGGCGACAATCAGGCAGGAAAGCAAAGTCACCACGGGATAGAGCGTGATGGGAAAGGCATATCCCACGGCAGCGAAACCCAGCGCAGTGATGAGTTCCACCCAGAAATACCTTGGAGCAATGCGTTTCTGGCAATGGGCACATTTTCTGTCCAGGGTGAAATAAGACACCAGGGGAAGCTGCTCATTCAGGCTGAGGGGGTGTTTGCAGCTTTCGTGCATGCAATGCGAAGGACCGTTTAAAGCCAGACCTCTGGGAAGACGGAAGATCAGGCGGTTGAGCCAGCCACTGACCAGGGCTCCCAGCACAAAAAACAAAACAGCATGGATGTATGGCATTCTGCAGACATTGTACCCACATTGGCCGCAGGACCCCTGCTGTCCATCTGTTTTGCGCCAATTCTTGGTTTTTTTTCAGCTGAAGGGCATACAATACCCCTGTTATGATTGATCGCCTCATCGGAAAAACCCCGATCCTGCAGCTGGGCCACCATGTCACCGAAGAGATGGCAGAGGTGCATGTCAAACTGGAAGGCCTGAACCCCGGAGGGTCCATCAAGGACCGCACGGCACTGGGCATGGTGCTGGATGCCGAAGAAAAAGGCTGGTTGCAGCCCGGAGGGCACATTGTGGAGCCCACCAGTGGCAACACTGGCATTGGTCTGGCCCAGGTGGCCGCCTCCAGAGGATACCGCCTGACCCTGACCATGCCTGCCCAGATGTCCGAGGAACGCAAGCGCACCCTGAGGGCTTATGGTGCTGAACTGGTGTTGACCCCTGCTGAACTGCGCATGCACGGGTCCATTCAGGAGGCCGAGCGCATTGCCCGGGAAACCGGGGCCTGGATGCCCAACCAGTTCAACAATCCAGCCAATCCTTTGACCCATTACCGCACCACCGGGCCTGAAATCTGGTCGCAGATGGAAGGGCGCATTGATGCTTTTGTGTACGGTTCGGGCACCGGGGGCACCATCATGGGCACTGGACGGTTCCTGAAAGAGCAGAATCCTGATTTGCTGCTGATTGCCGCAGAACCTGCCCGCAGCAATGTGCTCTCTGGCGGGGAACGCGGAGAACATGGGTTTCAGGGGATGGGTCCAGGCTTCATTCCGGGCAACATGGATCTGTCTCTGCTGGACGACATCATCCAGGTGTGGGAGGAAGACGCTTTCCCACTGGCCCGTGAACTGGCCCAGCATGAAGGGCTTTTTGTGGGCATGTCCTCTGGAGGGATGGTGCTGGCTGCGCTGGAGGTGGCAAAACGTCTGGGTCCAGGGAAACGGGTGGTCACCATTGCCTGTGACACCGGGGCGCGTTACCTCAGCACGGTGCTGTTTTCGGATGCTGGAGACACCCCTGCAGGCTACAAACCCCACAGCCGGGAGAAGCTGTAAGCAGGCCGCAACGTTGTAAACGTTATCCAGCGAGGGCTGCTGCAACCTGAAATATTGATTAAGAAGGTATATTTACAGTAAAGCTGTCCAGCTGAGTGTTTTTCAGATGTTCACACATCAGGCTGGAGTGATTTACACATCTTGCTGTATAGATCCCATTGAAACCGCTTCCAACGAAGTTGTATACTAAACTCAGTTCGGTACCCTGCTTAGCATCTTCTCCAATGTGCTGACTTCTTCTCCAACATCTTGCCAACTTCCTGCATCATCCTGCTGACAACAACCTCACGTACCGACCAAGCAATCCCCCCAATCGGGGGGCTTCTTTTTGCTGTCTGGTTTCACCCCCCACCTTGCAGCGAACGCTTCTTATATCATCGTAGGCATGACTGTTTCCAGCACCTCCCAACCCTTTCTTTCTGGCACCCTCGGCATCATTGGGGCCATGGATGAAGAGATTCACCAGCTCACAGCAGATCTGCTGGACGGGCACACCTTCAGCCACCAGGGCAGCACCTTCCATCAGGGCAAGCTTTTTGGGCAGCAGGTGACCATCACCAAATGCGGCATCGGCAAGGTGAATGCCGCCATGACCACCCAGGCCCTGCTTTCACTGGGCGTGCAGAAGATCATTTTCACCGGCGTGGCCGGAGGGGTCACCCCGGGGCTTCAGGTCGGAGACATCGTGATCAGCACCGACCTGTTGCAGCACGATGTGGATGTCACCCCACTGGGCTACCAGATCGGATTGATCCCCGATGAGGAACTGAGCTGGACGGCCGATGCAGAACTGCAGGAACTGGCCCTGGAAAGCGCCCGTCAGATTGATGGCATCCATGCCATCTCAGGACGCATTGCCAGCGGAGACCAGTTCATTGCCAGCAAGGACAAGGTGCGCTGGCTCTACGACACCTTCCAGGTGGCTGCTGCTGAAATGGAAGGGGCCGCCGTGGCCCAGGTGGCCAGCAAATGGGGAATCCCCTTTGTGGTGATCCGCAGCCTCAGCGACACGGCAGACGGAGAAGCCAATGTGGATTACCGTTCTTTCATGCCTCTGGTGGCCATCCGGGCCAAGAGCGTGGTGCGGGGCATGCTTCAACGCATGTGAAACCCCAAATGCTGGTTTTCCTGCGAGGATTCTGTGTGCTGCTGGGCTTCGATGCCCTGGGAGAAAGCCTGGTGCAATGGCTGCACATGCCCATCCCGGGTCCGGTGCTGGGCATGTTGCTGCTGTGGGCTGCCCTCTCCCTGAACATCATCCGTGTGGAATGGGTGCAGCAAACCAGTGAGAAGATGCTTTCCATTCTGGGGTTGCTGTTTGTGCCCACAGGAGCAGGCATCGTGCTGTACCTGCAGTCCGGTCAGATCCTGCTGATGTTGCTGGTGGTGGTGACCCTGGTGCTGTTGCTGGCCTCCTGGGTGATGGCCCAGACCGTGGGCAAATCCCATGAATGAAGTGTCTTTGCTGGTCACCGTGCTGGGCTTTGTGATGGGGGCAGAACTGCAAAAACGGGTTCGGCACCCGCTGGTCAATCCCACCCTGATCAGCATTGTGTTGGTGGTGCTGTATCTGGGCCTGACCAGGCTGCCTTACCCAGACTACAACGTGCACACTGCAGGACTGCAATTTTTGCTGGGGCCTGCAGTGGTGGCCCTGGCTGTTCCCCTGCACCAGCAGCGCCACCTGCTGAAAACCCACCTGAAAACCATCCTGCTGGGGTTTTGCAGCGGAGGTCTCACCGCCCTCATGGTGTCTTTTCTGCTGGGAAAACTCTTGCACCTGCTTCCAGAGTTCCATCTGGCCCTCAGCACCATGAGCAGCACCTCCCCGATTTCTCTGGCAGTGGCCCAGAAGCAGGGATTTTCAGGCAGCCTCTCTGCCCTGCTCAGCATCTGGACCGGGATTCTGGGTGCCTTGCTGCTGCCAGCATGGCTTCACAAATTGGGGGTGCATTCTCCCCTGCTGAGGGGTCTCACGCTGGGCACCCTCTCACACGGCATTGGCACCGCCCGCATGGTGCAGGAAGGGGAACTGGCCACCGCCGCTGGCAGCCTGGGCATGGGTCTGAATGGTGCCCTGACCGCCTTGCTGGTGCCCCTGATCTGGCACTGGTTCAACTGAAGTTCAAAGCCTTTTTACAGAGCGGCGGATCACCAGTTCGGCTTCCAGGGTCGGGTGTTCTGCTTCCCGGCCTTCAATCAGGTCGATCACCATGCGGGCAGCCACACTGCCCATGTTGCGAATCGGCACCCGCACAGTGGTCAGGGTCGGATGCATGTACTGCGCAAACGAAATGTCATCGAAGCCCACCACCGAGACATCCTCGGGAATGCGTTTGTTGAATTCCCTGAGCGCCTGATACGCACCAATGGCCATCTGGTCATTGCTGCAGAACACGGCCGTGAAATCCACCCCCCGACCCAGCAGTTGCTGCACACTGCGGTATCCACCCTGTTCGGTGTAATCGGCATGAAAAACCAGACGCCCATCAAAAGGCACCCCTGCCTGAGAGAGTGCCCTTCTGTAGCCTCCCAGACGGGTTTCGGTGACATGCTGGCTGGCCTCTCCGGTGATGTGTGCAATCTGGCGGTGCCCGTTGTCCAGCAGGTACCGGGTGGCCAGAAAAGCCCCCACTTCATCGTCGATGGTCACGCAAGGATGGGCCTCGGTGCGTGGCTGTCCCAGCAGCACCACTGGCTTGTCCTGCGGATTGATCTCTGCGATGTCCTCTGGGCGCAAAGAATCCCCGTAATAGATCACACCGTCTGCATCGTTTTCCAGCAGGTAGGTGAGGGCATCGTGCTCACGGGCTTTCTGGGCCTGCTCACTGGAAATCACCAGCCGGAATGGGGTGTCTCGAATCACATCTTGCACCCCTTCCAGAAAACTGCAGAAGAAAGGACCCCCCAGCCAGGGAATCAAGACCCCCACTCCACCCAGCTGGTTTTTCACCAGGCCACGGGCCAGCAGGTTGGGCTGGTACTTCAGTTCTGCAGCAGCGTCCATCACGGCTTTGCGGGTTTCTTCAGAAATCGGGCCACTGGCATTCAGCACCCGTGAAACCGTGGAAACAGACACCCCGGCCAGGGCAGACACATCTTTGATGGTGATTCGGCGTTTTGACATCTCTTTTCCTTGCAGGTGGAGCAGTCTTTTGAAGCAGTCTTTTGAATCCGATTCTAGCAGCCCTGAAGCAACACCTCAGGGCAACATGGGATTGCGGGAGAAAAACCCGGCAGGTTCCAGCGTGAACCCCACCACATGGGTGTTCATGATGGGCCACTCTTCGGGCCTGGGAATGTGGGTGATGCCCAGCGTGTACCACAGCACCACATCCTGATTTTGCAGGGGTTCATCGTTCTGGATGTAGTCTTTGATGCCTCCCGGATCCGGGTTGTTGGTGGGGTACTCTCCGGCAGGATAACGTTCCAGCGCATTGAAGCGGGTGATCCACAGGCTGTGCTCCAGAAATCCTGCACGAACACGAATGGGGGCTTCTGGAGCAGCAATCAGGGGGGAACTTTTCCCTGGAACCAGCAGGTATCCGGTGGGAGCTCCCAGGCTGTTCTTGCGTGTACCCTGCACCACCCAGGCACGGGCTGTTGCACTGCTGGCATCGCGGACAGCATTCAGTTCGCTGCTCAGGGGTTCCAGCATGGCGTGCATGGCATTGCCATGAGGATTGGCCTGATCAGACATGTCCATCTGCATGTTCGCGTCAGCTTCAGGGTCGGTCATGTCCAGAGGCTCGGTGTTCAGTTCCAGTGGGGTGTTTTTCAGGCCATCCACATCCAGGTCCAGACGGAAACCAAAGAAATGCTGGTGGTGCAGGGCCAGCAGGTTGGGGGCCACTTTCATGCCAGAGTCTCCAGAATCTGACGTGCTGCTGTCTGCAATTCCACGGGTGGCCATGATGCCGGTCAGGCTGACCTCCACCTTGATTCTGCCGTCCTGCTGGAACACCCAGGTGAACAGGTAGTCGTAATTGCCCACCGTGGACACCGCAGAGAGGCACAGTTCTCTGGCCCGTCTGGAAATCACCTTGAGGTTGTCGGGATCCATGTGCCGGAACAGCAGACCACCATCCCGTTCATAGATGGCCACCACGTTTTTCATCACCAGTGGGTTTCCGGTCTGGGTGAACAGGGTTTCGTTTTTCAGCAGGGCGTGGTCAGGCACGTCCCCACCCAGGGTCAATGGGGAGGCCGTTGTGCCCAGACCGTACTCGGAGGCATCAAAAGGCTGCCGCCAGTCGTGGTTGGGGTTGGGATCTCCATAAGGCACCACCATTTCCGCCACCGATCCCCGGTACAGGACGGGCCGGAAGGTTTTGCCTTCCATCCAGCCAGCCTGATGGATCACCAGGCCCTCTCTGGCATTCAGGGAGTAGCTGAGTTTCCAGCGGTCCCAGCGCAATTCGTGGCCATCCAGGGTGAAGCTGCTCCCCGAGGGTTGCCTCACCACCAGGGGTTTCAGGTTGGAGGGGTCAGCACCCACCTCTCCTTTGCTTTTGGAGATGGGCACCACCCCGGAGTCCGTCACCGACAGCACTTTGCGGGCTGACACATCCACCCGGGCCAGCACCCCTTCGATGGGTCTGGCATAGCCGTTCCAGGCCCCTGCACGCAGGTAGGAGGTCACCACCATCACCCGTGCACCGTCCTCTCCCACCTCAAAGCGGCCCCCGGCGGTGTCCAGCATCACCTGGTTGGGAGCGATGCCCCGTTTGTGCATGGCTTCCAGCCAGCGGGGATCTTTCCCCACCAGTTGCTGGGCAATCACATAATCGTCCAGCATGAAACCGGGCTGCATGCCTGGCAGGGCCTTGAAATTCAGCAGGCTTTTTTTCTGCACATCCACAATGGCCTCGGTGGTAAGGTTCTGGCCCCGGTCATACATCACCACCCTGGCCTGTCTGCCGGTGGCTTTGCCCTGGTACACCAGGGTTTTGTCTGGTTCAGTAAGGGTGATCAGGGAAAAACGGGTGCTGGCAGAAGCCTTGCCCTGCGATTTCAAAACACCGACGGCCGTGGAAATTTCGCTGCCGGTCAGGGGCTCCAGCGGTCCAGCCGCCAGCGCCGTTCCCCACAGGGCACAATTCAAAACAAACATCATCCATAAAGGTCTGGGCATAACAGCAATCATATCGGGTGCAGAGCACAGCAGACGGCCTGAAACACCAACTGCTGAAACAGCCGCTGCTGGATGGAACATCCACTTGTTACCTGTCACCGGGGGATCACACTTCACCAAAGAACTGTGGGGAATGCTACGATGAAACCATCGTTCAGGGGAAAACCATTCAGGGAAAGCACCCATCCCCGAGAGCAAAAAGAGGTGGACATGCAGCTGGAATTTACCCCTTACATCCTCCCCTTTGTGGTCTCTCTGATCACCACTGTGGGTCTGGCGCTGTACGCCCTCCGGCACTACAATCCTGCAGCCCGGGTTTTTGTGCTGGTGATGACCGCCCTCAGCATCTGGACGTTCTGTTACATCATGGAGCTGTCCAGTGTCACGCTGGATGCAAAAATCCTGTGGGTGAAAATCAAATACCTGGGAAGCGCCACGGCTCCAGTGCTGTGGTTTGTGTTCTCGCTTTACATGACCAACAACCAGCAGCGGCTGAAAGGTCCCCTCAGCACCGTGCTGGCCACCGGGGTGATCCTCACCTGGGCGGTGGTGTTCAGCCACGGATTGCAAACCTGGATGTGGACCGACATCCGCCTGAAACCCGGTTTTCCCGAAACCGACTCGGACCACGGGTTTTTCTTCTGGATTTATGCGGTGCTGTGCTACGTGTGCATTCTGGCCAGTGTGGTGGTGTATTTCAATTTTTACCGCACCACCTCGCGGTTCTTCAAACAACAGGCCCAGTGGCTGCTTCTGGGTGGGTTCATTCCGCTGGGTGGCCGCATGACCGAGGACCTGCTGGGTCTGGACCTGATCCCCAAAGTGGATGAGGTGATTTTCTTCTTCCTGTTCTCGGGGATTTTCTTTGCACTGGCCCTCTTCCGGTATGGAGCGCTGAAACTGGTGCCCATTGCCCACCACCTGGTGGTCAAGAACATCAACGCCGCCATTGTGGTGCTGGACCTGATGGGCAGGATTGTGGACCTGAACCCTTACGCCCAGCGCATGCTGGGGCCTGAACAATCGGGCAGCATTGGCAAGACCCCCCAGGAAGTGCTGGGAGACCGCCTGAAACTGGCCACCTTTGAAGAAATCCCGCAGGAGCTCACCCTGATGCAGGGAGAGCGGGAAAGCTGCTTTTCGGTGCAGTACTCCCCCATCCGGGAGCAGCGTGGACAGGTGGCCGGACACGTGCTGGTGCTCTTTGACATCACCGAACGCAAGCAGGCCGAGATGCAACTCGCCCACATTGCCCGCACGGACGCCCTCACGCAGGTCACCAACCGCCGTTATTTTTATGAACTGGCCGAGCCCGAATTCAAACGCATCAATGGCACCGAAGGCAACCTGGGCGTGGTGATGCTGGATGTGGATTACTTCAAAAAAATCAACGACACCTATGGCCACCAGATTGGCGACGAGGTGCTCAAGCACGTGGCGAAAGTTTGCAAAAACAGCCTGAGAAGCACCGACCTGTTCGCCCGTTATGGTGGGGAGGAATTCATCTGCCTGGTCAGCGGTGGGAACGCCGAAGACACCCGCAGCATTGCCGAAAAACTCCGTCAGGCCCTGGCAGAAACCCCCCTGGAACTTCCAGAGCAAAACATCTCTGTCACTGCCAGTCTGGGCGTTGCCGTGCTGAACGGGGCTGCAAAATCCCTGGATGAACTGATTGGGAAAGCAGACGAAGCGCTTTACACCTCCAAAAAAGAGGGGCGCAACCGGGTGACTTTATCGACGGTGCTGGGAACGGCTGAGATCTACGGGTGAAACCCCTCAGAAATGACAGACATTTCCATTGGACCCACATCAGGCAACATCCAGATGTGGGGTTGTGCTTTCATCCCTTAAAAAATACGCATGTCCTCCACCCGCACTCAAAGGGCCAGAGAGCTGAGAAAACACAGCACCCCTGCTGAACAGGTCCTCTGGGAACGCCTGCGCAACAGGCAGCTTGGAGCCAAATTCAGAAGACAGCATCCCCTTCCTCCGTTTTTTGCTGACTTCTTCTGTCAGGAACACCTGCTGGTCATCGAACTGGATGGCAACAGCCACATCGGGCGCGAAACCTACGATGCCCGAAGAACCCGTCATCTGGAAGAACTGGGATGCAAAGTGGTCCGGTTCTGGAACTGGGAAATTCACAACAATCTGGAGGGGGTGCTGGAACAGATTCTGCAGGAAATTGCTGGAAGGCCAGGGCTTTAGCTGGGTACCCTCACCCCAGCCCTCTCCCAGAATGGGAGAGGGTGAAAAGCTTTGGCCACAGCAAAAAATTCCTCTCCCTGAGGGAGAGGAAAGCGCAGCGAGGTGAAGGTCAACCTTCTCCTGTCAGGAGAGGGAGCGCAGCGAGGTGAGGGTTACACCAGTTCAGCTTCTTCGTACTCGCTCACCGGAGGGCAGGCGCACACGAAGTTGCGGTCCCCATACACGTTGTCCACGCGGTTCACGCTGGGCCAGTACTTGCTGGCGCGGGTGTGGCGGGAAGGGAACACTGCAGTTTCACGGGTGTAAGCGCGTTCCCAGCTGGCATCCGTGAGGTCCAGCATGGTGTGGGGTGCATTGTGCAGGGCGGTGTCTTCTGCCTTGATCAGGCCGTCTTCGACTTCGCGGATTTCCTGGCGGATGCTGACCATGGCTTCAATGAAGCGGTCCAGTTCTGCTTTGGGTTCGGACTCGGTGGGTTCGATCATCAGGGTGCCAGGAACGGGGAAGCTCATGGTGGGGGCATGGAAACCGTAGTCCATCAGGCGCTTGGCGATGTCCTCTTCGGTGATCCCGGTGGCTTCCTTGAGGGGCCGGATGTCGATGATGCACTCGTGGGCCACCCGCTCATGGCGTCCGGTGTAGAGCACGGGGTAGTGTCCAGAGAGCTTGCGGGCAATGTAATTGGCATTCAGCAGGGCAACTTCGGTGGATTTCTTGAGGCCTTCATTGCCCAGCAAACGGATGTACATCCAGCTGATGGGCAGGATGGCGCCACTGCCGTAAGGGGCAGCGCTCACTGCACCCGTGCTGCTTTTGTTTACAGGGCGCACCTTGTGGTTGGGCAGGTAGGGCGCCAGGTGGGCTTTCACCCCGATGGGTCCCATGCCAGGACCGCCGCCGCCGTGGGGAATGGCGAAGGTCTTGTGCAGGTTCAGATGGCTCACGTCAGATCCGATCAGGCCGGGTTTGGCGAGGCCCACCTGGGCGTTCATGTTGGCCCCGTCCATGTACACCTGACCGCCGTGCTCATGGATCAAATCGCAGATCTGGGTGATGGATTCCTCGTACACACCGTGGGTGGAAGGGTAGGTGACCATCAGGGCAGAGAGGTTTGCGCTGTGTTTTTCCACTTTGGTCTTCAGGTCCTCAAGGTCCACGTTGCCGTTCTCGTCGCACTTCACAACCACCACGTCCAGGCCCATCATGCTGGCGGTGGCGGGGTTGGTGCCGTGGGCACTGGAAGGAATCAGGCAGATGTTGCGGTGCCCCTCTCCCCTGGCCTCGTGGTACTTCTGGATCACCAGCAGGCCAGCGTACTCACCCTGAGCGCCACTGTTGGGCTGCATGCTGATGGCATCGTATCCGGTGATGTCTGCCAGCCAGCTTTCCAGTTCGGTGATCATCTCCTGGTAGCCTTCGGTCTGGTCCACAGGTGCGAAGGGGTGGATGCTGCCAAACTCGGGCCAGGTGACGGGGATCATCTCGGTGGTGGCATTCAGCTTCATGGTGCAGGATCCCAGCGGAATCATGCCGTGCACAAGGCTGTAGTCCTTGTTCTCCAGGTGTTTCAGGTAACGCAGCATGCCATGCTCACTGTGGTGGGTGTTGAAGACGGGGTGCTGCAGGTAAGCGCTGGTGCGTTCCAGACCTGCAGGAATGCCAGAGATGTCCCCATCAACAACCTTCTGGTCCAGAGCGGCCAGATCGGCTTTCTGCCCTGTCAGGACTTCAATCAGGGTGACCACATCATCCAGGGTGGTGCTTTCGTCCAGAGAGAGGCCCACTTTGCCTGCTTCAAAACGCAGGTTGATTTCTGCGGCCAGAGCGCGGCTGCGAACCTCTTCCACGTTGCCTTCAAAAGTCAGGGTGTCAAAGTGGGCGGTGTTGGGTTTGAAGCCTGCACTTTCCAGAGCCACGCGCACAATGCTGGTCAGGCGCTCAACACGCTCTGCAATGGTCCTGAGGGTATCGGGACCGTGGTAAACAGCGTAAGCAGCAGCCATGTTGGCCAGCAGGGCCTGGGCGGTGCAGATGTTGCTGGTGGCCTTCTCGCGGCGGATGTGCTGTTCACGGGTCTGCATGGCCATGCGGTAGGCGGTGTTGCCTCTGGCGTCTTTGGACACCCCGATGATGCGTCCTGCAGCACTGCGCTTGTACTCATCGCGGCAGGCAAAGAAGGCGGCGTGAGGGCCACCAAAGCCCATGGGAACCCCAAAACGCTGGGAGTTGCCAATCACCACATCTGCACCCATTTCACCGGGGGCTTTGAGGACGGTCAGGGCCAGCAAATCGGTGGCCACAGAGACCAGCGCACCTCTGGCATGGGCGGTGTCAATCACGCTGGTGAGGTCTTTGACTTCACCGTAGGTGTTGGGGTACTGCAGCTGCACCCCGAACACATCTGCATCTTTCAGGTCGGTTTCGGGGTTGCCCACCACCACTTCGAAGCCGAAGTACTGTGCACGGGTCTGAATCACATCCAGGGTCTGGGGGTGGATGTCGCTGGCAACGAAGTATTTGTTGCTCTTGCTCTTCTTGTTGGAGCGCTTCGCCAGGGTCATGGCTTCTGCGGCCGCAGTGGCCTCGTCCAGCAGGCTGGCGTTGGCCACTTCCATGCCGGTCAGGTCCATCACCATCTGCTGGAAGTTGAGCAGCATTTCCAGACGGCCCTGGGAAATCTCAGCCTGGTAAGGGGTGTAGGCGGTGTACCAGCCGGGGTTTTCCAGCACGTTTCTGAGGATCACATGGGGAACCAGGGTTCCGTAATACCCCATCCCGATGTAGCTTTTGAAGACTTTGTTCTTGCTGGCTTTGCTTTTCAGGTCTGCAAGGGCTTCCACTTCGGTGAAGGTGCGGCCCACCTTCAGTTCACCCTCAAAACGGATGCTTTCTGGGAGGGTGGATTCCACCAGTTCGTCCAGGGTGTTCACACCCAGGGTGTTCAGCATCTCTAAAATTTCCTGTTCATTCGGGCCAATGTGGCGCGAGATGAAGTCGTCTTGCAGGTTCAGGTGTTGCAGGGATTTTCGGGTCATGGTTCCTCCGTGGGGAAGCTCAGGCTATAGATATAATCGTATACGATTATTCGCAAAGAAATGTGAACTTGCCTGGGAACAGAGAAACGGCAGAAGGCAGAAAACAAAAGGCTGAAGCAAATCCTGCTAGAGCTGATGCTTTTTGGGCCTTCTGCTCTCCGCCTTCTGCTCAATCAGTAAATCGCATCCTCATCCCACTCCACTTCAATGTTGTCGTAGGCATCCCCATACCCGCGAAAATCCCGATCCAGCCAGTAATAATTCGGGCGGTAATTCAGGGACCTTTCCAGAAATTCGCTGAACGACAGGGCAATGATGGGGGTGTAGCCCTCCAGGGCATGGTTGACATGGTTGGTGTCGTAAATGCGTCCCAGACGTTTGGGGTGCAGGTCAATCGAGAGGTATTCGCCATCTGCATCCTGCGCAAAGACATACCAGTAAGAGGAGATGTCGTAATCGTGGTCCTTGCCCACGATCCTCTTGTTGGCAGAGATCAATTCAGTGGGTTCCAGGAGGGTGAGGTAGCGCTCCTCTTTGTAGAACAATCGCGCTTCACCACACCGGTTGTAAAACCACCTGAGGTCAAACGGCAGGACCTCGCCCCGGAGCAAGAAAAGCTCGTACATGCGGGGGCGAGAGACCTTGTGTTCAGGGGCAGATCGCATCTGCCGGATCAGGCGGTCAATCAGCATGTCAGTGGTTTAAAGCGTCCTCCAGATCATCCAGAATGTCTTCAATGTCCTCAATGCCCACAGACAGGCGCAGCAAAGAAGGGCGGATGCCCAACTCCAGTTTGCGCTGTTCAGAGAGTGAACGGTGTGACGTGGTCCAGGGATAGCTCAGGGTTGTATTCACATCTGCCAGAGAAGGGGCCAGCGGAATCTTCCCTTGCAGCCTGCGAATGAAAGTGTTGAGGTCTCCCCTGAGTTCAAAGGACAACATGCCTGCAAACCCGTCTGGGAAAAGGTCTGCGGCCAGATCAAACTGGGGATGGTCTCCCAGTCCCGGATGGTACACCGCTGCAACCCTGGGGTGGTTGGAGAGCACATCCGCCACGGCCTGGGCATTGTGGGTGTGTGCCCGCATGCGCAGTCCCAGTGTTTTCAGTCCCTGCAAGGTGATCCAGGCATCAAAAGCACTCAGGGTTGCCCCCTGGCGGATCAGGCGCAATCTGGCCTGCTGGATCAAATCCTTGCGACCCGCCAGCGCTCCACCCAGGGCATTGCTGTGCCCGGACAGGTACTTGCTGAGGGAATGGCTGACCAGATCTGCCCCGTGCTCGGCAGGTCGGAAGAGGGCAGGCGTGGCAAAAGTGTTGTCCACGCTGACCAGCACCCCTTTGCTGTGGGCCAGTTCAATCAGGGCAGGAAAGTTGACTGTGGTCATCAGGGGATTGGTCAGGCTCTCCACATGGATCAGGCGCGTTCTGGGCGTGATGGCCTGCTCCACAGCCTCAGCATCGGTGATGTCCAGCAAGGTCACCTCAATGCCCCATCTGGGAAGCTCCTGGGTCAGCAGGGTGTAGGTGCCTCCGTAAGCCTGCTGATCGGCAATCAGGTGGTCTCCCTGCTGCAACACCGCCTGCAAAGCCGCCGCAATGGCCGCCATGCCACTGGCCGCGCACACCGCATCCTCGGTTTTTTCCAGTGCAGCGAGTGCCCCTTCCAGGGTCAGGTGGTTGGGCGTGTTGAAGCGGTAGTAAATCCCTCCATTGGAGGGGGTCTGTTCTGAAAAGACCTGTTCCATGTGGTCCAGGTCATCGAAGGCAAAAACCGTGTTCTGGTAGATGGGTTCCACCAGAGGGCGGCTGGGGGTCTCTTTGGCATGTTCGCCTGCACGGGCGGCCAGGGTGGTGGGTTTGTAAGTCATGTGTTCACAGTTTGGCAAATCCAGATGAGGGTGTATACAGGTAGGGCCGAGAGCCGAGAGCCGAGAGCCGAGAGCCGAGAGCCGAGAGCCGAGAGCCGAGAGCAAGGTAAAAGCTTGCCTCCAACATGTCAAGAAACAAATGTAGGAGCGCAGCGTGCAAGGAGACCAACTTGCGGTCTCCTGGATTGCACAAGACAGCGTGCTGCGCCCTCAAAGCAAAAGCCTCTCTCTCTGCCTTCTGCCCTCTGCCTTCTGCTTTTAGCCCTCGGCCCTCGGCTCTGGGCCCTCGGCCTTTTGCACCGACAACCCAGGCAACACCAGTTGCAGTTTTCCAGCCTGTACCGTCACCGTGACCTCTCCCCCCTTGTTCAGTTGCCCGAAGAGGATCTGGTCTGCCAGGGGTTTTTTCAGGTGTTCCTGAATCACGCGGGCCAGCGGTCTGGCCCCCATGGCTGGATCGTAGCCTTTTTCAGAGAGCCACTGTATGGCGGTTTCATCGATGGTCAGATGGACGTTTTTGGACTTCAGCTGGCCTGCCAGTTCCCGCAGGAATTTGTTCACCACCAGATGCATGGTTTCCCTGGCCAGAGGTTTGAAGGAGACAATGCCGTCCAGCCGGTTTCTGAATTCGGGCGTGAAGGTGCGTTTGATGGCCTCCAGGTCCTCTCCCACCCGCACAGTGCGACCAAAGCCCACCGGGCTTTTGGCATTTTCTTCTGCGCCAGCGTTGGTGGTCATGATCAACACCACACCCCGGAAATCAATCTGTTTGCCGTTGTGGTCGGTGAGTTTGCCGTAATCCATCACCTGCAGCAGGATGTTGTACACGTCCGGGTGGGCTTTTTCGATTTCGTCCAGCAAAACCACACTCTGTGGGTGCCTGAGCACCTGATCTGTGAGCAGTCCGCCCTGATCGAAGCCCACATATCCGGGAGGGGCACCAATCAGACGGGACACGCTGTGTTTCTCCATGTATTCGGACATGTCGAAACGCAGGAATTCTGCTCCCAGCACGCGGGCGAGTTGTTTGGCCAGTTCGGTTTTGCCCACCCCGGTGGGACCTGCGAACAGGAAAGCCCCCACGGGTTTCCCTTCCTGCCTGAGGCCTGCACGGGCCAGTTTGACGGTGTCCGAGACCTCTTTGACCGCCTCGTCCTGACCGTAAACCACCTGCAGGAGCTCTGCTTCCAGATCCTGCAGTCTGGTCTGTTCGGTTTTCTGGATGGCCCCCAGGGGAAGCCGGGCAATCTTGGCCACCACAGCCTCAATGTGCTTTGGGGTCAGCGTCTTGTTGCGCTTGGAGGCAGGTTTGAGGATTTCCAGTGCTCCTGCCTCGTCGATCACATCAATGGCCTTGTCGGGCAGCCTCCGGTCGGTGATGTACTGGGCACTGAGTTCCACGGCAGCCCTCAGGGCAGGCTTCGTGAATTTGAGCTTGTGGTGCTGCTCATAGTAAGGAGCAATGCCTTCCAGAATTTTGATGGCATCTTCCTGGGTGGGTTCTGGCACGTCAATTTTCTGGAAACGGCGGCCCAGTGCACGGTCTTTTTCCAGGTGCTTGTATTCCTCGTAGGTGGTGGCCCCGATGGTGCGCAGGTGCCCCTTGCTGAGGGCGGGTTTCAGCAGGTTGCTGGCGTCCATAGAGCCGCCTTCCACCGCTCCAGCACGCACAATGGTGTGGATCTCGTCGATGAACAGGATCACTTTGCGGCCTTCTAAAGCCGCAATCACCGCTTTCAGGCGCTCCTCAAAGTCCCCTCTGTAGCGGGTTCCGGCCAGCAACGCCCCCATGTCCAGCGAGTACAGCGTCATGTCGGAGAGCAGTTCTGGGACCTCTTGCAGGGCAATTTTGCGGGCCAGTCCTTCCACAATGGCGGTTTTGCCCACGCCGGGTTCTCCAACCAGCACAGGGTTGTTCTTGGTGCGGCGGGCCAGCACCTGCATGGTGCGTTCCAGCTCAAATTCCCGGCCAATCATGGGGTCAATCAAGCCTGCTCTTGCCCGGTCGGTGAGGTCCACACAGTACAGCTTGAGGGGATCGTTGTCAGAGCCGCCCGCCTGGGTGGGCTGGGTCAGCCCCTCGCCGGGATTGGTGGTCACCTGAAACTTGCGTTTGCCATGCGAGATGTACTCGATGGCGTCCAGTCGGGTCATGCCCTGTTCTTCCAGCAGGAAACGCGCCACCGAGGTGTCTTCTTCCAGCAGGGCCACCAGCACCTGTGCTCCGGTCACCTGTTCCTGGGCGGCTGCACGCATCTGCCTGAGGGCACGCTGAAGCACCCGATCAAAAGCCAGGGTGGAGGTGGGCCGCACATCGTCGTACCCCTCCATGTTGTCAAATTCGGTTTCCAGGGCATCTTCCAGAATGCTCAGGTCAATGCCGCAGGCCTGCAACACCGGACGGGCGTCTTCGTCGTCCATCAGGGCGTACAGCATGTGCTCCAGGGTGATGTACTCATGGCCGTAACTGTGGGCCAGTTGCACGGCCCTCTGGATGCTCTGTTCCAGGGTTTCGGTGATCATTCCGCCTCCATGATGCATTTCAGGGGAAAGCCATTCTGACGGGCATCGCTGTTCACCTGATGCACTTTGGTCTCTGCCACTTCAAAGGGATACACACCACACACCCCAGAGCCTTCCTGATGCACCGCCATCATGATGCGGGTGGCCTGGGCTGGACTTTTGCGAAAAAACTCGACCAGCACCCGCACCACATAATCCATGGGGGTGTAGTCATCGTTGAGCAGGAGGACCTTGTAAAGGGGCGGACGCTGCGTCTGGGTCCGCGTTTCAGTGCGTGCCTCGGTCATAGGCAGAGTCTAACTTATTTGCCTGTTCTGCACGGTGAGTCTTGTTAGGATGATGGGCTGCAAGAAGCCGAGAGCTAAGGGCCGAGAGCCGAGGGCTGAGTGCAGTAAAAGCCTCTGCGAAAGCTTTTCTCTCATACAGCGTGTTGTGACTTCAGATATACAGCACAGTGATTTTTTATTTTTCCGAAAAATGAAGTGGTACATGGCAGCAACACCGATAAACGTAAAGAAAACAGTCAACCGTGTTTTTGCCCTCGGCTCTCGGCCCTCGGCAGCTTCCATGTCCCCGCCAGCCTTCTGCTTTCTGCCTTCTGCTTTCTGCCAAAATATGACATTTTCCTCACGCCATCCATAAAATCTGTCATACTTTAACCATGAGTTCACAACCGAAAAGCTGGCAGGACGCCCTGAAATCCCTGCAGGAAACTGTGTCCCGCACCCGGCAAGGGGGCGGCCCGAAAGCTGTGGAGCGGCAACACCAGAAAAACCGCCTTACCGCCAGAGAACGCATTGCGCACCTGATTGATGAAGGCAGTGAATTTGACGAACTGATGACCCTGGCAGGCTTTGAAATGTACCAGGATGTGGGTGGATGCCCTTCCGGGGGCACTGTGGCAGGCATTGGATATTTGCATGGAAGACCCTGGATGATCATTGCCAACGATGCCACCGTGAAAGCCGGGGCTTTTTTCCCCATCACCGCCAAGAAAGTGATCCGGGCCCAGACCATGGCCCTGGAGAATCACATTCCGGTGGTGTACCTGGTGGATTCTGCCGGGGTTTACCTGCCCATGCAGGACGAGATCTTCCCGGACCAGGACGACTTCGGGCGGGTGTTTTACCTGAATGCCCGCATGAGCGCCCTGGGCATCCCGCAAATTGCAGCCATCATGGGAAACTGTGTGGCAGGTGGGGCTTACCTTCCTGTGATGTGCGACACCCTGATCATGACCGAGGGATCAGGCCTCTATCTGGCCGGTCCAGCACTGGTCAAGGCAGCCATCGGGCAGAACATCGAGTCAGAGGCCCTGGGAGGGGCTTCTGTGCATGCAGAGATCTCTGGAACGGTGGATTACAAGGAGAAAGATGACCTGAGCGCCATCCGCAGAATCCGTGCTCTGGCCGAAATGCAGACCCAGAAATACACCGCGCCCTGGGCACAGAAACGCAAAACCCCCAGAGCACCCCAGTCCCAGAAAGACCTGCTGGACACCGTGAGCCTGGATGGCAGCAAACCCTACGATGTGCGTGAGGTTTTAAAAGCCCTGCTGGACGACAGCCACTTTGAGGAATACAAACCCGAGTACGGCCAGAGCATCGTGTGCGCTCTGGGCTGGCTCGGGGGGTATCCGGTGGGTGTGGTGGCCAATGACCGTCAGGTGATCCGCAAGAAACTCAAATCGGACGTGCCTGGCCTGCAAACCCGCATCGAGGTGGGTGGGGTGATTTACGGGGACAGCGCAGACAAATCTGCCCGGTTCATCATGGAGGTCAACCAGATGGGTATTCCCCTGATCTTTGTCTCGGATGTGACGGGGTTCATGGTGGGCAAAGACAGCGAGTACGAGGGCATCATCCGCAAGGGAGCCAAGATGGTCAATGCGGTATCCAACACCGTGGTGCCCAAAATCACCCTGATCACCGGGGGCAGTTACGGGGCAGGCAATTACGCCATGAATGGCAAGGCTTATGGCCCCCGTTTCCTGTACGCCTGGCCCAGTGCCAGATACGCCGTGATGAGCGGGAATGCTGCAGCCAAAACCCTGCTGGACATCCAGTTGCAGGCTTTAAAGCGCCAGGGGCAGGAGCCCACAGACGAGGACCTGCAGACCCTCTTTGAACAGGTCAAAGACAAGTACGATCAGGAACTCGACCCCAGATACGCTGCCGCCAGATTGTGGGTGGATGAGATCATCCTGCCCGAAAGCACCCGTGAGCGCCTGATCCGCACCCTGGAGGCCTGCTCGGGCAGTCCCACCGGAGATTTCAGGACCGGGATGCTGCAGGTGTAATACCTCAGGCTTTTCAAGCTGCATGACTTGCCGCACAATGAAGGTACACATGATCTTTGCTGGACTGAAGGAGACAGGCATGAAAGCTCAAAAAGTCAGCAGTCTTGAAACGCTCCACCCCGATTTCAGAGAGAATCTGGAACGCTGGCTGCAAGCTGCCCAGCAGAAATTCCCCCAATACGAGTTCCGGGTGCTGGAAACCCGCAGAAACAAAACCCGTCAGAAAAAACTCTTCTCTGAAAACAGCACCCAACACTGGGTCACCAGTTTTGATGGCAGCCGCCTGAGAAGCATGCACCAGTATGGCCTCGCTGCAGACATTGGGATTCTGAACCGCAAGACCCGCAAGTCTGTGTGGGATTCCCGGGTGTGGCGCACCATTTACGCTTACATCCCCCCCAGCGTTCACGGCCTGGAGGTGGGCGTGCAGGAACTGACCCATTTGCAGCTTCAGGGCGCAGGCGCACAATACCGGGATGGCGAACTGCAGGCAAAATACATCGAGAAGCTTGGACTGACCCTGAGTTGAGTCCCAAACCAGAGAAAGCCTCCATCTGGAGGCTTTCTCTGGTTTGGATCCTGGGACCTGAACACTCAGGACCAGGACAGCACCAGATCTCGAAAACCCCGGAACATGGTGCTGGGACGGCGTTCCAGATGCACCACCCTGGGGAGGCCCAGAGGCAGCAGGAGTTCAAAAGCAATCTGGGCTTCCAGTCTGGCCAGCGGTGCCCCCAGACAGAAGTGGATGCCCCGACCAAATCCCAGGTGGCGGTTGGGGGTGCGGGTGACATCCAGGGTGTCAGGGTTCTGGAACACCCGTTCATCCCGGTTGGCCGCTCCGATCACTGCAGCCACCTGCTGGTTTTTGCGGATCACCTGCCCCGCAATTTCCAGGTCTTCCAGTGCGGCCCGGAAGGTGGCCCTTTGCACCGGAGCATCGAAGCGCAGCATTTCATCCACCCCTGTAGAAAGGTGCTCCGGGTGGTCCCGGAGGTGCTGCAGTTGTTCTGGAAAACGGGTGAGGGCGTGGTAACCGTTGCCAATCAAATTGATGGTGGTTTCATGGCCTGCCAGCAAGAGCAGGAAACAGGTGGCCAGGATTTCCCCGTGGGTCAGTTTGCCCTGCTGGTCTTCTGCAGCAATCAGGAGGCTGACCAGATCGTCTTGCAGATCATGGCGGCGCACCTTGATCAGGTCATCAAAGTATTTGAAGATGCTGCCCAGGGCCATCTGGGCTTTCTGGCCTGCTTCCGGGTCGGTGACCGTGAGGATGTCTGCCCCATCAATCAGGTGTGAGGACCAGTCCCTGAACAGGTGGCGGTCCCGGTCTGGAACCCCCAGCAATTCAGCAATCACAATGATGGGCAGCGGAAAGGCCAGGCTTTCAATCAGGGAAAAATCCTGGCCTTTTTTGATCTGCGAAACCAGATCCTCGGTGATGCTGCGAATCTTGGGTTCCAGACTGGCCACCACCCTGGGTGTGAAGGCCTGGCTGACCAGGGCCCTCAGGCGGGTGTGGTCTGGTGGATCGGCGTCCAGCATGTGCCGGGAGAGCTGCTGGGGCACAGCACTGACCCTGGAAATGTCCTTGGTGAACCGCAAATCTTTCAGGACCATTTCGGTGTCTTCATGGCGGGTCACAAACCACATGCCCCCGGTCAGGCCACTGTGCGGGTACCAGTAGGCAGGGGCCTGATTGCGCAACTCACGGTAAATGGGGTAGGGATTTTCCAGAAATTCCGGTGTGGAGAACAGGTCTGCAAATGCAGTGGTCATGGTCCATTTTATGCCCTGAGGCCCATGGGCACCACCCCAGCAGTTTCCTGAGAATTGCCGCTGATCAGCATGATGTGCAAATTGTACATGAGAAGCATGATACTCAAAAAAACCCTCTTTCAGCGCATGAAAAAACCGTATCAATGGTTGCATTTCAAGCAACAATGAGTGACTTATGGGGACTGGAGCAATGTTGCAAGATTGCTGACTTTCTGCCTTCAGCCAGGGGCACTATTGTAAATTATGGAAACCCTGATTCTGCTCCTCGCCACACCCGTGGTCGGCACGGCCATCTTCTATCTGGTTTTGCTTGCTGTAGAAGCAGTCCAGAAGCACACCCATTCTCGCCCCATGAACCCCAAGCACCACTGAAACCCCTGAAAACTTGCAGGCCATGGGGAAAACAACTTGAAGATCATTTGAGACGCAAAGCTTGCGTTATGCTGGAGGTGTTGCTGGTGCACTTCAGCATTGCGCAACTTTCTTTTTGAGCCTTTGTGACCCCTTTCACACCATGCCCAGAGCCAGATTGCCTGCCACAGATCAGCCTTTCAATGCAGACCTGCACACCCCTCTGTTTCTGGACCAGTATCGGGAATACGATCCCCATCCGGCGTTGCAGAACCAGGTGCGCAGTTACTGGAGCATGGAGGAATTTCACACCACCCGCACCGAGAAACACCGTTTTTACCCGGAGCGTCTGGTGCGACTGTGTTTCTATCAGGGCGAGGCCTTCTTTCCAGATGCCTCCTCGCAGTGGACGGGACCGCTGCCCAACATGTACATGCTGGGGTTTCAGAAAGAACCCATCCGCTTTGTCTCCCGTGGCCTCACCCGCGTGGTGGGGGTGGAGATGTACCCCTGGGCTGCCAGGGCCTTGCTGCAAGGAGACCGGAACCTGCAAGACATCTTCTTCCAGCCCCTGCAAGCCTCTTTGCAACACCTGTCAGCAGAAGTGCTGGCCCTGATCCAGCTCAATGCCATTCAGGAAGCCCTGGAGGCCATTGAGGCCTGGTTGTTGCAGCGTTTGCCCCTGCAGGACATTCAGGGCAATGCAGGCATCCAGGCCGCCCTGAGCCTGTACCACCTGAAAGGCCAGGGCAAAATCAGCGAACTGGCCGAAGTGCATGGGGTGTCTGTGCGCCAGCTGGAACGGCAGTTTCACAGCAGCGTGGGCATCACTCCCAAAACCCTTTCCAAGATCATCCGGTTTGAGGAGGCCCACAATGCTTTGTGGGTCAATCCGCACATCAGCCTGACCGAACTGGCCTTTGAGCTGGGTTTTGCAGATCAGGCCCACTTTTGCCGGGAGTTTCGGGGGTTCACCCACATCACCCCTGGAGAGTTTTCCAGGCACGTGCAGGAACACCTGCTGCACAGGGACCATGCAGCCCAGCACCACTCCAAGCTGCACATGTCCAACACAGAAAAACCCAGTCATTCTAAGCCCTAGGCAGAATGACTTAAGCCATTTACAGCCTGGGCATGTCGCTTTTTTTCAAGTGCCACGCAGGGCACCCTTGCTACATTGGCTGCATGACAGATTCAACCCCCCCTCCCACCAAAAATGCATTGCTGTTTGTTTTCATCAGTGCTTTCCTCGGTTCTCTGGGCATCTCTCTGGCGTTCCCTGTGCTGCCTTTTCTGGTGGCCAGATACCTCACAGACCAGAACCAGCTTGCCGCCACCATCGGCTGGCTGACCATTTCCTATTCCCTGTGTTCCTTTTTTGCTGCACCGGTTCTGGGTGCCCTTTCTGACCGGTACGGCAGACGGCCCATCTTGCTGTTTTCCTTGCTGGGTTCGGCCATTGGATACCTGATTTTCGGCTGGGGAGGTGCTTTGTGGGTGCTCTTTCTGGGCCGCATCATTGACGGTCTGACCGCAGGGAACTTCAGTGCCCTCTTTGGCTTTCTGGCAGACACCACCCGCCCAGAGGAGCGCGGCAAGTACTTTGGCATCATGGGAGCGGTTTTTGGCAGTGGTTTCATCATCGGTCCTGCTGTCGGCGGTCTGGCCTCCAGAATCAGCCTGGAAACCCCCTTCTACATTGCTGCAGCAGTCACCTTGCTGAATGTGGTGTGGGGGTTCTTCTATCTTCCTGAAAGCCACAAAAAAGAGAACCGTGCCCACATCCAGTTTTCGCAGCTCAATCCCCTCACCCAGATGGTGTCGCTGTTTCAGTTGCCTGGCATCCGACTGCTCCTGATCTCGGGGGTGCTGTTCATGGTGCCTTTCGTGATGATGCAGACCACCCTGGCTGTGCTGATCAAAGACACCCTGCACTGGGGTCCTGACCAGACCAGCACCGTTTTCATTGTGGTGGGGGTGTCTGACATCGTGGTGCAAGGGCTCCTGCTGGGCTGGCTCATCAAGATGCTGAAGGAAAGCGGTGTGGCACTGCTGGGTCTCAGCCTGAGTTTGCTGGGCATGCTGGGCATGGCCCTGCTGCCCGGGCATCCCAGTGGCTGGGTGCTGTACCTCAGTGTGTGCTCATTTGCCATTGGAGAAGGCATTTTCACCGCTTCTCTGGGCAGCCTCACCTCCAGGGCTGCAGGGCCAAAAGCCCAGGGAAGGGTGCAGGGCGGCAGCCAGGCCCTCAACTCCCTCACCCAGGTGTTCAGTCCTGCCCTGGCGGGTCAGCTGTATTCACGAACAGGACATGCCAGTCCCTTCTGGAGTGGTGCAGGCATGATCCTGCTGGGTGCACTGGCACTGGCCAGCCAACTTGGCATCAAAGGACCAGAAACCGAGCTGGTCACCCCTGAAACCGCTGAAACCTGAGTGTCTTTAAATTCTGGAGGCCGTCAGCACCAGTCTGGCGGCCTCTTCAAAGATTCTGAGGGTGTAGCAGGCCCCCAGAGGTTGCCAGCGCAGGGGAATGCCCGCATCTTTCAGTGCCTTGATCTGTTCCACCGGAAGCACCATGCCCAGCAACAACACCTCCGAAGAAGCCGGAGTGAGGGCCAGCAAAAGCCGCTGGTATTCGGGCAGGGTCAAATTTGCTGCTGTTTGCTGCATGGTGACTCCTGAAACATTGAGGGGGTATTCTGGTGGATCCATGTCCGCACAGATCAGGTGCCGGGTTTCGTAAGCGCTTTTCAGATGCCTGATGTTACCGCATTCTGGCACCCTTTCCGGGTCCAAAACACACCTCCGGTGTTCCCCTGAGGGGCCTTTCAGGGGAAACCCAGAGGTGCATCCTGAGGATCTTCCCGGATGCAGATGAATGCCGTCCAGTTCGCAAATCTGTTTCTGCAGCGTGGCGGGTTCTGGCCTTGCAAAACCTGAAACATGCTTTGGCTCCTGTTGCTGGTGTCGCTGAAGCCCAGCATCGTGAAGCATGCTTCTGCCAAAAGCCAGCAAAAGCAATAAAATCAGGTATGATCACCGACGTTCAAAAACAAAACTGGCGCAGCCTGCTCAGTCCCTTTTTCTTCGAGCGGGTGGCATACCTGGAAAGCCTGGATGTGGAATTCGCCTGGAAAGACAACACCAACCGAAGGGTGGAAACCCAGGAGTATTCGGGACCTGAGCGGCGCAAGGAGGCAGAGGAATTTCAGGCCATCTTTCGGGGAGAAGTGATTGCCTACCATCTGGCAGATGCAGACCTGGACACCATCGTGGAATCTGTGGTCAGTCAGGCCGTTCTGCACATGCGCGGTGAAGGGTTTGAAATTCCAGCCCTGGAATGATTTTGAGCAGCAATGCAGCCCAGAGGGTTCAGCATGAACCTGCACCAATGGTTTACAGGCCCATGCCTGCACCACCACAGCCTGATGGCACATTGTCAACAGGCAGGTCATGTGGTACACTACATGCCGTCTGCAAAGCCCTCCAAGTGTGTGCCAGACACCAAAACAGCGTGCCAGCGTAGCTCAGGGGTAGAGCAACTGATTCGTAATCAGTAGGTCGTCGGTTCAAATCCGACCTCTGGCTCCAGAAAAATCCCCTCTCCCACAAAGAAAAGTCGGAGAGGGGATTTTTGTTTTTGAGGTCACAAAAGAAAAATGCACTTGTGGGCATGCCTGTCTTCAAATGCGTGCTGCATGAAACCCTCCCTTCAGCTGTATGTTTTCTGTAATTGAAAAATAAATGTATGTTTTCTGTAAGACTTTGCTGTATAAAATAGGAACAACAAACAAGAAGTTCCGAGTCCACAGGCGTCCTCTCTCCCATTTTCTCAAGGTGGTGACCTCAAATGATCTGGATTGTGCTGTCTTTGCTCGCTGCGTTCCTGCTCCTGGCCCGCTGGATCGTCATTCTGGAGTCCCGCGAACTGCAGGAAACCCCCTCCCCAAAACTCTGATCCTCGCCCACTTCGACAACCCGAACCCCCTTCGGGTTTTTTTGCTGTCTGCGGCCTCAGCGTTTGCTGGCCCGGAACCCGGCTTTTTCGGCTTCCTGACGGGTTTTGAAACAGCGTTCCGGGTACGTTCTTTTGTAGTAGGCTCCCCCTGGCAGGTGGTAAATTTTCTCTCCCCTGTTGCTCAGGTTGCCTTTGATGGGATGGCTGGCAGGACAGGTGGTTCTGGAAAGGGGCAACACACCCTGGGCCACAACAGTCTGGGACAGGACGCCCAGCAAAAGACAGATCAGCAGATGGTGTTTCATGGGTGCTTCTCAGCATGGCAGCAAAGAGATGGCACATCATGAAACCCATGCAAAATGTGACCCAACTGGAGCAAACAACAAAAAAAGCACAGGATAAAAATCCTGTGCTTCTCTGTGGTGGCAAGGGGCGGATTTGAACCGCCGACCCAACGATTTTCAGTCGTTTGCTCTACCAGCTGAGCTACCTTGCCAGGGTGGCGGTCCGGACGGGATTTGAACCCGCGACCTACTGCGTGACAGGCAGTTATGCTAACCGCTACACTACCGGACCACTCCTGTGCTTCCGGGCGTGCCCTTCAGCGAAGAAAACTATATATGACCCCAGGATTTATGTCAACACCCCCGGCCATTTGGCCCATCGGCCAGAGCTGCCCTCCCTGCTGTTACACCCGGAATGCAGCCAGCACCATCAAGATTTGAAGCTCAGGATGCGCGCTTCGGGTTTCTGGGACAGATCCGGGCCAAAAGTGAGTTCCAGAATCTGACCGGTGTCCAGCGCATCGATCATGGCGAGGCGTTCTTCAGGGTCCAGATGGATGCCCTCTTTCATCACGGTGTGCCCATACACCCCAAAGACGTACCCGAACATGGGCACCCACTCCGGGTTTTTCTCCCACCAGGTTTTGTGCTCCCGGTTGGAGTAAAAGAACTCATCGAAGATGGCATGGGTGGGCATGGGTCCCACGTGGGCAAAGTGGGTGCGGCCCACAATGATTTCTCTGGGAAAGCTGGCCACCCAGGCTTTCAGCTCATCGGGAAATTCCCGGCCCCCTTTTTCGGGGTCAAACTCGTTGTGCTTGGTCCCAAAACCCGAGCCCAGGCTGAATTTGTGGGTCAGGGCAGCATCATCGTGGTTGCCAAACAGGATGTGCATGTTGCCATTACAAGCATCATAGGTTCTTTTCAGGCGGTTCAGTTCCCGGATCTGGGAACGGGCTGCACTGGACAGGTGCTGGGGGTTCTCCGGGTCAAAGTTGTCGATCCCGGTCATCAGGGAATATTCCATCTGGGTTTTGGGATGGATCAGGTCGCCGGTCAGGATCAACTGATAATCGCCTGTTTTCATCAGGGCGGTGGGGCTGCCCTGGTCGTCGATCAGGGGGGTGGATTTGAGGGCCCGCCAGAGGTCTCCCCAGCTGGCATGCACATCTCCGATGGCATAAATCTTAAGCATGGTGCCCGTTCTTCTTCAGCAGTTCGCGCAGGGCCACATAGAATTTGCGGCTGTCGTCGAGGGTGGCTCCGTAGCCTTTGAATTCCAGCATCAATTTGGCGGCTTCCTTGCCCAGACCCAGTTCGCCGCACTTTTGCATCAGTTCATCAATGTGCTGGTGGGCTTTGGGTTTCTCTGGAAGAGGTGCAGGTTCAGAGGATGCAACGACGGGCGCTTCATCGGGGTTGCCTGTTCCCATGCCCAGCACCCGTGCAGCATTCAGGACAGCCTGTTTTTCTGCTGCCCTGAGGGTGTCTGCCTGCCCCAGTCCATCCCGGGTGATGTGGCGGATGCGAATTCGCGCCCGAACCGTGGGATGTTCCACGTCGAAGACATCGAGCTCCAGACTCCAGTCATGTTCAAACAGCGTGTTGAGGCGTTCCAGCACTTCGTTGCTGTCATCGCGGGTGAGGGGAGCACGAAGGTTCTGGAACTGCTCCGGGGTGAGGAAGTCCATACACGACATTTTAGGGGATTTTTCTGGATATGGAAGGCAGGAACCTCGCAATCAGAGGACCAGCAAAAGACAGCAGGAGGCCCAGCACAGGCCTCCTGCTGCAAAATCATCTTTTCTTGAGGGCCTGCTGCAGGATCTGGGGATTGAGCAGGTACCCAAATCCAGCCCGGTTCAGGCTGCGTACCACTTCCTCAGCAGTCATGTTCAGGCTTTCAGCGGTTTGCCCGATGTGCCAGTGGTGCCTGGACAGCTGCGAGAGCCACCAGGCCCGTTTGGTCTGGTCTGCGCCCAGCTGGAAGGTCTTGAGGTACAGCACCTCGCCGTCAGAACGCACCAGGCGCTCTCCGATGGTGTTGGTGGCATTCAGGTCCAGCTCGGTCATGAAACGCTCCAGGCGCAATTGTGCAGGCTTGTAGATGGTTTCTCCGATGATGTTGCGCTGCAGCAAATCCAGCCCCATCACCCGGGTGCTGAATTCTGCCCACTGGTCTCGGGCGGCGTGCAAAGCCTGACGGAGTTCTGCAAGGGTCTTTTTGCCTGCCACCTCCAGTTTGATGTTTAAATCCTGGGCCTGGGACCACAGGGCGTACTGGTAAATCAATTCTCCATAAAAATCGTCCAGCAGGGTCTGGTGCAGGGCACGGTAATCCTCGGGTGTGGGGACCACAAAAGCACTGGCCAGTTTTTCTGCGGTGTAAATCAGAACACCCACCTGCCCTTCGTGGATTTCAAAGGTGCGCAAAGCGTCTTCAAACATGAACAGTGAGCGCCCGGAAACTGCCCTTTCACTGCGAATCCCCAGTCCGTGCTGTTTGGCAAAACGGGAGTATTCCAGCCAGGCAATGTCAGGCCCTCCGAAATACAGGGCCAGAAAAGCCTCCATGCTCAGGTGCAGGGGCAAAAGGCGCACCGAATTGGCATTCTGGCGTTTCACCATGCGCTGGTGGGTGGTGACCGTGAAACCTCCAGCAAACCTGTCCGTTTTTGTGCCTTTGCTGAGCTGCGCCCCAAAGCTGATGGTTGCCTCGTTGCCTTTGGCCCAGTTCAGAATGTACCCGTGGGGAATGAAAGACCAGTATTCGGTGCCGTCATTCAACTGGACACGGCTCAGGTCCTGCTGGTAACGCTCATGGGTGATGCGCACGTCCTGACAGGGCTTCTCACGGATCAGGGGCACCAGCCTGAAAGCCCCACACACCTGGGAGGGGGCAGCACGCAGGCCTTGCAGATTGAGGGTGTCGTTGATTTTCATGACAGTCCTCCTGCAGCAGAAAGCAGCGCGTCCACACGCCCCTGCAGGTAGGTTTCCAGTTCAAGCAGGGTGCTTTTTCCAGTGCTGAAGCGGGCAAAAGCCAGGGTGGTCCCCAGATCCTCGCCTGCCCTCAGGCCCAGCGCAGGAAGGTCTTTGACCAGCGGCTTCACCTGATAATTTTCGGCATCAAACACCGGGCTCAGGTGAAAAATCTGGGCTTTTCCGCCCATCTGGCGGTACCCCTGGTAAATTTGCTCGAAGGCTCCGGGGACATCATTTTCACAGGCATCGCTGACGATCAGGACGGTCTGTGCTCCCCATTCCAGGGCATCCAGCAGGCGTTCTGCCAGAAAGGTCTGGCCTTTTGCATGGTTGAGCAACTGCTTTTTGACAGGGCGGGTCCAGAAAGCGCGGTAATCCTTGCAGGCATTCTGCAGCAGCACATCCACAGACAGGGCCACCGCCAGAGGGCGGTTTTTCTTCACCCTGGAGCCACTGGAAGAATAGGAGTTGTCCAGAATCGCAGCCATTTTGTGGTCTGGCAGGGGCAACTTGCCGTTCTGGCGCAGGATGGCATGGGCAGAGCGCTGCAGAAAACCCGTCAGCTCCTCTTCCCTGTTTCTGCGGTCATCCAGGGTAAGGCCCAGCACGTAAACACACAGCTCAGTCAGGCTGAGCTTTTCGGGATTCAGCTGGATTTTGCCTGCACTGCTGCTTTGCAGGCGCAGGCGTTCCCGGTCGGTCATTTTGCCCTCAATGCGCTTTAAAAACTCAGCTCTGGGAATCTGGTGCTTTGCAGCCAGCCCTTCTGCAATGGAATAAGGCAAATCATAGAGGGCTTCTTTGCTGTAATGGGCCCTTCTGAATTGTTCCAGCAACGGGGTCACAAAGGGCTTTTTGATCCCCTCAAACAGAAAAGCAGACACCTCACCCGAGGGTTTCACATGGGCATGCTGCATGGCCGCTTTCACTTTGCGGCGGTACTTCAGGGCATCAAAAGGCAGGTCTTTGCGGCCAGCAATGAAGGTAGCAATCACCTTGCGGGTGCGGCGGTTGTTGACTTTCCCCCCCTGCAGGCGCTGCAACAGTTTCCAGGCCCTCTGCGGAGGAAGCTGTTTTAAGGCAGCGGTGATCAAACGGTTTTCCAGCAGTCTGAATTCTGCAGGACAATCTTTCCCGGAGCTCAGAAGCTGGTAAATCACCTCCTGCTGGTTGTGGTGGTTCAGGCCTGCCGCCAGCGTTCTGGCATACAGGGTGCGGTAATTTCCACAGATGTACTGGTGCAGAAACCTGAGAGACACCCGCTGCTCCTGTTCTGAACTGTAAAATTCCTGCTGTGAGGTGGCAGCAGCGCAGGCGTTCAGGAAAAGGCTCAGGTCTTCGCGGGTGATGTCCATAAATCAGGGTCTCCTTGGGATGGGCTGTTCGCAACCCATCAAAACAAAATACAGCCTGACCGGGGAGGGTGCAGGGCGACGGAAGTTTCAGGCTACAAAGGCTTGTCTCGGAAGTCACCCATCAGTCCCACGGTCAGGCTGATGTTTCAATTTTAGGTTCTGGCCCTCAGAAAAGACAATGTGCAATTGCCGTAAGCCATTCGGGCAGGCTCAGGTGGTTTCAGGCAGCTCAGTCTGCAGAGGACCGTGAAGAGGAAGCCTGCGATTCGGTGATCATGCGGATGAATTCCCCGGTGATTTCGGGATCCAGGAAGGTGCCCGATTCTTTCTGCAGGATCTCACAGGCATTTTCCCAGGTGAAGGCTTTCTTGTAAGGGCGGTCACTGGTGAGGGCGTCGTACACGTCTACGACCGCAAAGATGCGGGCCAGATGGGGAATGCTCTTGCCGCTCAGGCCTTCAGGATAGCCCGTGCCATTCCAGCGCTCCTGGTGGTACAGAACCACATCCAGCACACTGGGACGCAGGGTGGGGATGCCCTGCAGCAGGTGGTATCCGACCTGGGGGTGTTCCTGGATGTGCTTGCGTTCTTCATCGGTGAGTTTGCCCGGTTTGAGCAGCACCATGTCGGAGATGGCCACCTTGCCCACATCGTGCAGGTAAGCGCCCAGACGCAGGTCGTCCAGCTCCTGTTCACTGACTTTCAGGCGGCGGCCCAGCCTTCCGGCCAGTTCCGTGACCCGCTCGGTGTGGCCCTTGGTTTCAAAGTCCCGGTATTCCAGCACCAGACCCATGGCCCTCAGGGTTTCTTCTCTGGCCCGGGTGAGGTTGGCAAGGTCCACCAGACGGCCAAAAGTCAGGCTGACCCGCTCAGAAACCACGGTCAGCAGTTTGCGGGTGGCCTCGGAAGCGGTCATGCGCACAGGGGCACCCAGCAGCAGGAAACCCAGCACCTCGCCGTTGCCATGAATGGGCAGCACCCCGAAACTGGCCCACAATTCGGTGTTGCCCAGCAGGTGGTCCAGCGCAGAAGTGCTGCCCGACTGGTACAGCTGCGGCCCCAGTTTGCGGAACATCAGCAGGAACCGAATTTTGTTGATGCGCTGGGCAATGCCCTGCAATTCATGCTCCAGAGGCCCACCAGCTGCTCCGGTGTTCCAGTGCAGCACCGCCTGCTGGTCCACGAATTTGATGTAGCCCCCATAACGGTATTCCGTGAGGGGAAGCACAGCTTTCAAGGCACCAGTGGCAAGGTCATCTGGATCGGTCACGGTCTCGAAGTGGTAGGTGAGGTTCAGCAGGGCAGCATAGCGGTCCTGGCGCTCCTGGGCATCGAGTTCGGCCTGTTTGCGGGAGGTGATGTCGCTGGTGGTCAGGTGGTAATCGTGACCTCCCGCAGAACGGAGCACCTTACGGGAACGCGAAGACACCCAGCGCACCTCACCATGCCGGTTGAGGATGCGGTACTCGAAAGGAAATTCCTCTCCGAGGTCCTCAACCTGCAGATTGATGTGGTGTTCTGAGTGAATCACCCGGTGGTCTTCGGGGTGAATCAGGGATTCCGGTTTGAGGCCCAGAAGTTCCTCTGCACTGTAGCCCAGCAAACGCTGCACCGAGGGTGAAGCATAAGTGCAGGTGCCTTCTGTGGAGTACACCCTCAGGAAGCTGTCGGTCTGGTCCAGCAAATGGTCCAGCGATGGATGCAGGGGTTTGCATGCCACCGCCAGCACCGCACTGTCCAGCGGGGTGATGGTGAGCTGGTGGTTTCCAGCATTCAGCTCCATGCCCTGGGGCATGCGGGCCAGGTCCGATTCGGACACTGGAAAGAGCCGCTTGAAGCTCTCTCCCACCAGGGCCGCTGCAGGCATCCCCGTGAGGCGGACTGCACTGGCATTGGCATAAGTCACCATCCAGTCAGAGCTGAGCTGCTGGAATTCCAGCAGCAACAATCCCTCGGTGCTGACATCCAGCAGGCGCTGCACCCATGGGCTGGATGGGAGGTTCGGAACCGGACTCGGGTCAAATTCGGGAAGGTTCATGTGAAGATCGCCTCCTGACAGGCACACGTTCATCCTCAGTATGATTTATCACAGGGCTCTGGGGTGTGATGTGGCAGGAAATGGGCAGAAGGCAGAAAGCAGAAGGCTGAATCAACAAACAGGGAATGTTCAAAAAGATGGTTTTCTCATCAGACATTGGCAAAAGCTCTTTTGGCCTTCTGCCTTCTGCAAAGGTGACACTTGTCACCTCCATCCCTTGACAGCCGTGACTACTGCAGAAAAAGCCTGCCCTTTAACCTGAGGGCATGAAAGCCATCGAAGTTGAGAATGTCAAAAAACATTTTGGAAACGTAGAAGCCCTGAAAGGCGTGACTTTTTCGGCCCAGCAGGGGGAGGTGGTGGCCTTTCTGGGCCCCAACGGTGCAGGCAAAACCACCACCATCAGCATCATGCTGGGCATGCGTGCCCCCAGCAGTGGAACTGTAAAAGTGTTCGGGATGAACCCCCGAATCCCAAAGGCCAGAGCGCGTCTGGGAGCCATGCTGCAGGAAAGCGATCTGCCTGCCACCCTGAAAGTCAAAGAAGCGGTGGAGCTGTTCAGAAGGCTGTACCCCAGGTCTTTGCCTTTTCAGCAGATCATGGACATGGCAGACCTGACCGAGATTGCAGACCGCCTGTGCGGCAACCTCTCGGGTGGGCAACGTCGCCGCCTGAGTTTCGCCCTCAGTGTGTGTGGAAACCCCGATGTGCTGTTCCTGGATGAACCCACTGTGGCCATGGATGTGCAGTCCAGAGCTGCATTCTGGGACAGCGTGCGCAAATTCAAAAGCGAAGGCAAAACCATCATCCTCACCACCCACCATCTGGAAGAAGCGGATGCCCTGTCAGACCGCGTGCTGGTGATTGACCACGGCAAAGTGATTGTGGAGGGCACCCCCAGAGCCATCAAAGAGCAGGTGGGAGGCACCCGCATCCGTTTTCATGGTCAGGTGCAGGAACAGCAGTTGCAGAACCTGCCCGGCGTGACCCGCGTCAACATCAACGGGGTGAACGAGGTCTACACCCGCGCTCCAGAGGCCGCCCTGCGGGAAATCCTGCAGCACGACATCACCGATCTGGAAGTCAGCAAGGCCAGCCTGGAAGAGGCCTTCCTGAACATCACCGCTCGCAACTGATCTCACACCTGATTCTGAAAGGAACCCCATGAACCGTTTCCTGTACCTGGTTTACTCTGAACTGATCCGCCTGATTCGCCTGCCCGCCTACCTGATTCCCACCCTGGTGTTCCCCGTGATGTTTTTTTCCATCTTCGGGTTGCCCAACGCCAAAAATGAACTGGGAGGCGTGAATGCCGCCACTTACATCCTGATTTCCTTCAGTGCCTACTCCCTGATTTCCACCTCGCTGTTTGCCTTCGGGGTGTCCATCGCTGCAGAACGCGGACTGGGCTGGCAGAAACTCATGCGGGTCACCCCCCTCAATCCCATGCTGTACTTTGCCAGCAAAATTGTGAATGCCCTGCTGCAAGGCATCTTCATCATCATCCTGCTGGGATTGTTTGCCAGCTTTGTGGGGCACCTGAATTACGATGTGCTGCTGTTCGTGAAAACCGTGGGCAAATTGCTGCTGGGCGTTTCGGCTTTCGTGGCCCTGGGATTGTGGATTGGTTATGTGGGTGGCCCCAACAGTGCTGCAGGCATTGCCAACCTGATTTTCCTGCCCATGAGTTTTGCCAGCGGTCTGTTCATGCCCCTGCAATTCATGCCCGAATTCCTGCGCAACATCGCCCCTTACACCCCCGCTTACCACTTCGCACAGATTGGCTGGATGAGCATCGGGGCCAAAAGCGACACCACCGAACTGGTGCACTGGATCTGGCTGTTGAGTTACGGCGCACTGTTCTTCCTGCTGGCCCTGGTGGCTTTCCGCAGGGATGAAGGCAAAAACTTCGGTTGAGCCTGCACCCATCCCCATCCCTCCTCCCCCCTGTCGGATGCACCGGGGGGAGGTTTAAACTGGAGGCACCATGATCGCCCGACGAGACACCATGTTCCGATTCATGCCCGTGGCGTGGCTTTTCTTCCTGACCTTCCCAATCACCAACCTGATCAAAGACGCCCGTGGTCCCCTGGATTACCTGCTGGGGACAGGCATGCTGCTGGTGTTCTTGTGGCTGTACTTCTGGGTGTTTCGGGCCTTCAAACCCCAGCGCCCGCTGGAAACTTTCCCTTACTGGAACATTCTGGCGGTGCTGTGGTGCTTCATGATGTTCTTCGCAGGGATGCCCTTTTTTGGCTGGAATGGGACCACCTTTCTGGTGTATGCAGCAAGCCTGGGGGCCTTCCAGCGCAGCCTGACCCTCAGCATTGGCACCGTGGCTGCGGTGCTGGCGGTGTTCCTGTGGAGCGTTTTCGTGAAGGGGGTGCCCGCCGGAGAACTCATCACCATCATGCTGCTCTCGGTGTCGGTGGCGATTGGCAACCACTTCGGGTATGCAGCCATGGAATCTGGCATTCGCATGAAAACCCTGCAGCAGGAAAAAGAAAACCTGGCCCGCATTGCTGAACGGGAACGCATTGCCCGTGACCTGCACGACCTGCTGGGCCACACCCTCAGCGTGATTGTGCTGAAAGCCGAACTGGCCTCCAAATTGATTGAACGCAACCCGGAACGCGCCAAAGCAGAGATCAAAGAAGTGGAGCAGATTTCCAGAGAGGCCCTCACAGAAGTGCGACTGGCCGTGCAGGGTTACAAGGGCACCGACCTGAAAAGCGAACTGGGTCGGGCCAAAATCGCCCTGGATGCTGCAGGCATCAAACTGGAATATCTGGTGTCTGAAGTGGAATTGGGCATGGAACAGCAAAGCGCCCTGCAACTGATTTTTCGGGAAGCCATCACCAACATCATCCGGCACTCCAGGGCAAAACACTGCCAGGTGTCCCTGGAAGAACAGCGCGGCAACATCCTGCTGAAAATCATCGACGATGGGGTTGGGGTGGGCCAGCAGGTGGGCAACGGCATGAAAGGCATGCGTGAGCGCACCGAAGCCCTCGGAGGCAAATTCACTGTGAAAAACCAGTCTGGAACCGTCATTGAAGTGTGCATTCCAAAAGGCAATCCAGACACCCAGAAGGCCATCCAGGGGGTCACAGCATGATCCGGGTCTTGATTGCCGAAGACCAGGTGATGATCCTGGGGGCCTTAAAAGCCCTGCTGGAACTGGAAGGCGACATCGAGGTGCTGGCCGCCACCAAAAACGGTACAGAGGCCCTGAGGGCTGCCCTGGAGGTCAAACCCGACATCGTCATCACCGACATTGAGATGCCCGAAAAAACCGGTCTGGAACTGGCCCAGGATCTGAAGCAGCAACTCCCGAAAACCCGGGTGATCATCGTGACCACCTTTGCCAGGGCAGGTTACCTGCGCCGCGCCATGGAAGCCGGAGTCAAAGGTTACCTGCTCAAAGATGCCCCTTCAGATGAACTGGCAGAGGCCATCCGGCGGGTGCACGGAGGAGGCATTGTGATCAACCCTATGCTGGCCGCAGAAGCCTGGACCGATCAGGACCCCCTCACAGACAGAGAGCGACAGGTGCTCCGTCTGGCCCATGAAGGCATGACCTCGGGCCAGATCGCAGAGAAAATCCATCTTTCAGAAGGCACGGTGCGCAACTACCTCTCGGAAGCCATTTCCAAACTTGGGGCCAGCAACCGGGTGGAAGCCGCCCGCATGGCACGGGAGAAGGGGTGGTTGTAGGTTTTTTTGGTGGTGGGGTGGGCATTTGAACGTTCTGAGGGTTAAATCCCCCGCTTGATTGGAATGTTCTTCTGGGAGCACTGAGGGTGAGATCCCCCTGCCCTTCGCTAAAGCTCAGGGCTGTCCCCCGTCAGCGTTGGGGGATGGGTGTAAGACGAGAGAAATCCCCCTTCGTTAAGGGGGAACCAACGAGCAAAGCGAGTTGCAGGGGGATCTGACCCTCAGGACTCTGATCTGGCTTCCTCCTCACCAAGCTCCCTGCTCAGGGGTCTTGCCCCTCTGAGCATCCAGTCCTTGAAGGGCAAATCTTCCAGCCAGTCCTGCAGGGTGGGGATTTTTCCGAGGTCTTCGATCACATGCTGCTCACCGATCAATCGGGTGGGAACCACTTTGCCGTCGGATTTGCGGGTGAGGGTGACCCCAAAGACCTGCTCGCACAGAAAAATGCCGAAACTGGAGTGCAGCACGGCCCTGTGACGCAAGTCTGCCCAGGATGCTTTGGTCTGGTCAAACCAGCTGTGCACCTCCAGGTAGTCTTCAGGGATGCCACCGAATTTGCGGGCAGAACTGCGGGCGTGGTGGTAGGGGTGGGCCATCAGAGGCCTCCATCAAAGGGTTCAAATTCCAATCCGAAAAGCTGCACGGCCTGGGCAATCTCATCTTCGGGCACCCGGTATGCCCGGAAGTTTTTTTCTTCAGGGTCCACCACGCCTGCGTTGATCAGGGTTTTGGCCTGCTCAAGTGCAGCTTCATCTTCTGTGGTGCTTTCCACCACATCATAAAAGCGGATTCTGTCCAGCACATCCATGACCTGATGAAGGCGTTCATCAGAGAGGTGGGCTGGGATTTCAATGTCCATCCAGGCCGTTTTCGGGTTTTTCTTGCTGTCCTGAAAAATGGAAGCATCCCCAAGGGCCTCTGCCAGCTTCTGATAGAAAGCCTGCAAGGGAAGTGAGGTCAACAGTTCTGTTGACCCCAGCGCGTAATCTTGCAACCGCAATCCCCGAAAACGGGGCAGGGCCAGGGTTCTGGCATGTTGCTCGGCTTCCTCATGGGTGTCAAAAACCTGCATGGGTTCGGTGCAGATGTTGTCCTCGAACCAGGGGGCATAGATTTCATCGGTGTACATGTAATCACGGTCCATCACCAGATAAGCTTTGGGCATGTTCAGGTCTCCTTTATGCAGAATATCAAATAAAATTCTTCTGTAGGCGTATTCACGTCACACCAGGAGGTGACCTCAATTCTGATTTTTGGAGGCTTCTTCCAGCTCCCTGATGTACTCAATGATGTCTTCCACCCCTCGCTTTTCCCCGGCAGCTTCAAAACAGCGCAGGGCCTCCAGAAAAGCAGGCTGGGCCTCTGTGTAATTTTCTTCCGCCAGATGCAGCTCTCCAATCCCCCGATAAGCGCAGGCCTGGGCAATCAGGTCGGTGCTTCTCTGGGCATAAAACAGGCTGGTGTGCAGTTCCAAACTGGCTTTTTCGGTGTTCCCCAGCCTGAGATGGCACATCCCGAGTTCATAGCTGTTGATGGCCCTCGGAAAGGCATCATCGGGAATCAATGGCTTTTCCTGCTCAAAGGCGGTCAGGGCACCCTCATAATCCCCCTGCAGTCGGCGCAACATCCCAATCTGGTGCATGGCCTGGTGGCCCCGTGGATCCTGCTTTTCCACAGCTTCCTGAAACAGCTTCTGGTACAGGTCCTCTGCTTCCTGAAAAAGTCCCAGGTTCACGTACACGTACCCCAGACCAAAACGGGCCTGTTCATCCTGCGGGTGGGCTCTCAGGTGGTTTTCGTATAAATCTCTGGCCCGCTCCAGATCTCCTGCATCAAAAGCGTCCCAGGCCTGTTCTGAAAGGTTCATGGTTCAGTTGTACAGGATTTTGGGGTAAAAAGGGCCGAGGGCCGAGAGCCAAGGGCTCACTGCCAAAGCCCTGATCGGCCCTGAAACAGCTGTTGCTCAATCCCAGGCTTATGAGGTGCAGTGTTTTGCACCTTCAAAAGAAATGCAAGGCAGGCTGCTTTTGCTCTCGGCCCTCGGCCCTCGGCTGCAATTGTCCCCCTTTTTGTGCCACAATCTCCCTGATGAAACTGGTCATTGGCGTCACCGGAGGAAGCGGAGCCCCTTACACGCTGGATTTGCTGCGCACCCTGAAAAAGCTGCAGGTTCCCACCCATCTGGTGGTTTCAGAGGGGGCAAAACGGGTGTGGGAAACCGAGGGAACCCAGTCCATAGAAGAACTGCTGGACCTGGCCACAGAAGTGCACGATGACCGCAACCTGGCGGCCAGCATTGCCTCTGGCAGCCACAGAACGCTGGGCATGGTGGTGGTGCCCTGCAGCAGTTCCACCCTGGCCAAAGTGGCCCTGGGGCTGGGAGACAACCTGATCTCCCGTGCTGCACACGTCACCCTCAAGGAGCGGCGCACCCTGGTGCTGGTGCCCAGAGAGGCCCCTTACCCCAGACCCATGCTGGAAAACATGCTCAGGGCCCACGATGCTGGCGCTGTGATTCTGCCTGCCAGTCCTGGTTTTTACAGCACCCCTGAAAAGGTGGAGGACATTCTGGCGTTCCTGACCGCCCGCATTCTGGATCAGTTTGGTCTGGACAGTGGAGGCATGCAAAGGTGGACCGGGAAATGACCCCTCCACGTTTTGCAGCCCTGATTCCAGCAGCAGGAAGCGGGTCCAGGCTGGGTTTTGGCATCCCCAAAGCCCTGGTGGACCTGCAAGGCAAGACCTTGCTTGAGCGCGCCATTGAAAACCTCGCTCCTCTGGTGGATGAGGTGGTGGTGGCCCTGCCAGAAGGCCAGTCCATCGAAAGCCCGGTCAAGCAGATTGTGGGAGGAAACACCCGTCAGGACAGCGTGTTCCGGTTGCTGCAAGCCACCGAAGCCGATTTTGTGCTGATCCATGATGCAGCACGCCCTTTTCTGGGTGCAAAAGTGCTGGAACGCATCAAGGGAAGGGTGATCCAGAGTGGCGCTGTCACTGCAGCTCTGCCTGCCACAGACACCCTGGTGCATTCCTCGGGAGGGTTCTGGGGGTATCTGGTGGACCGCAGCAAGACCTGGGCCGTACAGACCCCACAGGCTTTCCGCAGAACGCTGATTCTGGACGCCCACCTGAAAGCATTGCAGGAAGGCTTTGAAGCCACCGATGATGCAGGACTGGCCAACAAATACGGTTCCAACGTGGAACTGGTGCTGGGAGATTCCAGGCTGTTCAAAGTCACCACACCCGCAGATTTTGAACTGGCCACCGCTTTTGCGCAGCTCTGGGACCAGAAACGGAGCACCCCTTCATGAGCCAGATCCTGCAACGTTTTGCTCCGGCCAAAGTCAATCTGGGCCTCTCGGTGACCGGGGTGCTGGACAATGGTTACCACACCCTGCACAGCCTGATGGTGCCCCTCTCCGTCGGAGATGACCTGACCTTCGAGGTTGCAGATGTTCTGACCCTGCAGGTCACAGGCGCAGACCTCCCCACCGATGAACGCAACCTCGTGTACCGTGCGGCCCAGGCTTACCTGCGTGCGGCAGACATCAAAACCGGAGTCAGGATCACCCTGCACAAGAAGCTTCCTCTGGCTTCCGGTGTGGGAGGCGGGTCCAGCGATGCTGCCACCACCCTGATGGCTTTAAAAGAACTGTATCCCAGCAGCATGGATTTGCATCCCCTGGCAACATCCCTGGGTGCAGATGTACCGTTTTTCCTGATCCAGCAAGCCGCCCTTGCTGAAGGCATTGGAGAGAAACTGACCCCTGTGGAATTGCCCGAACTGCATCTGGTGCTGGTCAATCCAGGCACCGAGGTGAGTGCCCGTGATGCTTACCTGTGGCTGGACCAGAGTGGAGAATTCACCGCAGAGCTTCCCCTCTCGAACATCTTGCATGCTTTAAAACACCGTCTAAATGTGCCTTACTTCAATGCACTGGAACCTGCTGTGGTCACCAGACATCCTGAAATTGCAGCTGTGCTGCAGACCCTCAGAGAAACGGGCCTGACCAGCCCCATGATGAGCGGATCCGGCAGCACCTGTTTTGCCCTGGCCCGCACTGCAAAAGAAGCAGGACAGGCCGTGCAAATCCTGAAATCCCATTTTCCCATGCATTGGTGCACTGCAGCCCACACCCTTGCTTAAATCAACTGTTCAGTTTAAGGGTGATCCGGGCCAGGGTGTCCACCACCCTCTGCAGGGCTTTTTCATTCTTGCCTGTCAACTGGCCTGCCTCGTTGAAGGCTGTTTCGCAGTTGGTGACAGAAACGGTGTCTGGCAAAACAATGCAACCCAGACGGTGCAGCAAAAACACTGCAGCCTGTAAAGATCTGGCTCCCCCGTAAGGCCCAGGAGAAGCCGTGATCACAGCCGCAGGTTTGTGCATGAAAGGATCTAGACCCCGCTCTGTGCCGTTTTTTCTGGACATCCAATCCAGCGTGTTTTTCAGCACTCCGGTCAGGCCACCGTTGTATTCAGGAGAGGCCAGCAGCAGTCCCTGGTGTTCTTTCAACAGGGTTCTGAGCTGTACAGCCTGTTCAGGCAGGCCTTTTGCTTCCTCAATGTCTGCATCGTAGAGGGGCAGGGGGTAATCTTTCAGGTCAATGGGGGTGATCTCCAGGGTGTCTGGAGCCAGACGCAAAGCTTCGTAAAGGAGTTTCTTGTTCCAGGATTCGGTTCTCAGGCTGCCCGCAAAGGCCAGAATGCGCACGGTCATGGCTTCACCTCAATGCCTGAAGTATACCCATCTGGCCCTGCACCAGCGCAGCCACCCACACCAGAGAAAGCGTATACACGTATAATTTAGACATCCAATCCGCCCCTCTCTCTGGGCGAACTGAAAAGGGGTGAACATGAAACGCGGTTTTCAAACCAAAAGTCCATCCAGCACCCCTGAAATGATCGCCAATGCCCTCAGACAGGCCATCATTCAGGGCAAATACCGGGGAGGGGAACCTCTGCGGCAAGACGAGGTGGCCTCCGAATTCGGGGTCAGCAAAATTCCCGTCCGGGAAGCCCTATACCAGCTCAAAGCCGAGGGTCTGGTCACCTTCATCCCCAACCGGGGCTCGGTGGTCAGTGAACTGTCCATCGAAGAGGTCGATGAAATCTACCTGATGCGCATCGCCCTGGAACCCACCATTCTGGAACGGGCCATTCATGGCCTCACCCCCACCGACTTCATCCGGGCCAGAGGCTTGCTGGACGTGATGGACGAAACCGAAGACCCTGCAGGTCTGGCCGAACTCAACTGGGAATTCCACGCCACCCTGTATGGGGCCGCCAATTTGAACCGCCTGATGGAATCCATCCGCGTGCTGCACACCAACTCTGCCCGTTACATGGCCATTTATCTGGGCGGCGAGGACCGCAACAAAACCTCCCAGCAGGAGCACCGCAACCTGCTGCAGGCCTGCACCGAACGGGACCTCGAAAAATCCCGTCTGCTGCTGATCGAGCACCTGGAAACCGCGAAGCACCATCTGCTGGGGATTTTGAGGCAGGCGTAGTTTTGTAGGGGCAAGGCGTGCAGAGGGACCAAGCTACGGTCCCTCGTTCTGCACAAGACAGCATGCCTCGCCCTTCCCTGTCCAGCCCTGGATCCAGTCCGCTCAGTCCGCGTATCTGGCCAGCAAATGCCGCCCGATGATCATGCGTTGCACTTCGCTGGTGCCTTCGCCAATCAGGGTCAGGCGGTTGTCGCGCCAGAAGCGTTCCACGGGGTATTCCCGGATGTAACCGTAGCCTCCCAGGATCTGGATGGCATTGTCACAGGCGCGGTTTGCTGCTTCTGAGGCGTAAAGTTTTGCTTTTGCTGCTGCTTCCGTAAAAGGCTGGCCTGCATCTTTCAGGTGGGCGGCTTTGGAGATCAGCAGACGGGCAGCTTCCAGTTCGGTGCTCATGTCGGCAAGCTTGAACTGGATGGCCTGATGGTGGGCTATAGGTTTGCCAAACTGTGCACGGGAGAGGGCGTAACGGGTGGCGTATTCCATGGCTCCCCTGCCCAGACCCAGTGCCATTGCGCCAATCCCAATGCGACCTCCGTCCAGCACGCGCATCACGTCTTTGAAAGCCTCTCCCCTGTTGCCCAGCAGGGCTTCTTTTGGAAGGTGGATGTCTTCAAAGATGATCTGGGCGGTGTCGCTGGACCTCAGACCCAGTTTGTCTTCTTTGCGGCCCACACTGAAACCTGAAACCTCGTCCCGGTTGAACACGAAGGCGCTGATGCCATCGTTTTTGCCTTTGCCTTCTCTGGGGGGATCGGTGCGGGCAATCACCACGTAGGTGCCGCCCACAGAGCCCTGGGTGATGAAGTTTTTGGAGCCATTCAGGATCCAGCTGCCATCAGGCTGTTCCACGGCACGGGTTTGCAGACCTGCAGAATCAGAGCCGCTTCCAGCTTCGGTGAGGCCCCAGGCACCCAGCTTCTGGGCACTGGCGAGGTCTGGAATGAATTTCTTCTTCTGCTCTTCAGTCCCTGCAATGAGGATGTGGCCCTGGCACAGGCTGTTGTGGCTGGCCACGGTCAGGCACAGGCTGCCATCCACGCTGGCGAGTTCTTCGATCAGCAGGGCAAAAGTGTGGGTGCTGAGGCCCGATCCACCGTACGCTTCTGGGGTGCAGGCACCCATCACGCCCATTTCACCAAGGTCTTTCACCAGATCATGCGGAAAATGTCCGCTGTGGTCCCGTTCGGTGGCTCCGGGTTCGGCTTTCTGCAGCAGGTAGTCTTTGAGGCTCAGCACCATGGCTTTTTCTTCGTTTGAGATGTCAAACCACATTGGTTTGCTCCTTTTTGGGAAACACTGGTCCTGCCCAGGCTGGGTGCAGCTGGGGTCAGGTTTCTCGGGGAATTGTCTCAATATATTACACTTTTTACGCGCATCGTTGTAAAATTGTCATACGTTTTTCAGTCTGTCGTTTGAAAGCTTCCCATCTGAGCATCTTTTGCGGGCATCTGTCATGCTGAAAAAGGCATCCCATCCCTGCGAGGTTCTGAATGTTACACATCCAGCACAATGGACCCATTGCCCGCCTGACCCTGGCCTCGCCAGAAAACCGCAATGCCCTCAGTCCCCAGATGGTTCAGGACCTGCAAGAGGCTTTTGACCAGTTGAAAACCCACCCCACCACGCGGGTGATTGTGCTGTGCGCAGAAGGCAAGGTGTTTTGCAGTGGCGCAGATCTCAAGAACCTGCACCAGTTGCTCTCTGCCAGCAGCGAAGACAACCTGCATGATTCGCGCAAACTGGCCCAGCTTTTTGAGACCATCTACACCCATCCCAGACCCATCATTGCTGCCGTGGAGGGCAAAGCCATTGCAGGAGGGGCAGGTCTGGCCAGTGCCTGCGACCTGGTGGTGGCTTCCAGCGAGGCCAGTTTTGCCTACACCGAAGTCAAACTGGGCTTTGTGGCCGCCATTGTGATGGTCTTCCTGCTGCGTGCTGTGGGCGAAAAACACGCCCGTGAACTTTTGCTGACTGGAGAAGCGGTTTCTGCCGCAGATGCTTACCGCATGGGCCTGATCAACCGCCTGACCGAACCTGGACAGGCCCTCAGCAGGGCCACCCTTCTTGCTGAACACATCGCCCGCAATTCTCCGGTGGCCCTCTCCAGCACCAAATCCCTGCTGGCTTCTCTGCCTTCCATGGGTCTGCAAGAAGCCCTGAGCCACGCTGCCCAGATGAATGCCTGGGCCCGCACCACCGCAGATCTGAAAGAGGGCATCCAGAGTTTTCTGGAAAAACGTCCCCCTCGCTGGCAGGAGAACAGGGATGACTGAAGCTCGCTTGATCCAGACCCTTTTTCCAGCAGGCATCAAATATGTGGAATGTCCCAGAGACGCCTGGCAGGGCCTGGAGCATTTTGTGCCCACCGAAACCAAAATCCAGTACCTCCATGCACTGTTGGAAACGGGTTTCACCCACCTGGATCTGGGTTCCTTTGTCAGTCCAAAAGCGGTTCCCCAGATGCGAGACACCGAAGAGGTGCTCAGGGAACTGCCCGATCCTGCAGGGAGGGATTACCTGTGCATCGTTGCCAATGAAAGAGGCATGGAGCGCGCAGCCACACAGCCAAAAGTCACCAGTGTGGGTTTTCCCCTCTCCATTTCGGAGACCTTTCAATTGCGCAATGCCCATCAGACGCTGCCCGAAGCCTGGCAACTGGTCCACCGTCTGAAGGTGCAGTCCGATGCAGCCAGCAAAAACCTGGTGGTTTACCTTTCCATGGGATTTGGCAATCCTTATGGAGATCCCTGGTCTGTCCAGCTTGTACAGGACGCCCTAGATCGACTTTTCGAACTGGGCATCTCTTCCATTGCCCTGGCAGACACCGTGGGTGTGGCCACCCCTGAACAGGTTGAGCAACTGTGTAACCAGCTCAGGGACCACATGAAAAAGGCTGAACTGGGTTTACACCTGCATGCACGCCCCGAACATGCCGACCCTCTGATCGAGGCAGGATGGCAAGCTGGAATCCGCTGGTTTGAGGGTGCCATGGGGGGTTTTGGGGGCTGTCCTTTTGCTGCAGATGATCTGGTGGGCAACCTTCCCACCGAGCTGGTTTTGCGACATTTCAAGTCAGATGTCCATCTGAATCGGGAGGTCTTAAGGCTTGTTCAAAAGGTTTTTTGTGACCCAGCAGCAGACTTTTAAACACATTTGTGTAACAATTGGTGAGTGTGGAGATGGGGTCAGAACGGTCCCTGTTGCATCTGTTCTGTACCAGAGTGGGTAGATGCTTCATCTCGTGAGGTCTTTTCCTGATGCTTGAACAAACCCCTAACGTAAGAAATGACGACATTGATATCGTCAAACTGTTTGGTACCCTGCGCCGCAATGCCCTGCTCATTGGCATCAGCGTAGCTCTCACTGGTGGATTGACTTATTTTATCAGCAAACAACAAGCTCCCCAGTACGAAGCTGTAAGCAGCGTCATCGCTGTCAAATCCGAAACCGGCAACAGCATCATGAACAACACGCTGGTTTCTGCACCACCCCTCCCCCAGGGAGCGGTGGAAAAAGCCATTCACGGCAGAACCGTCATCGAGCAGATCATCCAGGGTTTGAAGAAAAGCAAACTCCCTGCGGCAGAGCAGCAAAACCTCATTGAGGCCCTCAACAAAGAGTTGAGACGCAACAATTTCAAGCTCTTGCGGGTCAAAGCCAAACTGGACAACCAGCTCACCGGTGTGTACGAAATCAGTGGGCAGGCAGGCACCCCTCTGGGTGCACAGGTGCTGGCCAATGTGGCTGTGGATGCCATTCTGAACTGGGACCTGCAACGTGCCACCTCCCGTTTGATCCGGGCCAAAAGCAGTCTGGAACAGCAGGTTGTTTCACTGAACCAGAGCCTCAAAGGGGTAAAAGCAGACAGCATCGAACAGCAAACCTTCATCACGGCACGGGCCAATGTGATGCAAAACCTGGCCCAGATCGAAGTGTTTGAAAAAGCTGCAACGGGCACCCTGACCCTGGTTTCTGAGGCAGAAGAGCCTTCAGAAGCCATTGCTCCCAAGCCCCTGCGCAATGCTGCCCTGGCTGGTTTGCTGGCACTGTTCCTGGCTGCTGGTTTCGCATTGATTTCGGATGCCCTGCGCAAACGCATCGAATCGGATGAAGACCTCACCCACTTTGGTGCACCCGTGCTGGGCAAACTGCCCAAGCTGACCGGGAAAACCCTGCAACGGGGCATCATCGAAAGTGCCCGCTCCGGCATGCTTTACGAAGCCATTGGTTTCCTGCGGGTCAGCCTGATGAGTTACACCGAAGGCACCACTGGCCCCAGACGACTGGTGGTTTCAAGTTCACGCTCTGGTGAAGGGAAATCCAGCGTGACCGCTTCTCTTGCAGAAGGTCTGGCCAACTCTGGACTCAAAGTTCTGATTGTGGACCTGGACTTGCACAGACCCACCCAGCACAAGGTGTGGTCCCAGATCAAACCTCTGGGATGGCACTCTTTGCCCGGAGCAGACAGCAATCCCAGTGTTCCCGCACGGGACATTCAAACGGCCCTCACCAACCCCAAAGCTGCCCAGGCCTTGCAGGTCAGTCAGGGCATCGACATGTTGCCTGCAGGCATTCCACAACGCTCTGCTTCCCATGTGATCAACAATTCCAAATTGCAGGAATTGCTGGACCGCTGGGACAAGAGTTACGATGTGGTGCTGCTGGACAGCCCTCCCATTCTGGCCCTCGCTGATGCACTCACTGTTTCGAGGTTCACCCAGGGCATCCTGATGGTGGTGGAAGCCAACCAGACCACCTACGCCAATGTGGAAGCCACACTCAAAAACATCCGTACTGCTGGTTGCCACCTGATTGGCTTTGTGCTCAACAAAGTCACCAGTCGCAAAGATGGGTATTACTACTACTATTACAGTTACCGTCCAGAAGCAGAAAAAGTCCGAAAACAGTCCTAAGCCTGTACCAGTTTGTGGTACAATTTTCTCTGGGTAGTTTTATTCCTAAAGGGGGTATTCAATGAAAAAGAAAGCCATGATCATCGCAGCATTGCTGGGGGTCGCAGCCATTGGGCCTGCCACTTCCATTGCTTTTGCGCAAACTGTAACCGCATCCGAACAGAGTGGACTGAGTGGGTTCCAAGTGATTGACATTCTGGTCAAAGCCACTTCCATTGGCAAGCTCAGCGATGCACAACTGCGCAGCCTGGTGCCACCTCGTGAAAAGGGTGCACAGGCCCTGTATGATCTCATCCTGATCAAAACCTGCTTGCAGCAGACCACCCTGGACAACCTGATCACCCTGGGTGATGAGAAAGCCACCAACCTGCTGGTGGCCAAGGCCGCTGTGGAGTTCCGCACCTGCAAACCCGTGAACGATGCAGCCCTGGCCGCTGACCTGAACTCTGGCAAGTTTGATTTCAGCAACGCTGGCAGCCTGCAGGCCTTCCTGGTCAGCAGTGGCAACAGCGCCATTGTTCGCGACCTGCTGAACGGCGTTACGCCCACCAAATAAGCATCAACATGATGCATGGTCGCCATTTTCGGATGGCGGCCATTTTGTTTTCAGGTGCTTGAGGTGGTGTGCAGCGTTTTGAGGTGCAGCGTTTTGAAGTGTTTTGAGGTTTTGCTCTGCAAAGTGGCTGAGACCTGATTCCTTCCAGAAACAGCAAAGGAGACAGAATGCAGTATCTGAAAATTGTGATATTGCCCATCTTATTTCTGCTTGGTTATGTTGCTTATTTCAACATCAATCTGTACCAGAGCACTTTATTGATCAGCAAGAGTGCCCAGTCGCTCAAAGACTTTGAATTTGACAGTGCAATGGATCAATCCAAAACTTCCATTACCCTGTCACCCAACAACGCAGATGCCCATTCCAACAGAGGATACATTTATGGGATCTTGTGGATTTTCAGAAAAGAAGATCAATACAAGAAAGAAATGGATGCTTCTTTTGAAAAAGCCACCAGTCTGACCATCAACAATGCAGTTTATTATTACAAATGGGCAGCCATCTATGCCGACTCTGGAAAATATGAAGATGCATTGCAAAAAATTGAACAGGCCATCAAAACAGACCCCAACGCAGGCGCTTACTACAACGAGAAAGCCGTTTACCTGGAAGCACTGGGCAGAAAAAAAGAAGCTTTGCAGATGTACCAGCAAGCTTATGATCTCAGCAAAGCTGCCATCATTCTCCCCAACATCAATCGCCTGAAAGAAGAATTGCATGAGTAAAAACAGCAAGATCAGCCATTTTTTCAGGGTGTTGAGCGTCATCCTCTGCAGCCTTGCCATCTGCAGCACCTTCGTCAGTGGTGGTGGCGGCACCGACCGTGGCATGATGATCGTGGTGGTGGCGGGATGCCTTGCCACCCTGATGACCCTGGTCACCGTGCTGCTGGACCGGCAGGTTCAACTTTCCAGAACCTGGACGCTGCTGCTGCTGGCCTTTCTGGGCTGGATCTGGTACAGCATCACCCAGGCCGTGTATTTCAAGGATGGCTTCATGTGGGCGGGGGTGTGGACTGCCGTGCTGGGCCTCAGTTTCAGTGTGCATTACCTGGCCCGTGGCAAACTGAGTGGATTCTTTCAGGGCATTTTTCTGCTGTCCTGCCTGCTTTCTCTGGCCGTGAGTTACACAGAACTTCAGCACATCAACTTCCCTTTGCAAAAAGAACTGGTTCCCAATCCCAACAGTCCTGCCCTGACTGGACCCTATTTCAATGCTGCTCACTTTGGAGGATACCTGATCTTCTGCAATGCCCTCCTGATGGGCACCTTGCTGTTTCGCAGGTTCCACTGGTACACCCTGCCAGTGCTGGGTTTGCTGGTTTATGCCAACTGGATCAGCTTCAAAACCGATTCCAGCAGCATTCCAGTGGTGTTGTTGACCCTCCCCATCATGCTGTTGCTGTGGGTGATCAGCAAAAACTGGAAAGTGGGCGCAGCCCTGACGGCTGTTGCTGTGGGGGTGGGGGTGTGGGGGGCCAGTTTCTTCATCAGTCCTGCTGGACAGCAGTGGTTTGAGAACAACAAACAGCACATTGGCCTCAACAACTCCTGGTCCAAATTCCTTGAGGGCAGAACAGCCGTCTGGGACTATGGAAAGCGCATCTGGAATGACCACACCCTCACCGGGGCCGGAGTGGGGCAGTTTGCTGTGCTTTCACCAGTGTACCGCCGGGATCCCCGGGTGACCACGGCCTCCGTGGACCAGCAGTTTGTCAATTACGCCCACAGCGATTCCCTGCAAATCGGCAGCGAACTGGGCTGGGTGGGAATCGCCCTTTTCGCTGCCTTGTTGTTGTACACCCTGATTCATGGTCTAAAAACCCGCAAAACAGAAACCCTCATTGCAGCAGGAGCGGTGCTCGGTTACCTGCTCAGTGGCATTTACGATGCCCACATCACTGCCATTCCGGCCACCATGCTGGTGTTTTATGCCTTCCTGGGACTGGCCCACCACAAACCCGTTCAGGTGAGCAGTTTGATGGTGGATTCAGGCACCAGTTCACGCAAAATCGAGCGCACCGAACGGTGATCGCTTTTCATGGCGCTCCGGTAAAGCACTTCTAAACGCTCCATCAAAAGGGTTTCATTGGGTCTGTCCAGACTGGCCACGAAGATTTCTTCGTGGCTGGTTTTTCCCACCCCTTCGCTGGAGGTCAGCAGTTCTTCATAGAGTTTCTCTCCAGGACGCATCCCGGTGAATTCCACATCGATGCCTCTGGCTCCAGAAAGCTGGATCAAATCGCGGGCCAGGTCCGCAATCTTGACGGGTTGTCCCATGTCCAGCACATACACGTTGCCGTTACCAGCGAGCCCTCCGGCCTGCAAGACCAGTCTGGAAGCCTCTGGAATGGTCATGAAGTACCGGGTCATTTCCGGGTGGGTCACCGTGATGGGGCCACCTTCTTTGATCTGGCGCATGAAGGTGGGCACCACACTGCCCCTGGAACCCAGCACATTGCCGAATCGCACAGACATGAAAGCCTGTCCGGGAGACACTTTGTGGGCATAGGTGGCCACCATCATCTCTGCAATGCGTTTGGTGGTTCCCATCACCGAGGTGGGGTTCACCGCCTTGTCGGTGGAGATGTTGACAAAGCGCTCAATGCGGAATTCCAGACACAACATCGCCACGTTTTTGGTGCCGAAAATGTTGTTGAGCACGGCCTGACAGGGAGATTCTTCCATCAGGGGAACGTGTTTGTGCGCTGCGGCATGGAACACCACCTGGGGCATGTACTGCTGGAACACAAACCGCAAACGGTCGTAATCCCGCACATCACCAATCAGGGTGATGAATTCGATTTCGGGCCAGTTGCGCAGCAGTTCCTGCTGGAGCACAAAAATGCTGTTCTCACCGCGTCCAAACAAGATCACTTTGCGTGGATAGAAGCGCACAATCTGCCGGACCACTTCAGAGCCAATGGAACCCCCGGCCCCGGTCACCAGAATGACTTTTTGCTTCAGGTAATCGGAGATGCGGGCAATGTCCAGTTCTGCAGGCTGTCTGCGCAGCAAATCTTCCAGATTGACATCGCGGATCTGTGAAATCTGGATCTGGTCTCCCACCAGGTCATAGAGGGCAGGCACCACTTTGTAGGTAAGGTTGGCTGCTTTGGATGCGTTCACCACTTTGCGGATCACATCTCCCGATGCAGAAGGCATGGCCAGCAACACCATGTCGGCCTGGTGTTTGCGGGCTGCAATGGACAGATGGTCCAGGCTTCCTGCCACAGGCACACCGTGAATTCTCTTGCCCCTCAGGGACATGTCATCGTCCAGGAAGGCCACAGGAATCATGCCCTGCTCAGGGTGACGCAGCATTTCCCGCACAAACATCGAGCCTGCGTCTCCTGCACCAATCACCAGCACACGTCTGGAGGTGCCTGTACCAATGGAGACCACCCTGCGGGCATTTTCGTAGCTGGTGCGCACCAGAAAGCGAATGCCTGTCAGGCTGGCCAGTGAGACCAGCACAGCAATCAGGGGCACACTGCGGGGCACCGAGGGAAGGTAAAAGCTGATGGCGGTGCTGATCACAAAGGAAGCCAGCACGGCTTTCAAAAGGGTCCCCAGATCGCTGAGGCTGAAACGTTGCCACACCTGCAAGTTCATGCGGAAATACAGGATCAGGATGGCTTTGTAGGCCAGTCCCATGCCTGTCAGGTACACCATGGCCTTGTAATATTGCGAATCAATGTTGAAAGATCCCAGTCTGAGCCAGAATGCAATGGGAATTGCGGCACCCCAGATCAACAAATCGACCAGAAACTTCACATGCACACTGCGCATTGTCACCCCCTACAACACATTCTATTATGCTCCAGACCGTTCAACGGGAAGCAACTTTCATCACATCATCGACCACATCGGCAAAAGCATGCATGTCCTGAGGGCTCAGGGTGGGATGCACCAGGAACATCAGGGAGTTCTCCCCCAGTTCACGGGCCACCGGCAGGCGCTCTTCGGGGCCGTACCCCAGGTCCACAAAAGCTTTTTCCAGGTAGATCTCGGAGCAGGAACCAGACAGGCAGGGCACCCCACGGCTGGAAACTTCCTGCATGATGCGGTCCCGGGTCCAGCCTTCTGCCAGGTTTTCCGGGCGCACAAACAGGTAGTACTTGTAATAGGCATGCTGGATGTCTTCGGGGGGCAAAGTCAGTCGGAAAGCCTCCCATTTTGCGAAACGTTCGTTCAGTACTGCAGCATTTTCGCGGCGACGCTCAATCCATTGGGGCAGTTTCTTCAGTTGCAGACGGCCAATCACGGCCTGCACTTCCAGCATCCGCCAGTTGGTGCCAAAAGACTCATGCAGCCAGCGGAAACCGGGGGCATGTTCACGGTGGTAGACCGCATCGTAGGACTTGCCGTGGTCTTTGTAAGCCCAGGCTTTTTTCCAGAGTTCGGTGTCGTTGAGGGCCAGAAGTCCACCTTCTCCACCGGTGGTGAGGATCTTGTCCTGGCAGAAAGAAAAAGCACCAGCATGCCCGATGCTGCCCACCGGACGGCCCTTGTAGAAAGCCCCGTGTGCCTGGGCGCAGTCTTCAATCACAATCAGGTTGTGCTCTGCAGCCAGTTCCATGATGGGATCCATGTCTGCAGGCCACCCAGCCAGGTGCACCACGATGATGGCTTTGGTCCTGGGGGTGATCAGGGCGCGGATGGTGTCTGCGGTGATGTTCTGGGAATCCGCGTCCACATCTGCAATCACCGGGATGGCTCCGCGCATCACCGCAGCACTGGCCGAGGCAATGAAGGTGCGGGTGGTGGTGATGACCTCATCTCCTGCTCCGATGTCGTAAGCGTAGAGGGCCAGTTCCAGCGCCAGCGTGCCGTTGTGCAGCGCAATGGCGTGCTTCATGCCAAGGTGGTCGGCATATTCCTTTTCAAACTCACGGGCTTCCTGTCCGGTCCAGTAGTTGACCCGGCCCGACTGCAACACGCCAGTGACGCTCTGAATTTCATCCTGATCAAATTGAGGCCAGGGGGCCCATTTGGTTCCCAACATGTTTTTGCTCCTTCAGGGGGTGGTGCGGGGACGGGCCGGGGTGCCCACCACAATCAGATGGTCGGCCACAGGGCGAACCACGGTGGCTCCAGCACCCACAGTGCTCCAGGCTCCAATGGACATTCCGGGAATCACACAGGTGCCCACACCCAGAAATGCCCCTTCCAGCACACTCACATTGCCCGCAAGGTGACATCCCGGGGCAATGTGCACGAAATCTTCAATCTTTCCATCATGGTCCACGCTGGCTGCGGTGTTGATGATGCAGTGGGACCCGATCTGGGTGTCTGGTTGCACCACTGCTCCCGCAAACACCACGGTTCCCGGACCCAGTTGCACCGAAGGGCTGATCTGGGCACGGGGATGCACCGCTCGAATCCATTCTACATGGGGATGGGCCTGTGCAATCTTCTGGCGCACCTGGTTGCTGCCAATGGCGATCACAGCCTGTTTTGCCTGACCCAGCAGGTCACTGCCTCCCAGCACCGGCACACCCAGAACGGTGCCACCCCACAGATGAGAGCGGTCGTCCAGCACACCTGTGACGGTCTGGCCCATGGCCTGCAAAGTGTCAATGACCACCTTGGCATGGCCTCCTGCACCCACCACCAGCACACCAGAAGTCATGGCTTGGATCCCTCTGACCCGGTGAAACGGGACATGGTGGCTTCTCCTGCAGCACTGATGCCTTCCCGCTTGAAAACCTTCTGCACCGTCATGACCAGGATCTTCAGGTCAAGGGCCAGAGAACAGTGGTCCACATACCACACGTCCAATCTGAATTTCTCTTCCCAGGAGATGGCATTCCTGCCGTTCACCTGCGCCCATCCGGTCACCCCGGGGCGCACCTCATGGCGGCGTGCCTGCTCGGGAGAGTACAGCGGCAGGTATTCCATCAGGAGGGGACGGGGACCCACCAGGCTCATCTCCCCTTTCAGCACATTCCAGAGTTCTGGAAGTTCGTCCAGGGAGGTTTTGCGCAGGAAACTCCCCAGGGGGGTCAGGCGCTGTGCATCTGGAAGGTCGTTGCCTTTGGCATCTCTGGCATTTTTCATGGTGCGGAATTTGACCATGCGGAAAGGCCGTCCCTTCAGGCCTGGACGCACCTGCGAGAAAATCACCGGTGAACCCATGTTGCGCTGGATCAGGAAAGCAATCAGCAGCATGGGAAAGAGCAGCACCACCAGAGCCAAAAGGGACACCACGATGTCAAAAAGCCTCTTGATCATTGCAGGATCTCCAGCAAAACAGCATTGACCTTTTCCACAGCGTATTTTTCCTCTACAAGCTGGCGGCTCTTGCGGGCCATCTGCTCCACCTGTTCCGGGTGGTCCAGGAATTCCAGCATGGCCTGGGCCAGTCCAGCGCTTTCTTTGACGGGCACCAGCCTTCCATTCACCCCGTCTTCCACGGTTTCCCGACACCCCGGGGTGTCAGTGGTGATGATGGCCCGCCCGAGGCTCATGGCCTCCAGCACAGAACGGGGTGTGCCTTCCCGGTAGGAAGGCAGCACATACACCGAACAGTACTCAGCAATGAACGGGCGCACATCTTTGGTGGCGCCCAGGTACTTGAGGGTGCCTTCCTGCACCCAGGCATCCAGTTCGCTTTGCTGGATGGCATTGGGGCTTGGATCGGTGGGACCCAGCAGGTAGAACTCGGCTTCCGGGTGCTTCTGGTGCACCAGACGGGCCGCTTCTGCATATTCGCGGATGCCCTTGTCCCTGAGGAGACGGGCAATCAGCAAGAAGCGCTTGCGGTTGGCGGGCAAAGGCTGGACAGCAAACTGCTGGACATCCACCCCGGAACCATTCACAATGCGGACCTTGCCTGCAGAGGTGAGCCCTTCCTTCAAGAACAGATCCCGGTCGTCAGGGTTCTGAAAAATCACCGTCTGGTTGGTGCTGAGGGCCGTGCGGTAAAGCAGGCGGCTGATCAGCTTCACATGGGATTTGGCTTCAGCGCTGAAGCTGTACCCCAGTCCGGTGATCATGGAAACCATTTTTTTCACCCCGGCCATGCGGGCAGCCAGCGAGCCGAAAATCACGGGTTTGATGGTGTAAGCAAAGACCACCTGCGGTTTCAGGCGCTGCAGCAGTTGATGGTAGGCCTGAAACAGCTTGAGGTCCCCTTTCAGGCTGATCCCGGAACGGTTGAGCGGCACCGTGTGGTATTCCACCTGCCACTGTTGCAAAACAGAGCGCACCTCGGCATCGTCTTCAGGGGCCACCGCATGCACCCGGTAACCGTGGGCCACCAGATCCTGCAGCATGCGCCCCCTGAAATTGATCAGGGAAGGCGCATAGCCCGCGAGGACCACGATGGTTTTAGATCTTGTAGAACTCACGGTACCAGTCCACAAAATTCTGGATGCCGGTCTCGATGGGGGTGGCAGGCTTGAAGCCCACATCCCGTGTCAGGTCATCCACATCTGCGTAGGTGGCGGGAACGTCTCCGGCCTGCATGGGCAGCATGTTCTTGACGGCTTCCATGCCCAGGCACTGCTCCAGGGTTTGAATCATGTACCCCAGCTCCACAGGGCTGTTGTTGCCGATGTTGTAAATGCGGTAAGGGGCTTTGCTGGTGCCAGGATCGGGGTGTGCACCGGTCCACTCGGCGTTGCCCTGGGCGGTGTTGTCGGTGACGCGAACCACCCCTTCCACGATGTCATCCACATAGGTGAAATCGCGGCGCATGTTGCCGTAGTTGAACACATCAATGGGACGGCCTTCCAGGATGGCCTTGGTGAACAGGAAGAGGGCCATGTCTGGACGCCCCCAGGGGCCATACACCGTGAAGAAACGCAGGCCAGTGGTGGGGAGGCCATACAGGTGGCTGTAGGTGTGGGCCATCAATTCGTTGGCCTTCTTGGTGGCAGCATACAGGCTGAGGGGATGGTCCACATTGTGGTGGATCGAGAAGGGCATGGTGGTGTTGGCCCCATACACCGAGCTGGAAGAAGCGTACACCAGGTGCTCCACGTCGTTGTGGCGGCAGCCTTCCAGGATGTTGGTGAAGCCCACCACGTTGCTGTCGATGTAGGCATGGGGGTTTTGCAGGGAGTAGCGCACCCCGGCCTGGGCGGCCAGGTTCACCACCTTCTGGGGTTTTTCCTTCTCGAAGACCCCATAAATGCCTTCACGGTCTTCCAGGCTGAGCTGGTGGAAGGTGTAGTTGGGGTATTTTTCCAGGCGCGCCATGCGGGCGTGCTTGAGGCGCACATCGTAGTAATCGTTGACGTTGTCGATGCCGATGACTTCATCGCCGCGCTCCAGAAAGCGGGTGGCGAGGTGGGATCCAATGAAACCTGCAGTGCCAGTCACGAGAATTTTGGTCATGGTTCAGAGACTCCAGTAGGTCAGGTCAGAGCGCTCAGGCTCTTTGATGAAAAGGGATTTGATGTCTGCAACCACGCCCTGGGGTTTGAGCCTGGAAATGATGTTCTCAAAGCCGAGGTCTTTGTAGAAAGTGTGGCACACCGCCACCACCACTGCATCCAGGTCATGGAACTGTTCAAGTTCCACAGGGGTGAGGTTGTACTCATGCTGGGCTTCCTGCACATCGGCGTAGGGGTCGTGG